>RDYF01000020.1 GCA_004293285.1 Verrucomicrobiota bacterium | reverse complement strand
TACTTTTGCGAATCGATGATCTGCACTTGGTGGAGTCGTTGCAAAAGCATGCCAAAACCCAGCAACACCAGAGCGGTGAGCAGGTAGAGACGGAAGCGATACGAATACTCCATGGTGGTTTACGATAGATACATTTTTTTCTCCTTGTTGCCTGGAATCACCGCATAGTGGAACCATTTGGCGACTTGGAAGAGCATGGCAAAGATCAGCGGCGAGACGACAATGCTAAACAGCGCGGTGTAAAAGCATTGAAGAAACACCTTGCTGTGAAAGGTGAAAGAACCGCGTGCGAAGTCGATCAGCAAGTATTCTCCCGCGCAGAACAAAAACGTCGCCGCTCCGGTCAGGCAGGCGGATAGATACCATTTTCCTTGCAGAAAGAGCGGTCGGAAGCCGTGCATGAACAGACCCGTGAGGCCGAAAAGCAAAATCGATACGCCAAAACGCAGGCTCGGCACGGGATCGGGATAGACATACGGATCCACTTTCATCGCACTGAGAGAACACTGCGCATCCCACAAAAAGCCGCCGATGAGTGCGTAAAAAAACATGACCGGCAAAGGCACCGTCACCGAAGCGCAGAGAAAGACCGTCAGCAGTAAAAACAATCGTAGCGAATCACGATGAACTGGGGTTACTAATTCGCGGAGGGGATGACGAATACGGTAACCAAGTCATTGAAGTTCACGGCGGGGCGTACGAGAGCTTCGGAATCTTGGGCACCGGTTTCGACCGATTCAATGGTTCCTAAAAGGATGTTGGCGGGGATGATGCCACCCCTGCCGTTGCTAAAGACCCTTTGGCCAGCTTTTAGATTGGCCTTCTTGGACAAAAATCGCAGGGAGAGCATCGGCGGATCACCGTAGTCGGAACGTCGACCGCTCAAAATCCCGACCTCGGGCGATCCTTCGATCTTCGCCGAGACCTGGCATTTTTCATCGGTCAGCAAAATCACCGTGGCAAATTCCTTGCCTGTGACATCGATCTTGCCCACCAGTCCTTCTGCGGTGACTACTGGGTTTTGGTTGCCGATGAACGACTCCTCGCCGCGATTGATTTCGAGCGTCTTATACCAGTTGGTGGTTTGGCGTCGAGTCACGCGTGCGGCAATGAGCGAGAAAGGCGTATTTTTCTTAAACTCCACCGCATCCCGGAGTCGTTCATTTTCCGATTCGAGATCGGCAAAGCGTTGTTCAATCTGGCGCAAGCGGCTGAGTTCCTGTCGGGTGAGTTGCAATTCCTCCTCCAATTCGCGAGAATGATGCACCTCCCGAGAAAACGCACGGGCGCGTTCCTCGATCGCCGAGCCAGCCTTGAGGAAAGGCATGAGCGCGGAGTAGTAGTACGATTGGATCTCTCGTACGCTGCGTTCATTGCGCGTGAGAGCCCAGGTGGCACCACCGAGAAAGCAGAGTAGGGCGATGAGGTTAAGCGGCTTCATGGTCAGAGCAGACCCGTGAAATGCAAAAAAACGATGATCAATCGAGGTTGGAAATGCGGCGCAAGAGGCTCATTTCCTGGAGTGCTTTTCCGGTTCCTTCCGCCACTGCGCTCAATGGATCCTCGGCGATGTGCACGGGAAGTCCCGTTTCTTCGCGAATCAAACGATCGAGCCCTTTGAGCAGAGCGCCACCACCAGCGAGAACGATGCCGCGATCGACGAGGTCGGCGGCGAGTTCTGGCGGGCAACGCTCGAGAGTCGTGCGGATGCCATCAATGACCTGCGAAAGCGGGTCCGACATCGCATCGCGCACTTCCTGAGAAGTGATGGTGATGGTTTTGGGAAGACCGGCGACCAAATCGCGGCCTTTGACTTCCATGGTCAATTCTTTGGGCAATGGCGCGGCAGAGCCAATGCGCATTTTGATGTCTTCGGCGGTGCGCTCACCGATCATCAAATTGTAATTGCGCTTCATGTAGGAAATGATCGACTCATCGAACTCATCCCCTGCCACACGCACGCTGCGGGCATAGACGATGCCCGAGAGCGAAATCAGTGCGACCTCCGTGGTGCCGCCGCCGATGTCGACAATCATGTTGCCGGCCGCATCTTGCACGGGCAGGCCCACGCCGATTGCAGCGGCCATAGGCTCCTCGATGAGGTAAACTTCCCGTGCGCCCGCCATTTCGGCAGACTCGCGAACGGCACGTTTTTCCACTTCCGTAATGCCAGAGGGAATGGCGATGACCACGCGCGAGTTCGTGCGACGGCGAGTGTTCACTTTCTTGATGAAGTGGCGCAGCATCGCTTCCGTAACGCGGAAATCCGAAATCACGCCGTCCTTCAGCGGGCGAATGGCGACGATGTCACCGGGTGTGCGACCGAGCATGCGCTTCGCGTCATCGCCCACGGCGAGCACTTCATTCGTGCCCGCACGCACCGCCACGACGGAGGGTTCGCGCAGAACAATGCCTTGATCTTTCACACAAACGAGAGTGTTCGCTGTGCCGAGGTCGATGCCGATGTCTTGAGAAAGCCAGTGACCAAAAAAACGATTTAAAATTGACATGGATGATGGTGGAAAAAGGGTAAGAAAAGCAAAAAGATTCCATAAATCAGCACCGCAGGCTGTGGCAAGGCCTTAGACGGGGGAGGGCACTCCCAATAGCATTGCAGGCACTAGAAAAGATCTACGCGCGATGCAAACATAATCTTTAACAATGTCAATGATTATTTACTACTTGGACTGGGAATTCATCAAAATCTCAAGAGCTTGCGCGGCAGCGATCATGCCAAAAGTGGCTGTTACTGGGGTAGCCGTGCCATAGCCGGAGGCGCAGTTCAGTCGCATGTCTTGCTCTTGAGGTCGCTGCGACGACACCGATCCATCGCACTGCGGAAACACGGGAGGTTCGGTGGAAAAGACTGCCGTGACAGCAAATTTTTTCGCTTTTTTCCCCGTTGTTGCTTTCGGAAAATGGAATCGACTGCGGAGATTTTTCCGCGTCTGCAGCAGCAACGCGTCCTGGTGCGTATGGGCGAGATCGGCCACCGTGATCTTGCTCGGATCGCGCCGACCACCCGCAGCACCGCAGGTCACGACGGGAATTTGGCGCTCTCGACAAGCCGCAATCAAATGGCATTTGTGCCGCACCGCATCGATCGCGTCGATCACCACATCAAAGCCAGCTGCAAGGATTTCCTCAGCATTTTTTTCTGAATAAAACGTTTGTTTTTCCGTGACCGAGATGGCTGGGTTAATCTGGCGCAATCGTTCCGCCATGGCGCTGGTTTTCAAACGTCCGATTTGTCCGTCCATCGCGTGGAGTTGGCGATTGATGTTGGTGAGACAAATTTCATCGAGATCGACCATCGTGACATGGCCGATACCGGATCGGGCGAGAGCTTCGACGACCCAAGAGCCGACGCCACCGATGCCGATGACTGCCACGTGGGCTTGGGCGAAATGGGTGAGGGTGGATTCGCCGTAGAGGCGGGCGATGCCTGAAAAGCGTTCCATGCTCATGCGGGAAGTGGGGCGTTGGGGCCGTGCATCATTTGATACAGCGCGGCGTGAATTTTGAAATCGATCAATTTGCCAAGCGCCGTCTGCTCGGCGAGCCAAGCGGATAACTGCGAGAGTGGCACATGATGAACCGTGATGGATTCGCCGTCGACGCCACCGCCGTGGTGTTTTTTTTCCAGATTCGTGGCGAGAAAGAGATGTGTCATTTCCGAGGACATCCCGGCGGACGTAGGGGAAGAAATCAGGGGAGAAATGTCGTGCGCGAGATACCCGGTTTCCTCCAGCAGTTCGCGCTGGGCGGTGGTGGCGAGAGATTCATCGGCATGCTCTGGTTCATCGCCGACCAGTCCGGCGGGGATTTCGATGACACTGCGCTGCATCGGAATGCGGAATTGTTCAACGAGAATGATTTCATTTTCCGGCGTGATCGCGAGGATGCCCACGGCAGCATTGGCGGAGGGACGGCGGACAAATTCCCAGTGCTGGATTTTTTGCAAGATCAGCCAGCGTGAGCTGAAAAGCGTAGTGATTTCTGGCATGTCGCGATGCAAGCATTCGACGTGGCAATTGACAATCCCGATTTGAGGGACCGAACATTTCCGTGCGAGGGGGATGCCGTGGGATGAATACAGTTCACTTGTTTTGGCAAGCGAAACTGCTAGAATGAGAGACATGGAACCGATGATGCGAGAACTGAATCAAAGCGAGCGGCCGCGGGAAAAAATGGAGCGGCTCGGCGAGCGCGCGCTCTCGGATGAGGAATTGATGGCGATTTTCCTGCGCACAGGCATGAAGGGCAAAAGTGCGATTCAGTTGGGGCGCGAGTTGCTGCAACAAGCCGGTTCATTGAGTCGATTTGGCCAATTGAGTTTGGCAGAAATGAAGAAAATCAAGGGCATCGGTCCCGCCAAAGCGTGTGAACTGAAAGCTGCGATCGAGCTCGGTGGTCGCGTCGCGCGCTCTTTGTCGCATGGTGTGGCGATGGATTCTCCTGAAGTGATCTACCAACACTTTGCGCCGCAGTTGCAGCATCTGCAAAAAGAGCGACTGGTGGTGGCTCTGCTCAATGCGAAGCTGCATTTGCTCGCTGTGGTAGATATCAGCGAGGGAACGGTTAGCGAAACCTTGGCTCATCCGCGCGAAATTCTGCATCCGGTGATCAATCGCAATGCCTATGCGTTTTTTCTGATGCACAATCATCCCTCGGGCGATCCCCATCCGAGTCGAGCCGATGTGCAGCTCACCGCTCGACTCCGTGAAGCGGCGGAGCTGATGCAAATTCGCTTCATCGACCACGTCATCATCGGCACCCCAGGGGCGGGACGCTCAGCCTTCTTTTCGTTTCGTGAAAGCGGGCAGTTGTAGTCGCTTCATCGCATCGTCCCATTTACGGCAGCAAGCTGGTGCGTAGGATGTCGCGCTTCGCCGCCGGCATCGCCAAGTGCTCTGGTTGCAGGTCGAGACCGTGCACAGGAGTGAAGTGCTTTTCGGCATCTTCAAGAATGTCGAGCTCGGGTCGGAAATCGGCAGCATGATACGAACTGCGCACCAGCGGGCCGCTGGCGACGTGGCGGAAGCCCTTGGCAAGAGCGATTTCCTTGTATTCCGCAAATTGATCGGGATGGATGTAACTCACCACAGGCAAGTGGCGAGGAGTTGGACGCAGGTATTGCCCCAAGGTCAAAACCGTGACGTCGGCGGCGCGCAGGTCATCCATTGCGGTAAGAATTTCCTCTTTGGTTTCGCCCAGTCCGAGCATGATGCCGCTTTTGGTCGCGACTTTTCCCTGCACCATCGCCTTGGCTTTTTTGAGCACCGCGAGACTGCGATGATACTTCGCTCGCGAGCGCACCAGTGGGGTGAGTCGCTCGACCGTTTCCAAGTTGTGGTTAAAAATGTGCGGACGCGCGTCCATTACCATTTGCAAAGCCCAGTCGCGGTCATTGAAATCGGGAACCAGCACCTCAATCACGATACCGGGGTTGATCGCGCGCACGGCCTCGATGGTTTTCTGGAAATGCTCGGCACCGCCATCGCGCAGATCATCGCGGGCCACGGCGGTGATGACCACGTGGCGCAGTTTCATGCGACGCGTTGCTTCTGCGACACGCAGAGGTTCATCTTCCTCAAGGGCGTCCGGTCGAGCTGTTTTCACTGCGCAGAAGCCGCAAGCGCGCGTGCATTTCTCGCCAGCGATCATGAAAGTGGCTGTGCCTTGTCCCCAGCATTCCCAACGGTTGGGGCACTGGGCTTCCTCGCAGACCGTGACGAGTTTGAGATCGGTGATGAGAGATTTTGTCGACCAAAACTGCGGGTTATTGGGCAGTCGCACTTTGATCCAATCGGGCTTCCGCTCTTGGTGCAGAGACGGGTCCATATTCATCTTCGGTCCGTGACAGTTGCTCATCGCGTGGAGATGATAGTCGCATCAATCCCCTGCGGCAACAGCAAAGGTGAAAAAATTCCCTCAATGCGCTTCATCGAGGTCGACCCGAAAAGTCATGTCTCGGGTCGCGATGCCATTCCTTCTTCATGAGGGAGCAAATCGAAGAGGCTGGGCTTTTCTCGTTTACAGACGACGGGAGTCTTGGTATCGGGTGGACATGTTGATTTGGACGCGTTGGGGATTTTTGATTCCGTTCTTGTGGATCATGGGCTTTGTGGTGTTTTATTGGGTCAATCATTTCACCGATGGCTTTGTACCAGACAAGTGGATCGTGACCGTGGGGCATTTGCTTGGGACCATTTTTGTGTGGTTGTTTTCCGTGACATTGGGTCAGAGCGACATCAAAGAGATCGAAGACGAGGAGACGGGGGAAACGAAGATCATTACCATTTCTCATAAATTCCTGCTGCTGCCGGCGAAGCTTTGGGGCTTGATCTTGACGGTGGCGGTGGTGTTTTTCCTGATGAATCCGCCTCCTCGTGAATGGTTGGATAAGGCGTTTTTGCAAAAAGAAGCGATGGAAAAACGACTGCGTGAGGGCGATTTTTCGGATGTGTTTGACGACGCCAAGAAGCAAATTCAGTCGCAGCTTCAGCAGGCTAAGCCCGTTCAAGCACTGGGGGAAAAACGTGTCGCAGAGGAGGCCTCGCCGGACATGCGCGAGTGGGTCAATGCCGAGGGCAAAAAGCTGCGGGCCAAAGGGCTGGGGGTGACGATCGACGGAGGAAAGCTGAAAGTGCGGCTTTTGATGGAAAATGGCAAAGAGGTTCCTTACGAGGTGAAAAAGCTCTCGGCGGCGGATCAGGAGTATGTGAAATCGCATTTCCTCAAGTGATCAGCGATGATGGAATGGCGCTTGCCAATCCCGGAGCTGCTTTTTAGACTCATCTTATGCAACATTTCCGATCTCTGTTAGTGCTATCGATTCTGGCATTTTCCCCGCTGCGAGCGAATCCTGCAGTGGTCGATGGGGTGCGTCAGGAATATCTGGCGAAAATGGAAGTATGGAATCTTTCCATGCAAGCGGCGAGCAGTGTCGAAGAGCAACAAAAGCGCTGGTCGGAGCGTCCTGATGCGCTGCTGTATGCCGGGAAAATGTGGACCGCGCTGCGTCCTTCGCTAGCCGAAGAGTGGTCGATCGAGCCAGCGGCTTGGTTGTTGAAGTTGATGTGCAGTGCACCCGTGCAGGGCATGAGTCCCGATTTTGCGGCACTGCGCAAAGAGATCGTTGGGCAAGTCATGATGGCGGTGGAAAAGCATCACTTCCGCAGTGCGAAGATGGCTCCGATGTGCATGGGTTTATTTGCGACGCGCGACTCCAGTAGTTTGAAATTGTTGGAGAAGATTGAGAAAGAAAATCCCAAAGCCGAAGTGCAGGGTGTGGCAGCCTTGGCGATTGCGATGTTGCTGCAAGACTTGAGCGACGATGCCGCAACGATGCAGCGTCGACTAACCTTGATCCGCAAGGCGATCATCGAGAGCGCGCACATGGAAATTGACGGCGTAACCATTGCCAAAATGGCGGAAGATCAGCTGTATTTGATTCAATATCTCTCGAAAAACCGTGTGGCACCCGATTTCTCCGGAGTGGATGTCGCGGGCGTTGCGGGCAAGCTTTCGGAATACGCCGGTAAGGTCATCGTGTTGTTATTTTGGAACAGCACCATGATGGACCAAGAGCGCGTGTTGACCATTCAGCGCCAGTTGGTGTCCAAAATGGAGGGCAAGCCCTTTGTGATGATCGGCGTCACCAACGATCCCTTGGCCAATGTGCGTGCGATGCAAGTGGAAGGTGTCGTTACGTGGCGCAATTTTCTCGATACCAAGGGCGAAATTGCCAAGCAGTATCGTGTGCAAAGCCGGCCGATTTGCTACGTGCTCGATCATCAGCGCAAAATCCAATACGTAGGTATGCCGGGATCCTTTGTCGAGCTGTCTGCCGATGCCTTGTTGATGGATGTGAAATGACGAGTTCGTTGAAAAAAATCGAATTTTTCCAACGCTTGAACACTTGCAGCATTCGATCTCTGCATTAGAATTTTGACTAACAAATATGAATCTTTCTTTTTTCATGCAAATGGCGGATGGGGCGCAGAGCGGCTTCATGGGAATTGGTATTGGCTACTGGGTCGTGATGGGTGGCACGATGCTGTTGAGCTTTTTGATTTCATCGACTCTCAAGCGTCGCTTTGCCGAATACTCGCAAATCCCCTTGCGGGTGACGGGTGCGGAGGTCGCGGAAATGATGTTGCGCAGTCATGGGATTCGCGATGTGCAGGTCATTTCGGTCGATGGTCATTTGACCGATCACTACGATCCGATTCGCAAGACGGTGAACTTGAGTGAGTCTGTGTATCACATGAACACGGTTGCCGCAGCGGCTGTTGCGGCGCACGAATGTGGTCATGCGGTGCAGCATCAGCAAGCGTATGCGTGGCTGGGATTGCGTTCGAAGATGGTGCCAATCGTCAATTTGGCCAGTCAGTTGATGAACATGGTGATGTTCCTCGGCGTATTTGGCATGTTCGCGCTCGGCAATGGTTCTTTGATTTGGGTAATCGTCGCCTGCTTGGCGGTGACCACGGCCTTTTCCCTCGTCACTTTGCCAGTGGAATTTGATGCGAGTCGTCGAGCCATGGTGTGGTTGAAGAGCAGCGGTTTGGCCAATGCGATGGAAAACGACCGAGCAGAAAATGCCTTGTTCTGGGCGGCGATGACCTATGTGGCGGCGGCGATTGGTTCGGCGGCGATGTTGGTCTACTACCTGATGCAGGCCTTGGGGCGTCGTGATGTGCGTATTGAGCCAATGAAAAATGACACCGGAGAGGTGAAGTCGTTACGCCAGCTTTCATGACACCAGACGCTTGTTGGTTTTATGCTCAATCGGGGTGCTTTTGCCAAGCTTTTCTGCTGGGGCGAACGCAGTGAAGGCGCAGGGAGCGCTAGCGACCGGAGCCGTAACGCAGTCCGCACCAGCAGAAAAATCGCCGACGCCCTCTCGGCTCTCTCCTGCTCTTTCTCTTTCTTCCCAGCGCTCCTCCTCGATGCGCTCTACGATTTCAAAGATTTCACTCAGTCGCCGTTCTACTTCCTCAGCCAGTTCAATCGGGTCCAGCTCGCCGCGCTTTTTCCGTAGTTGTTGTTTGGTGGCCTCACTGACTTTTTCACATGCCAGTAATCGATCGCAGGGACTGGCTGGTTTGTCGTATGCTTTACGTACTTTTCCGTCCTTGCGTTCTTTGCTCACCAGCTTCATCACCGGCGTGAAGTAGTTGCGCATCGGCAGCCAGGCTTTTTCGTAAAGATCATCTACCAATGGCTTGAGATCTAGGCCGCCAAATCTACCGTATCCTAGCAGCTGTCGCACATGTGTGTAGTTTTTCTGCTCCACGTGCGCTTGGTCGTTTTTCTTGTAGGCCCGTGAACGTGTCCATTCAATGCTGCGCTTTCTTTTCAAAAGATAGGCTTCGAGTATTTCGTTCAAAAACTCGCTGCCGTTATCGCAGTCAAAGCCAAGCATCGGAAATGGCATGCGCTTTTCTATACGCTCCAAGCCTACTCGAACCTCACCTCCGCTGTTGCCCCATAAGGCAGCGAGTTCTGTCCACCCACTGTGGAAATCGGTCAGCGTAAGACTCCAAAGAAATGCGCCACTGCTGCTTCCCCCACCGTGGGACACCGTATCTGCCTCGATCCAACCGGGTTCGTCGAATTCTTGTGGTCCGCAGCGGATCGGGACGAATTTTTTGATCCGGTTGCTTGCTCGTCCCGTCTTGCGGCCTTTCCATCTCGGCTCGCTGGTCGCTCGGTGCGGTTGGGTGATGCGATCGAGTGTGCGCGCACTGTAGTCTAAGATCCGTTCTCGCATGGCATCTTCGATGTTACCATGTCGCTTTTCATAGCTGCTCAGCCATAAGGGCAGTGTTGCCTTAAGGCGCACGCCGCAGGGCTGTTCGCTATGCTTCCAAATGGAGACGATGATCGCTCGTTCTGATTCTCCATGCGTGAGTTTTGATCCGCGCTTTTGGGCTTTAGCTCCGTGGCTGACTTTGCCATTGAGTGCTTTGATCGCGTGTTTGCGATCCCAACCAACGATTCCGACTCAGATATCTCTGACGACAACTCTCCAAATATTCTTTTTTGCTTAGGTAACTCATGATTCCAGATATGGTTTTCATCTGGTGTCATTCTTTCTGGCGCAACGACCATGACAAACCTCTTTTTTGAGGTTCCCCCGGTGTCATTCTATTTGGCTCAATGCGGGTGGAAGGTTGGCGAGTGAATTTTGCTTGGCACCTTCCCGCCCTGATGCTAGGCTTTCCCCTCACCGATGCGCAATTTCGTAGAACTCCCCGCGTGGACTGAAGAAGATCTGGGCATTGCTTTGCCTGATTCCCTGCACGCTGTCTCTGTCTGTCTTCCGAATTGGAAGGCCGTGGTGGATTATGAGGAGGGTCGTGATCGGGTCGTAAGAAAAATGCGGGCAGGTTATCCACGATTTTTTCGCCATCCGAGTGTGGAGCGCTTGTTTGAAGTAGCGCGCAAAGAACTGACTCGCGAAGGGGAGTCGGTCGTGCTGTTTCCCTCGCGCGTATCGGCACAGCGGGCGCAGCGATTTGTCGAACGCAAGGCCGAAGTCGCCACGCGCATTGCGAGTTTTCATGGCGTCCAGGCTTTGATCATGCCTGAGAAAGCATTGCCCATGGCCTTGAACTACTGGCGCTTCTCGGGAGAAGTCGTGAGCAGTCGTCAAGCGATGGATATCCTCGACGGAAAAACGCCGCCATCGGGGCGATCGAAAATCCTACGCGCGAAAATCGGCAAGATTGTGGGTGTCGGCAAGGACCAGATTTTTGTGTTCTCGAGCGGCATGGCAGCATGCACCTCGGTGCTGCGGAGTTTGCCGGGCTTGCGCATGGGGAAAAAAACTTTGCAGATCGAGTTTCCTTATGTCGACTGCCTGAAAGTCCAAGAAGTGTTTGGCAACGGCGTAGTCTTTCTCAGTCAGGGGCAAGGCGAGTCGCTCGACGAAGCGCTGCATCGCGTGCGTCAGGGGGAATTTGCGGGAGTCTTTTTGGAAGTGCCGAGCAATCCCTTGCTGCGCACAGTGAATTTGCCCTTGGTGGCAGAGGCATGCCGCATCAGTGGCACGCCGTTGATTGTCGATGATTCCACGGCCTGTCCGGGGAATGTCGATGTATTGCGCTACGCGGATGTGGTCACCACCAGCCTCACCAAATGGATTTCGGGCGGGGGAGATGTGATGGCCGGCATGGCCTGCGTGCGTGAAGATAGTCCTTTCAGTGCCGATTTTTCTGTAGCGTTGGCGGGCGAGGTTTCCGAGTGCGCGCCCTTGTATCCGGGGGATAGCCTCGCGCTGTTGTCGAATTTGCGCGATAGCGAGCCCTTGTGGGATGCGGCCAATCAGGGTGCTTTGGCCTTGGTGGAGATGCTGCGCAACCATCCAGCTGTCGATCAAGTGTGGCATCCTTCCGTGACCTGTCGCGTCGAATACGATGCGTTGAGAAAGCCGAATGGTGGCTACGGCGGCCTGCTTTCCTTTACCATCAAGGCGGCAAAAAAAACGGCCAAACTGTATGATGCCTTGCCTTTCTGCAAGGGGCCTTCGTTCGGCACAACTTTCACCTTGCTCTCGCCATACACCATGCTTGCGCATTATCATGAGCTCGACTGGGCCGATGGCTGTGGTGTGCCCAGTCACTTGCTGCGTGTCAGTGTGGGAACCGAAGGCGGTAAGGCGATTGCCGACGCTTTCCGCGAGGCTTTGGATCGTCTTTGATGATCTAACAGCTTCTGCGCGAAATCACAATTTTTTTGCGCAATGTCACATAGCTTGATGAGTGCTGATCGGGTAGAATCTACCTGTAAACATTATGAATCAGCCAAGCACTCAAAAGAAGTTTACCAAACTGTCCTTGCGCGTGAATGAAGCAAATGAGAATCATCATTTGTGGAGCAATCGCGGAGTTTGGTGGTGTCACCTTACCATTCATCAATCGGATGGAACGGCGAAACGAATGCGCTTTTCTTTGAAGACTCGTGAGTTGGAAAAAGCGCGTCTTCGACGTGATCGGATTTTCCAACAGCTACGTGAGGCGCCTCACTGCGCTGCCTAGAACACGATATCCTGATTTTTCTACCTTTCGTTTTGTCATTTTTTTGTTGCGGGCCAGTAGCGAAAACAGTAGCCTCATGCCCGTATGAAAAAAACCTCGAAAGTCGTGATGAAAATCAACGATGGCAATGAGAACCATCATTTGTGGAACAACCGAGGAATTTGGTGGTGTCATGTGACGATTCACAAGCCTGATGCGACATCGGAGAGAATGCGTTTTTCGTTAAAAACGAAAGATGTCGAGAAGGCTCGCGAGCGCCGTGATCGCATTTTTCAAAAGATTGCTGAGGTCTACGAAATTGCTGCGTAAGGTCAGCGCCGCAGCGTATGCACGCAGTAGGCAGTTTATTTTTGGGCGTTGTCGAGCAAAGACAGCGCCTTTTTTATGCATGGATCTTGCCACTCTGAGAGCTGTTTTTTCTGGTCGGCCGGCAAGGTATCGATGATCCATTTTCGCTCCCAGGTTTCGCGATCGGCCTTTGTCATTGGAATCAGGTGATCTGGTGAGACTCCTTTTTGGTGTGGCGTGCGACCGGAAGGGCTATGATACGTGGCAATCGTCAACCGCAATGCCGTTCGATTCGACATCGGGATGATTTCCTGAACAGAGCCTTTGCCGTAGGAGACTTCGCCGACGATGCTGGCGCGTTTCAGGTCTTGCAAGCAGGCTGCTGTAAGTTCTGAAGCAGAAGCGGACATGCGATCGATAAGCACAACGATAGGGTAAAGGCGCTGGCGTCGTTGATTTTTCGGCGTATGGAGTTTTTCGGGCTCGGCCTCGCGAGATCGGACACTAACTACATGGGTGTTGGGTGGCAGAAAGAGCCCAAGCAATGCCACTGTGGCTTGTAGATCACCGCCGCCATTGCCGCGCAGATCGAGGATCAGCGCGCGTGCGCCGCGGTCCTCCAAATCATCCAGCGCAGATTCGACGAGTTGGTGGCAATCCGAGCTGAACTGAGCGAGACGCAGGTAGGCGATATGGGGATGTTCGCTAAGCAATTCTGCGTGTGTGAGAGCACGGTCCTCGACCCGTCGATGCGTGAGACGCAGTTCGATGGGTTTCGGTTCCAGTGGGGATTTGAGGGTGAGGATCGATATTTCACCTGGGGCTTTGGTGAGCGCTGCGAGTACTTCCGGCAATTTCATCGACGTGGCCTCTTGGCCATCGATGCGCAGCAGCGAGGCATTCAGGGCTTTGCTGAGATCAGCAGCGACCGCATGGGGAGAGAGTGCGGAGATGTAGGGACCACCCTGACGAAGACCCACTGTGATGCCAAGCGAGGCGACATGAGGATTCAGCGAAGCATTCTCCGCCGTGGCGGTGGCCATTTCTGGATGAATGAAAGAAGAGTGCGGATCGAGAGAAGAAAGCATGCCTTCCAAGGCGTGATTGACCAGTCGTTCATAGGACAGGCGATCGAGATCAGGATGCCGCTGCCGAACCCTTTCCATCACCTCGATCATGCGCTCAATGGCGGGATAAGCTGCTTCTTCGGTATCGGGTAAAGTCGGTTTCTCCACAGCGCAGGCGCAAGTGATCGCGACCGACAATATCATCCAAATGCCTCTCATCGGGGTTAGGGTTCTATTCAAAAAGATCCGCATAGTATTTCTTCGCGAGGGTGCTCGACATCTGCAAGATCTCGGCACTGTAAGATGCCTTCAGGGCGTCATCGGCCATCGCAGCGCACTCGGCGTGCGACAGCGAGCGAATGGCCTTGCGAATGCTTGTGACTTGTTGAGGACCGACAGAGAGCTCGTCGATGCCAAGACCAATCAGCAGAGGTGTGAGATGGATGTCGCCCGCCATTTCACCGCACATGCCTGTCCAGATGCCGGCTTGTGCTCCTGCTTGGATGGTGCGGTGAATCAGTCGAATCACAGCGGGTTGGGTCGGACGATAGAGCTCGGCGACATAGGGATTCACTCGATCGACCGCTAAGGTGTATTGAATCAGGTCATTCGTGCCGATCGAGAAAAAGTCGACCTCCTTCGCAATGATATCGGCGAGGAGGGCAGCCGAGGGGATTTCGATCATCGCACCGACGGGGATATTGGCATCAAAAGCGACATCTTCGCGCGAAAGTTCGTCCATGCATTGCTGGAGAATTTTTTTTGCCTGCATGATCTCGCCGAGTCCGGAAATGAGAGGAAACATCAGGGCGACCTTGCCATGGGCGGAGGCGCGCAGAGCGGCGCGGAGTTGCGGCTTAAAAATTTCGGGTCGATCCAGCGAAACGCGAATGCCCCGCCAACCGAGAAAGGGATTAGGCTCCGGTTCGCTGAGCGGTTCTGCGGGGAGTTTATCACCACCGGAATCGAGCGTGCGAATGATCACAGGGTGAGGCGCGACCGCGCGGGCAATTTGGGTGTAATTGGCCGTTTGCGCTTGTTCATCGGGAATGGCGTCTTGGTCTTCGTTGAGCAAGAAAAACTCAGTGCGATAGAGGCCGATGCCTTGGGCACCAGAATTTTTCACCGAGGGCAGTTCCTCAATCAGGCCGATGTTGGCGGAGAGAGTGATCGAGCGACCATCGCGGGTGGTCGAAGCTTCATCGCGAATCGAATCCAAAGCGCTGCGAGCTTTTTGTTTCTTTTGTTGGATGATGCGATACGTCGCAAGAGTCGCTTCCGTGGGGTGGAGGATCAGTTTGCCCGAATAGCCATCGAGGATGGCGTGAGTAAGTGAATTGATGTCGATGACCGCTTCCTCCAGTCCGACGACAGCGGGAATGCCGAGCGATCGTGCGATGATGGCTGTGTGCGAGTTGACACTGCCCATTTCCGTAGCAAAGCCGAGTACCAGATTGCGATCCATCGTGGCGGTGTCCGATGGGTTGAGATCGTAGGCAATGAGGATGTGTCGGTCATCCGGACGGACTGCTTTGCGGGCATGTTGTTGATCAAAGCAATGGAGGACGCGCTCACAGACATCCTCGAGATCCGCCGTTCTCTCGCGCAAGTAGGGGTCGGGAATGCGGCGCATGGCCTCGAGGAAATTTTGCATCACGGCGTAAAATGCGTATTCCGCGTTCAGTTTGCGGTCATCAATGGCAAAATGGGCGCGTTTGAGAAGAGCTTGGTCTTCCAGCACCATGATGTGCGCTTCAAAAATGCGCGATTCTTCCTCTGAGGACAATTCGGCGAGCCGACCTTGGATTTCCGCCAAGTCCTCCTTCGCGCGAGAGATGGCTTCATCGAGTCGACGATGTTCCTCGCCGAGATTCTCTTCGGCAACTTCATAAACCTCCGGGGCAGAAAGGCCGCGTGCGGTGACATGGATGGGAGCGATGGCGATGCCGGGAGAGACGGGAATGCCCTGAATGATGGTCTCTGTGTGCTTCGCCTCCGTCGTCATTGTTGCCATGAGGTTGGCGAGTCCCCCCATGGCATGTCAAGCTTCATTCCCGGGAGTTGTTTGGGAAAAACAGCTACTTCGATGGTGGAGATTGGGCTTGGTCAAAGAGTTGGCGCAAGTGGTCGAGGCGCTCCTTGATTTTTCTTTCGTGGCCGTGGGTGGTGGGTTGGTAGTAGCGTTTGCCCTGTGGCAGATAGGCTTGAGGCACGTAGCCTTCGGGGAAATCGTGGCTGTAGAGATACTCCATTTCCTCGGCGGGGCGACCACCGCGCTGGGCGAGCGACTTGCGTGAAGGCGTGCGCAGGTGCTCGGGAACCGCGAGCGTGCGGCCCTCGGCGACGTCTTTCATGGCGAGATTGAGTCCCATGTACGCTGCGTTCGATTTGGCTGCTGCGGCGAGATAGACTGCGGCATGAGCGAGGGGAATTCTGCCCTCGGGCATGCCAATGAATTCCAAGGCGTGGTGAGCATCGATGGCAATGCGCAGAGCGGCGGGATCGGCGAGACCAATGTCTTCGCTGGCGAGGATGACCAAGCGACGCGAGATGAAACGTGGGTCCTCGCCGGCGTGAAGCATTTTTGCCAGCCAGTAAAGAGCGGCATCGGGATCTGAGCCACGGATCGATTTGATGAATGCGGAAATGGTGTCGTAGTGTTGATCGTCATCGTAAGCGATCACTTTTTTCTGAATCGATTCGGCGGCGATATCGATCGTGAAATGAATCACGCCATCGTCCTCAGCCGGAGTCGTGAGAATCGCCAATTCCAGTGCCGTCAGAGCCTTGCGCACATCGCCATCGGACTTTTCTGCGATGTGGTGCAGAGCTTGAGGATCGGCATCGATCGCCAGTTTCCCCAATCCGCGTTCGGGGTCAGAGAGGGCACGACGGAGAACCGTGAGCAAATCATCGGTGCTTACTGGTTCTAACGGAAAAATTTGCGAACGCGAGGTGAGTGGGGAATTGATGTGGTAAAAAGGATTGTGTGTGGTGGCTCCGATGAAGCGAATCGCCCCGCGTTCGATGTGGGGGAGCAGTACATCTTGTTGCGATTTGTTAAAGCGGTGAATTTCATCGATGAACAGAATCGTGCTTTGGCCGCGCATCTCGCGGTAATGGCGTGCTTGATCGATTTTCGCACGGATTTCTGCGACATTCGACTCCACGCCATTGAGCGATTCAAAGCGAGAACCGGTAACACGAGCGACGACAGAGGCGAGTGAAGTTTTCCCGGTGCCGGGGGGGCCGTAAAAGATGAGCGAGGTAAAGCGATCCGATTCAATTGCGCGGCGCAGCAATTTACCGGGAGCGAGCAGGTGTTGTTGACCGACAATGTCATCGAGATGAAGCGGACGCATGCGCGAAGCAAGAGGCTCAGAATCGGGCCGTGGCGCGATGGGTTGTTGAAAAAGGTCGGACATGAGGCGCATGGGCAAACTGCCACAAAGCTCAGAAGATGGCAATCAGGACTGAGAAAATCCGCTGGCTTGTCGGGGAAAAGCTTGCCAAGAAGCAGAGATTGCTTTGATTTGGTGCATGAAATTTTCCGAAAAACTGCAATCGCGGATCGATTTGACCCAGTCGCGACTTTGTGTAGGGCTCGACCCTCGTCCTGCAGTAGATGGTGTCGACGGGGTAGAAGATTTCCTCAAGCAAGTGGTGGAGGAAACCTGGCAGCAAGCAGCGGCCTTCAAGCCCAACATGGCCTACTTTGAAGCGATGGGGCTGCGCGGGATTGAAATTTTGGATCGGTTGTTGGCATGGATGCCGCGCGAAGTGCCGATCATTTTGGACGCCAAGCGCAGTGACATTGGCGAGACGCAGAAATACTATGCGCAGAGCTACTTTGCGCATTGGAATGTCGATGCCGTCACGCTGAATCCCTTTCTCGGCTATGATTCCATCGAGCCCTTTTTGTGCTGGCCGGGTCGCGGCATCTACCTCTTGGCAGTGACCTCCAATCCGGGATCTGCTGATTTTCAGCGGCAGACCCTCGCCGATGGTCGGTCGGTGTTCGAATTGGTGACGGCTCTCGGCGAGCGTGCTCGGCAAGAGTCGAATGAGACCGAAGTGGGCTACGTAGTAGGTTTGACCAATGCCGCGGGAGTGCTAGCGAAAATGCCCGACGCCCCTTTACTCATTCCCGGACTCGGAGCGCAGGGGGGCGACATGGCAGCGCTCGTTGCAGCAAAGCGAAATGCGCCCGATGTGATCAATGTTTCGCGAGGAATCCTTTATGCGGGAGATGACAAGAGCTTTGGGCAGAGAGCGCAGCAGTGGGCTGAAACAATCCGTCAGGCGTATCAAGGCTAAGTGAGGCTTACTCGGGGAAGAGGATGCGTCCGCAATTTTCGCATTGCGTGAGCTCCGTTCCTGCAGTGACCTTTACCAAGGTCGTGGGCACCAGCTTCATGTGGCAACCGCCGCACATTTGATTCACCACCTGCACCACAGCCGTGCCATTTTTGGTTTTGATGAGTCGTTCATACAGAGCGAGGTGATCGGATTCGACGCCAGCGGCAAGTTGCGAGCGTTCGGCTACCAATTCTGATTTTTTGATCGTCAGTTGCTCTTTCTTGATTTGCAGGTCCTTAAGGTCCTCATCGACAAGAGCTTTCGACTTCGCGAGCTTGGATTCTGCCTGCTGGAGTTGCACGCGTAGGGAGTCGGCCTTTTCCATCATTTCGAGCTCTTCCGTTTCCAGTTGATCGATTTCCTTCTCGTAGCGAATGACTTCATTGCCTAGAGCCGTAAACTCTTCGTTTTTTCGCGTTTCAAACTGTTGTTGCTTCAATCGGTTGATGGTATTGCGGCGGGTGGCGATATCGAGTTCGATTTTATGCGTGGCCATTTCGCACTGTCGGACGGCATCTGCGGCTTTTGTGACAGCTGCGGTATCATCGGCCAATCGGCTTTTTGCGGTAGTTTCATCGCGGGGGATTTTTTCAAGGTCGCGTTGAGAGTTGAGCAATTTTTGGTCACGTTCTTGAAGGATCAATAGCTTTTCGATGGCAGGCAGCATGCTGAGATGATGCACGTTTTGTCGGATTAGGGCAAGCTCGGTGCGCAAAAATCCGCGTGAAGCTTATCATTGCCAGCAGGGAAGTTCTGAGATACGCTGCAACCAGATATGCCGGAACAAGAGCAATCGAAAATTCAGATTCGCTGCCCCAAGTGCACGCAGAGGTTTCTCGTGGGAGCGGAGTTGCGGGGGCGCATGGTCGAATGTGGAGCCTGTGAGCATCGGTTTCGGGTCGATGATCAAACGGTATCGCGGACGAAAAAGTTTTATCCTGGTGAGCGAAAAGATCCGACATTGAGTCGGTATTCGCGACCAGTGGTGCAGGAGCAGAGTCCTGTAGCTACTCCTTCGCACTATGCTGAGCCAGATGAAGCACCCCGATTTGAGCCTACGCCCTTTTCCAAGATCTTGGTGGGCATTGCGGGCGGGATATTGATGGCGATGATGTTGTTGATCTTGATCACGGGTGCTTCGCAGAGCGGCGTCTTGAATGGTGTGACGACCGAGCGTCGACTTGTCATGGCGGGATTCGCGGCTTTGGTAGGGGGGTGCATGCTGCTTTACGCCAATCCGAAAACTCGTGCCAAGGCGACGTTTTTTGTATTGCTCGCGGCAGGGTGCCTGTTGATGGTGCCGATTTTTTTCACCGAAGGATCAGAAGAAATTGCGGTGTCCAAGCCTGGCAGTGGAATGCAAGACGAGCGCCTCGCTCCCGGTGATCAGCGCAAGAGTGCTTCCGCCTTGAAGGCGTCCATTGGCTATGCTCCCGTGGAAAAAGCGCTCGTCGAAGCTGGTCCCAACGGGCGAGTGCTGGCGATTTGGCTGAAAGGTCTGCGTGAGAGCAATTTGGAAATGGTGCAAAACTTCTTGGTGCGGGTCAGCGGAGCTTCGGAGTCATCGCATTTGTATCCCCGTTTGAAGCAACATTACTTGTTGGTTCTTGTGAATCCGCAAATGTCATCGGAGCTCTTGATGAAAGAGTGTTCTCGCTTGGGGGTGGTCGATCAATATCTGCCCGAACTTCATTTGATCGACGTAACTGTCGAGAACGAGCGTTTTGTTCAGCAGCCGATTGCGAAATTAAGCGATAAAAAAGATGGATCATTTTACCAGTTGAATCTTCGTGAATTGCAAGGGATTGATCTGCGAAGAGTCAACGAGGCCATCATTCGATTGTCCTTAGCGCCTCCTGTGCAGTCGCGCGACGACATCGTCAAGCGCTTGATCGAGTTGTTGGCGATGAGCGACAAGGAGATGTTGATCAACATCAGCAAAGCCTTGATGGTGTGGAGCAACGGCAAAGATCGTGCGCCTGCGGCAGTCACCAAGGTGGCGCTGGATTACTATCAAAAGACGCAGCAGTTGCCGCACGAAGTTGTGGCCTTTCTTTCGAAGTGGCGGCAACCCGAGATTTATCCCATCCTCGACGAACTGTGGCATGAAGAACCTGTAGTGTGGGAAGAGATTTACATGAAGTCGGGCGAACCGGCCGAAGAGCGGATTTTGAAGCGGTTGGTCGACTCCAACAAGCAGCATCGGATGTCTGCGGCTCGCATCGCCAGTCGAGTCGGTGGAGCGAAAACGCTGGCCTTATTGGAGCAACTGATTTCGCAAGAAAAAGACTTGGAATTGCAGGCATGCTTCGAGAATGCCTATGACACTATTGCTCAGAGGATTCGCTGATTGATGGTCCAAAAGGATGATCCGTTCGGTTTCAGAGGGCGTTCGATGCTTGCCGCTATCGTGGCTCTGAGAAAAAAGTGTCGATGGAAAAAATCTGTGTTTTTCTCATCGCCATTCTTGAGTTTTCATGCATAATGATTATTGAAATGAAATGGTTTCATTTCTCTAACAATAGAAGATAAACATTATGCAAACTGCAAACGTAAATCCACCGATTACTATTACCGTACGCCATGAAGAATTGACTCCAGCGTTGCGGGAATACGCCGAGAAAAAAATCGAAAGTCTGCATCTAGATTACCCGAAAATCATCGAGGCAAAGGTCATTTTGGATGTGCAGAAAAACCGCCACATTGCGGAGATCATTTTATTTTGTGCCAATCACATCACCATCGAGGCTCACAGCGAAGACCGTAGCATGTATGCGGCCATGGATGCCACGATTGAAAAAATTGCGCGTCGGATGAGGAAACAAAAAACGCGCTTGCTGAAGCGCAATCGTCCCCATCGCAACGAGTCGATCCGTTACTTGGAAGAGCGTTATTTCACCGAAGAAGCGATGGATCACCCCGAGGATTCGGCGCACGATCCGGAGCCATTCATCATTCATCCCGATAAATATCAATTGCGCACGATGTACAAAGAGGACGCCATCATGGAGCTGGAGTTGGGCGATCGTCCCTTTGTGCTCTACAAATCGGCTCGTCGCGGTTGTCTGACCATCATCTATCGTCGCAAAGACGGTGAATATGCGTCGATCAACCTACGCTCTGAGATGCTGGAATCCTAAGATCTGGTGATTCGGCTCAAACGAAACAAGCTCCCATGGCTGGGAGCTTGTTTTTTGGATCGGCGGTGTTTTCCAAAAGAATTACTTCTTTTGATAGCGTCGTGAGACATAGCCCGGCTTGACCATGCCTTTGTCGTCCAATTTGCCACAGGCCCAAAGGAGACCGCGGCAGACGAGTTGCATGTAGCGATCATCTTCGATCGTTTGATTGTTGTGGCCGAGGGTGGTGTTAAAAATGCGAGTTTTGTTGGGTCCGAACTCATTCGTCCAAGCGACCACTGCATGATTTACCCCAGGTTGATCACCGGCGTCTTGTTTGCCGTAGGCAAGAGGCTTGGCGCTGGGCCAAGTTTTGAAATTGCCTTCCAGGCCATGGACGTTGTTGTAGAGTTCCTCATTGATGGTGGTCCAATCGCTCAGGCCTTTGACAATGGGGTGATCTTTCGCAGTGTAAGTGACAGCAATGGGCTTTTGAGGGCCATGGCCCGACGACTGGAGGCCGAGCAAGTTAAACCACTTCGCTTCAGGGGCATCGGGGCTCATGGGTTGTTGGAAATTACCGCTGCGATAGGAATGCATGGCGCAGTGCAAATTGACAGCGGGAACACCATCGCGATGGGCGTTGACGATGTTATCGATCGTTTTGGCATCGGTGATGTCAGCGGCGCATTCATCGTGGATCACGACATCATACTTTTTTGCCCAGTCGGCATTTTGATAAATGGCGAACTGAGGTCGCGTCGAGCCATCCGCCGTGTATTCAATGGTAACCTTACTGTGAACACGAGACTCAATGCCTTCTGCGAGCAGGAATTGTTGTTTGCCGTAGTCGTGGCAGCAACCGCCGATGACGAGCAAGACTTTGAGTGGTTCGACTTCTGCTGCGCTAGCGCTAAGGCTTGCGACGGCACTGGTGAGGAGAATGAGTTTCTTCAACATAACGTGATAGGGATTACGTGATAATCTGAGAAATTTATCCCGACGAGGCAAAAATTCCGAAAAATCATTTTTTCGGCACATTGGGAGGCACTGGTGGACGACCGGGAACAAGGCCGAAGCCTTGGCTTTGTCCGGAGAGACGTCCTGTGGCATCGCGTTCTTGAGTTGAAAACGCGCGACCCGATTGATGTGTTTGGGATTGTCCGGTGAGTCTACCAGAGCTATCGCGAAATTGCGTTTGAATGCTGTGGTTCGATGGCAGACGAGTCGTAGCCGTTCCTGTCAGACGTCCCGAGGCATCGCGGAATTGTGTTTTTTGCGCCACACCGAGAGCTTGGCTCTGTGCTGTGCCCGTCAGTCGTCCACTGGAGTCCCGATACTGGGTTGTCGCACGTCCGCTAGGCGATACATGGGTGGTAGATTGTTGAACCAGGCGCCCCGCCGCATCGCGGGTGGTGCTACTGATTTGACCATTGGGTCCGACACGGCGTTCGATGGTCTGAACCAGTCGTCCCGAGCTGTCGCGCACGATTTCGCGATGGGTTTGTGCCAGAGCAGAGATCGTAAGTCCCAGAGACAATAATGCATGCAAGTGGAGATATTTCATCGACTTTTTCGACGCACAATCTGCGAAGATATTCGATCAAAATCCAACTTTTTTCGAAAAAGATCGGAAAAATCTCTGCCGCGGCTTACTGCCAGAGTTTCGATTGTCCGCGTGCAATCGTGATTTTTTCTTTGCGCGAACCATAACGCACGAGGCAGGGCTTGCCACTGAGAGAATGGATTTTTGCGTTGTGCAATTTTCCATCAGTCCAAGCGATGTCAATTTGATAGCCTCCGCGAGCGCGCAGGCCCTGGATGCTGCCAGACTTCCAGAGCGGGGGAAGTGCAGGCAATAGATCGATGACAGGGAGACCATTCTCTTGAGCGTGGCTTTGCAGCAGCATTTCCGTCATGCCAGCGGTCGCGCCAAAATTGCCATCAATCTGAAAAGGTGGATGGGTGTCGAACAGATTGAAATAAACTCGACCGCCCTTGGTGGCAGGAGTGAGGAGATTGCGGAGCAAGCGATGTGTGCGTTCTCCTTCGGCTAGGCGAGCCCAAAAGTTGATTTTCCAGGCAATGCTCCAGCCAGTGCCAGAATCGCCACGGGCGCTGAGTGATACGGCAGCAGCTTTTGCCAGCTCGGGCGTCGTAACCGGAGTGATTTGTCGTCCGGGATGCACCGCGAATAGGTGAGACACATGGCGATGACGGCATTTGGGGTCATCGACATCTTCACGCCACTCTTGCAATTGGCCCCAGCGTCCGATTTGAGGCCCTAGCAGATCGCGGCGCATAGCGATGATTTTTTCACGGTAGTCGGGATCCAGATTCAGCACGGTAGAAGCTTCGATAAAATTTGTGAAAAGATCCCAGACGATTTGTTGGTCATACGAGGCACCAGGGCGAGGCGTGCGATCTCCTTCTTTCATCACAATGCGGTTTTTGACTTTGACGGGGCCATGTTCGGGCGACCAACCGGTAGGGGTGATCCATTTGCCATGATCTTTCACCAGATAGCTCTCCCAGTATTGTGTTAGCTCCTTCAGCATCGGGTAAGCGCGCTTGCGCAAAAAATCGAGATCTCCTTGGTAGGTATAGTGTGTCCAGAAATGCTGACTGAGCCATGCGCTACCGGGTCGGTGAATGCCCCAAGTCGAATTTCCGCCCATGGGGTTATTGGTGCTGTAGATCATCCACCCCCGATCCGTGGCGATGGCGGGCTGTTGATTCTTTTTGCGAACCTTGGCAAGATTTTCAATCCATGTGAGCAGCGGTTGGTGGCATTCGCTCAAGTTCGTTGGTTCCGCAAGCCAGTAATTCATCTCGACATTGATGTTGGTCGTGTAGCCGCAGTACCAAGCGGGTTTCATGTCGGCATTCCAAATGCCTTGCAAATTTGCGGGCAATCCACCCGGGCGGGAGCTGCTGATCAACAGGTAGCGACCGTATTGAAAAAACAGCGCGTCAAAGGCGGGTTCGGGTTTTTTCTGGTAAGCGAGGAGTCGTTCATCCGTAGGCAATTCAGCGGCATGTCCCTCCAGTTCCAGCGAGCAGCGCTGAAACAATTGTTGGTAGTCTTGGCGATGCGATGCGACAAGTTCTTGATACGGAATCTTCATCACCTTCGCTAGGACTTGTTGATTTTTGCTTTCAGGAGCAGAACCTCGCCATTTTTTGTCGGGATCATTCGCAAAGGAAGTCGCGGCACTGAGATAAATGATGGCCTCTTGGGCACCTTGGATGTTCCAGCCATCGGTCGTAACTTCGAGTTTGCCGCCTTGCAGTTGGCAGCGGATTTGCGCTTCAAACGCCAGCCCATTGGCAAGAGTTCCACGGCTCGTAAGGGCCTGCTTCGTCACCCCCGCAGTGGCTTTTTGCGCACTTTTCAGGCGAATCCTAAATTGGAGTTTGCCGGGTTGGTCGCAGCTGAGTCGGAGTACGATGCACTGATGCGGGTACGAGCTCAACATTTCGCGTTGGTAGCGTACGCCGTCGGACACGTAGGAAACGCGATGGGTCGCATCATCGAGCGAAAGCGAGCGACGGTAGTCAGTGACATTTTGGTGCGGGAAATCGAGATAGACATCGCCAAAGGGCTGGTAGCAACCCATGGTGATTTCATCGCCTGTCCACAGACTCTGCTCATTGAACTGAAGGCGTTCCTTGGCAACTCCGCCAAAAATCATTGCGCCGAGACGGCCATTGCCAACTGGTAAAGCTTCTTGCCAATTCTTGGCTTCTTGGCGGTACCATAACTCGAGAGGTGCTGCATGGGCGAAGCAGGCAAGACAGAAGAAAAGACGCAATACGTTCATCTGCCCTAATACGTCCGCTGGCGTCAGAATCTGAAAATTTTTTGCTCAAAAAGGAGAAAATGCGCTTACGACGCGGCAGAATCCTCGCGTGCGGCGCGTTCCGCTTCTTCCTCGTGCGAGTGAATTTGCAGGGTGAACTGAACATTTTCGCGATCGGCGGCGGCTTTCATGACGCTGCGGATCGACGATGCGGTGAAGCCATTGCGACCGATGAGTAGTGCCACATCCGAAGAATCCAAAATCAGCCGAAAGCGCAGGCGGTTGGGTCCGACTTCTGCGACGCGCAACTGCGCCTGATCGGGATGCTCGATCAATTGAACAGCGTAGTATTGGAGAAAAGACCGAAGTTGGTTCGCGACGTGTTGCATGGTGGCAACTTGCCTCAGGAAGGAGTTTGCTGCAAGCGAAAATGATGTGTTCAGGATTGTCATGCGGAGAGCGCAACTTTCTTTGTCGCGCGGTTTTTCATGAGAAAAGAAATCATCGAGATGTTACCCAAAGCACAAGGATCATGGAGTTGGCAGGAAGCGGCGCATTTGCTCAATCGCGCTGGCTTTGGCGCGAACCCTGAGGAAATTACGAAGTGGCATAGCTGGGGAAGAGAAAAAGCCGTGGAAAAACTGCTGACTGCGAGCGATGCGGCAGAATTTCTCCCTCCACCCGACTGGGCTGATCCTGAAAAAATTCGTGCGGAAGCTCGTGAAAAAATGGTAGCGATTCGCGAGCAGCGCTTGGCGAGTCGAGATCTTTCCCCTGCGGAGGCAGACCGCAAGCGCCGTGAAGTGCAGCGCAAGTTTCAGCAGATGGATCGACGTCGTGGTCTGGACTTGCAGCAGTGGTGGCTGGATCGGATGCAGCACACTGCTGCTCCACTTCGCGAAAAAATGACCTTGTTTTGGCATGATCACTTCGCGACCAGCGTGCAGAAAGTGCGTCAGCCGTATCTTCTGCTCAAGCAAAACCAGACCTTTCGTGTGCATGCATTGGGAAATTTCCGCGAACTGACGCAGGACCTTGCGCGCGATGCTGCGATGATGCTCTATCTTGATCTGCCCAGCTCGAAAAAAGGCAAGCCTAACGAAAATTTTGCGCGCGAAGTGATGGAGCTCTTCACGCTTGGTCCAGGTGGATACAGCGAGCAAGACATTCGCGAGGCGGCGCGCGCCTTTACGGGATACGAAGTCAATCGCTTGACCGGAGCTGTGAGCCATCGCAAGCGGCAGTGGGATGAGGGCGAGAAAACTTTTCTCGGCAAGACGGGTCGTTATGACGGCGAGGGAATCATCGAAGTGATTTTCGAACAAAAACAGCCCGCCGAATTTTTGGCGCGCAAACTGTGGGAGTTTTTTGCTTACGAAAATCCGCCAGAAAATGCGGTCAAAGCCATGGGAGAAACCTTGCGGCGCGCGAATTACGAAATCGTGCCGTTGCTTCGCGAGATCTTTCTTTCTCAGGAGTTTTACGCACCTCACTGCGTGGCGAATCAAATCAAGTCGCCGGTGTGCTACTACGTGCAATTGCAAAAACAGCTTCAGATCCATCATTCGTCGCCCTTGTATTCGTTGTCGGTTCAGACCCAGCTCGGGCAAATTCTTTTTGCTCCCCCTAATGTTGCTGGCTGGGATTGGGGAAAAGCATGGATCAACACCAACACCCTTCTGGCGCGTTATCGGATCGCAGGTGACCTCAGCCTTGGCGGCGGCAATGCGGGTGGCAAGGCTGTCGTCGGCATGAAAAAAATCCAGGGCATGAAAAAGCGTGTGTCAGGCTCCACGGCTACTCCGGATTATGATCGATTGGTGCCGAGAAGCCGTCGGGATGATCTGGCCAAAATGATCGATCTTCTGATTCAGCGATTTTTTCAACGCGATCTCCCAGAACCTGTGCGCGAACGCTTTGTCGCCTATGCTGCAGAGAAAAAGGGCGTCATTTTCACCAACCAAGAACTGGCGGAGCTTGTTCACTTGATGCTTAGCACACCTCACTATCAACTCACCTAACAGAAACATCACCATGAAAACGAGAAGAGACTTTTTGCGCACCGCCTTGCTAGGGGCATCGGCGACATGGACTGTGCCGGGTTTTGTCAACCAAACCTTCGCGGCGATGGATCAATCCACGCGTGACCTCGCAACGCAATTCACCACGGGGAAAGATGGTCCGATTTTGGTGGTGATCCAGTTGGCGGGGGGCAACGATGGCTTAAATACTCTGGTGCCCTATGCTGATGACGCTTATCATCGGGCAAGAACGCGCATTCGCAAAACCGAGAAAGATGTCATCAAGCTCGATGACTATCGAGGTCTGAATGCGAAAATGCCCTTTCTTGGTTCGCTCTACCAACAAGGCGACTTAGCTGTGGTGCAAGGTGTGGGTTATCCGAATCCCAATCGCTCGCATTTCATTTCCACCTCGATCTGGGAAACCGCAGATCCGAGCCAGCGATCGAGCACTGGTTGGATTGGTCGGTATTTCGATCACGCTTGTGATGGAGCCGATCCCACTGTCGGGATGAGCTTCAACAAAACCCAGCCTGAGTCCTTTGGCGCGATGAAAAATTCGGGTGTTTGTCTGTCTTCGCCCGAGCTCTATCGGTGGATTCATCAAGGCGGCGAGAAATCGCAAGCCGAGGAATTTTTTGCGCAAATCAATCAGCCAGAAATGCACGACGAAGTGGATGAGCCGATGGATGGGGCGAGCATTGGCATGAGTGGCGGTGGTCGTCCGGGTATCATACGCGGTGAATCGAACTTAGACTTCCTTGAACGAGTGGCGATGGATGCGCGTGTTTCATCGGCCAAAATACTCGAAATTGCCGCGAAACATCGGTCGCGCGTCGTCTATGAAGGAACTGCGTTGGCACGCAGCTTAAACTTGGTATCGCGGATGATTGCTGGGGGATTGCCGACGCGCATCTTTTACGTCAGTCATGGTGGATTTGATACGCACAACAATCAGGTCAATTCGCACGACCGCTTGCTGGCGCAGCTCGATAGTGCAATGAAGTCATTTCTGACGGATTTGAAAGAGCAGGGGAATGCCGACCGCGTGACCGTCATGACCTTTTCCGAGTTCGGTCGGAGAGTGGGAGAGAACGCCAGTGGCGGCACGGATCACGGACAAGGCTCCTGTCTCTTTTTGGCAGGTGCGCCGGTGACCGGTGGATTATTTGGCAAGCATCCGAGTCTGACCGATTTGAGCCAAGGCGATTTGAAATTCACGACCGATTTCCGCAGTGTCTATGCGACCGTGTTGGAAGATTTTCTCAAAACGCCATCGCACGAAATTCTCAAGGCCAAGTATCCCAAGATGCCGATTTTCACCTAGTGGAGAAGCAAGCACGCTTGCGAGTAGTGGGGGATCATGGCGATCAAGTTAGAGAGCGGATCTCCCATGATAGGAAAGGAGTCGGCTCTCGGGCTGGTTTTGACAGAATTTCAGAATTTTTCCGAATTTCGTCATGGCAACGATCTGCGATTCATCACTCCGATCTCGCGTTGCTCAGGTTTCTCGAATAGGGATTCATCGCCTTCTCTGGTCATTCGGAAAATTGTCCAATTCTGTCAACTCAGCGTCCCTCCATCGAGACCAACGGTTCTTCTTTGTCTTCCTGACAAAGCATGGCTTTCCCGGGCTGGATCGCCGTGTAGGGTGGATAGAAAAACATTGCGAAGGTTGAGGGAAATCTCGTCTCTCCGCAGAAAAACTTTCTCGTTTCCGTGATTGAACAATCGGCATTTCTCCTTCACGGTATCGGAGTAACAACGCATCTACGATATGTTCAAAGAATTCAAAGAATTTGCGCTCAAAGGAAACCTGCTAGATTTGTCCATTGCTTTCGTGATGGGTGCGGCTTTCACCAAGTTGTCGACGTCATTCATCGATGACCTGATCATGCCCTTCGTGGCTCGACTGAGCAGTGGGGTTGATTTCTCCAACTCCTATCTCTCGCTTTCGGCGAAAGTTCCTTATGGATTGTCGTTGATTGACGCCAAGAAACTGGGGCCGGTCGTGGCTTGGGGCAATTTCATTTCCGTGGGAATCAACTTCTTCATTGTGGCCTTCGTGATGTTTTTGTTGGTGAAAGCGATGAATCGACTCAAGCTGAGCGCGGCGAAAGAGCCAGCACCCACTCCGGCGCAAGAAGTGTTGCTGACGGAGATTCGCGACTTGTTGAAGCAATCGCAGAACAAAAACTGATTCATGCGCATCAAGCTTACACTGGCGTACGATGGACGAGCCTTTGCGGGGTCGCAATCGCAAGTAGGAGGAAATACGGTCCAGGATCACTTGGAGCGGGCTTTGGAAGAAACTGCTAAGTGTCCAGTGCGCTTGCATTTGGCGGGTCGCACCGATGCCGGAGTGCATGCCGCGGCGCAGATTGGGCATTTCGATGCGCCCGATCATTTGAGCATGAATCCCTACAACTGGCTGCCTGCCTTGAATGCCAAATTGCCAGCAACCTTGCGCGTGATGGATTGCGAGGAAGTTCCGCTCGACTTTCATTCGCGATTTTCTGCAACGGGGAAAACCTACCAGTATCGCATTTGCACCCTACCCGTATTGCCTCCCTTGCAAGCGGGGTTGGCGTGGCATATTCCGAAGTTGTTTGATTTCGATGTCCTGCAACAAGCGCTATCCGCTTATCTTGGTCGGCATCGTTTCGTCTGCTTCGCAGCAGTGCGCGGCAATGAAACGGCCGATACCGATTTTCATCGAACCATCACCGAAGCGCGCGCGGAGGCCTTGACCGATGGCTATCTTTTGACATTCACAGGAGAAGGTTTTTTCTATCGCATGGTGAGGATCATGACCGGTGCGGCCGTGGCCGTAGCACAAGGCAAAATGTCCATGGAGCAACTGTGTGCCTACATCGATCCTGGCGACGTGCCGTATTCCACCACTTGCTCACACTGCGCCCCAGCGGACGGTTTGACCTTGACCCAAGTTTGGTACGACGCGCTTAAGTGATGGATTCGATGCCTGCTCTTATGTTCTTCTTCCTTCTTGCCAGAATGGGAAAAAGACTTAGCTTTCCATGATATGAGTCGAAGATCGCAACGCAAAGCAGCCGCTCGCACCAAGGCCTCCCGTTCGGGATCGGGTTCTGTCTTGGCCTTGCGAGTTACGGTAGGCCTGATGATCATCGCGGCACTGGGATCGGTGATCAGTTACATGTGGCTGCGTTCTTATCTGGGAAGTGCCCCGTTCCGACAAATCATTCTGACAAAAGTCGAGGAGGTTCTGCAAGCGCAAGCAACCATGACTCCTTTGCGGTGGGATGGCTTTCAAGTCAGCACGGATCAACTCGATGTTTCTAGCCAAGGTCCCTTGCGTCAACTCTCGGTGAAAGGCGTGCGAACTGGGGTCGACGCCTCTGGCGTGATTCGCGGAGTATGGAGCGTGAGTCCCAGTCGCGTCACCGAACTGTCGGCGACATACGACAGCACTTTGCCCAAGCCCGCAAAAGAGGAAGTTGCTGCTGCCGAGCAAAGTGGAACCGGAAAAACGGCTGTCGTGCCTTGGTATGCTGGATGGATGCCAAAGAAAATGGAGACCGATGCCTGGGTCATCAATACGTCGCATTTGCAACTGCTGACGGCATCGGGAGCTGCACAAATGAATGGAGTTCGCTGGGACATCGACGCGACCGATCGATTTGACCAGATCAAAATGACAGGCAGCTCCGGGAAACTGCGATTGCCCTATCCATGGGCTCCCGAGTTGTCGTTAGAAAAGATGAAGCTCTCCTATCAGAAAGAATACGTCTATCTCACGCAAGCCAGTTTCCGTGCGTATCAGAATGGCAAGCTCGATGTGACAGGGGAATTTCAACCAGAAACCAGTCAATACTCGCTCGAAGGCGAATGGCGTGATGTGCTGTGTTCCGAGGTATTGCCCGCCGACTGGAAGCAGCGGCTGAGTGGCAAAACGAATTCGTCCTTTGTCTTGCGATCCAGCAACACAACTCCAACGCTCAAAGGACATTTGGTGGTGGAACAAGGAGTTCTCACAGCATTGCCCATCCTCGACAAGCTCGCGGCCTATTCGCAATCTTTGCGTTTTCGCACCTTGACCTTGCATGCGGCGGAATGCGATTACGAGTGGAGCGGCCATCGCATCGTCTTAAGCAACATACAGCTGGGTTCCGAAGGTTTGGCGCGACTGGAAGGCAAGCTGGTACTAACACGCTCAAGTTCTCAGGAACCTTACCAACTCATGGGTCAATTCCGCTTGGGGCTAGCCCCCGGCACCCTATCGCAGATACCCGGCGCGGAGGAAGATGTGTTCCAAGCGGGGGAGCGTGGTTTGCTATGGACGCCGCTGCAAGTGACGGGAACCTTGGACGAGCCTCAAGAAGATTTGAGTCAGCGATTGATTGCAGCGGCTGGGGCGCGCATGTTTGAGATCATTCCTGCGACGGGGCTAAAAGTTTTGAAATACACCCAACAAGTCATGGGAGCAGGCACGGAAGGGGAAGCAACAGCGATGCCTAAAGTCATTGATCAAGCCTCGAAAACTCTGCAACAAGGCTCAGATGTCATCGATCAAGCCACCAAAGGTGCAACGGGCCTTGTCGGGGGCATTGTGCAAGGTTTGCTCGGAGGCGATGCCGCAGCGTCGCTTCCGGAAACAGAACCCAAGCCCAAGCAGAAACGCGAGGACTCGGTACCTTCTACAAAAGGCCCCGAGTTCGTGCCGCCCGCGGCATCAAAGACAGACGCGGCGGAATAGCTCGTCCAGGGGCAATTGCATGCCGATGTAGAAGTCGCCGAACTCACCGTATCGCGCCGAAACTTCATCGAAGCGCATTTCGTAGACAATCGCTTTGATGTCCATTGTATCCTTCGCGAGCAAAGTGACGCCCCATTCGTGTTCATCGAGTCCGGTAGAGCCGGTAATCAACTGCAGAATGCGACCCGAATACGTGCGGCCTACGCGCGCGTGTCCGGCCATCAGCTCACGTCGTGTCGGGTAGTCGAGAGAATACCAGTTGTCATTGCCGCTGCGGCGTTTCGACATCGGATAAAAGCAAATCGCAGGCCAATCGGGCAGCACGGGGTAGAGGCGATGCTTGAGGTAGTGCGCCATGCGATCTTCAAATTCCTTCATCGCCGTGTCAAACTCAGGCGAGCCAGGTGTCAGGCCTTTTTCCGCTACAAGCGTTTCCTCGGCATACTGTTGGCTCGTTGTGGTGTATTCCGATCCCTCCGTCTGCGAAAGATACGAGTAGCACGCATTAAGAATTTCTGGGCCGAGGGAAAGGGTCAGCCGTTTTTCAAAAGCGTTGGCTACTTGCAAATCGGGAGTCAGCAGCATGAAGCCGAGGTCAGCTTTGGGCGTAGCAACAGCAAAAGTCAGCAGATGGGTATCCGGTGTAGAACGGATCTCTTGCACGAGTTCCGTTAGGCGCGTTTTGGCCATTCGTTGTTCGTCGTGGCTAAGGCACTGCCACTGAGCATGATCGATTTGATAAAACAAATGCATCACATGCCAGCCTTCGCGCGGGATCAAGGGTGTGGTATTTTGACTCATATCAGATGGAAAAACTATTGTCGGTTGGTCGAGATGGCAGAAGAGAAAAGCAGGCGGAAACTGGAGCTCGGAGCGTTTTCATCAGCTCCTTCGTAGACCCGGATGGTCCAAGGCAGAGTTTGGCGCGCCCGGTAGGCTTCTTGCTCACCAAAGCTGCGAAAGCCTGTGGTCGCGGCAAAGGTGATGCTTTTCTGTGAGTTGTCGACAAACTTTCCTTGTTGGAAAGCGCAGGTGAGCGTATCGCCCGCCATTTCTCCGGCGTCGTTGTAAAAAATCACACGAATCACGCCAGAGGATGCTGCGGATTCGCCGAGTGTGATTTGCACTTCGGGGATGGAAATGATGTCGAGCCGTGCGGCGTCGGCATTGGGCCCTTCGCGACGAGGCTTGCGCCAGTATGTCTCATAGGATTCGATCGACGCAATTTCTCCTTTAGCAGGCATGCTCGCACGGAGAAAAGGGTTGTCTTGCGTGCGAATGACGGTGCGGAAAATGATCAAACCTGCTACCGCCAGAATGGCGAGGACGACAAACGAAGAAATGATCGCAGTGAGTTCGAATTTGGTGATGCTGCGCCAAGAGGGTCCGGCGAGCGAGCGCCAATCGACGGGCCCGTGATGCTCATGCTCGTGATTTTCTGTATCCTCATGTTCTTCCGTAGGCTCGTCGGTAGGGGAGTCGACGGCCCCTGTCTCATCGGTGAAGTCCGAAATCAGCGATTCTGATGGCTCGGTCAGCTCGACTGCGGCAGGTTCTGGAATAACAGCTTCGGGGAATGGTTCTGTCCAGACGGGTGCAGCGGCGATGCTCGGTTCCGGTTCGTAAGCAATGGGATTCTCAGGAATATCCGTTTCTTCTGTCTGCGCAGCAAGAGGAACCGTTGACTCATCGATCAAAGTCTCCAGTTGTCGAGGAGGTTCTCCTTCGGTGCGGTGGACAGGTTCATCCTCGGCGTCGTCGAAATCGCTCCAGATATCGTCCTCCACAGGGCTGTAAGGCATCGGCTTTTTAGCGCTTACCGCAGCGGTCTCCGTCGCGTTCTCCAAGACGGGAATGAAGCCATTGGTTGTCTCCACTTCGGGCAATTCATCGGGCAGCGATTCGATGGGGTCCTCTTGCGTGGCATAGGCAGGCGTGGCGTGGGCATTCGGTTCAATTCGAGTGATGTAATCCGAGCTATGCCTTTGCGGGATGCCGAGAGGAATCGACGGACGCGGATCCGCTGGGGCGGGCGTCTCGGAATCGGTCAAGTCATCCTCCAAATTCCACAGATCATTCTCGTCCACCAAAACTTTCCGAGGTCGAGGAAGCGGAACCCCTTTCGTGGTGGAACCCTGATGTTCGTTGGTGGAGTCGGGGATGGAGTCAGACATACGTTTGTCGCCAAGAAAGTACTAACAAAATGCGGTGGGGAAAAGAGAAAAACAAAAAATCTGATTGCCATCGGGGCGAAATCAGGCGATGCATCTTTCAGACCAATACGACCATGGCAGATAGAGAAGACCGTAACAAAGAAAACGTAACAGGGAAGTTCTACGTCGACAGTCAATGCATCGATTGCGATTTGTGCCGTGAAACGGCTCCCAAAAATTTCACACGTTCTGACGACGAGGGTTATTCCTACGTTTACAAACAGCCTGAAACTCCGGAGGAGGAAGAACAATGCCGCGAGGCGATGGAAGGCTGCCCAGTCGAGGCCATTGGTGAAGACGGAGAATGATCATGAGACGCCTCACCCGCAAAGATCACATTCGCCAACAGGTGATTCGAGATTGGCGGGGCGTTGATGATCCTCTGGATCTCAATCAAAACATTTCGCTGGCAGCTGCTCATGTTGCCGAGATCATGCGCCAAGTCGGACTGACGGAGGGCATGGAAGAAGAAAAGCTGAAGCAAATTTGGCAACAGGTCGCGGGCGAGTTTGTCGCGAAAGCAAGTGTTCCAGATTCGCTGAAGCGGGGTTGTTTGACCATTCGTGTGACGCAGCCCGCGATGCGATTTCATTTAGAACAAATGCGTGGTAGCTTGTTGGCGAAAGTTCAACAAGCTGCGGCGAACTCGATGATCCAATCCCTACGATTTGTCGTGGGCTAATTTACTCTCATGTATCAGAATCTCATCTTTGACTGGTCAGGAACCTTGGTGGACGATATGGGTCCTACGATTGAAGCGACGAATCGAGTCTTTTCGATTTATGGCAAAGCTGCGCTCGATCGCGATGAGTTTCGCCGGTTGTTTCGTTTGCCCTATTCCGAATTTTACGAAGAACACTTGCCCGGGGTGAGGCTCGACGAATTGGAAAATCATTTTCGCAAAGCCTTTGCCGAGTCGCAAGTGCCCGTGACCATTTTGCCTCATGCGCGGGAAAAATTGGATTGGTGCATGGAGCGTGAGATTCGTTGTTTTGTGTTAACGAGCATGGATACGGCGACTTTCGAGCAACAGCTCGATGAGCTCGACATGCGGCGGTACTTTGAAGCCACGTACTCTGGCGCGGTTGACAAGCGGCAAGTGATTGGCAAGTTGTTGGACCATCATGAACTGGATGTGAAGCAAACGGCTTTCGTTGGCGACATGACGCATGATGTTGTGACAGCCAAGCACGGTGGCGTTTCAAGTGTGGCCTTGTTGACGGGGTACACTCACAAGGAAGTGTTAGATTCGCACGATCCAGACTGGTTGTTGGACGACTTGCTCGCATTTCGCCAACTCATGGAACAGCATTCATCCGCGTCGTCATGAAGCAATGCATTCACATCAAAGGACTGCGCATTAGCTGCCATGTCGGCGTGCCGGACGAAGAATTGGCGGTGGCTCAGTCATTGCTCCTGCATGTAGAACTCGAGCCACAGGGAGATTGGCGTGAGCTCGAGGATCAGATCGATCGAACGATCGACTACGCCGCTGTGGTGGCAGAAATCGAAGCCCTTGCGGCGGAGCGTCCGCGTCGATTGATTGAAACCTTAGCAACCGACATCGGCACTGCGCTGATGGCGCGTCATCCCTTGCGTCGTGTCAAAGTATTGATCGAAAAATTCATCTTGCCTCAGACGCAGGCTGTTGCGGTGGAGTGGGAGAGCTCGCTCCCGTAGCAGTCGATTTTTCTGAATTGCCGGCTGCGGTCGCACCGCCGCCTCCGTAGAAGCTTGCGATGTAGCCAAACTCGATCAAAGTATCCTGCCATGGCGAAATGAAAGCAGGGTTCCCGAACACACGATTCGCGCGTTGCAGATGCTCTTCTGCTTTCAGCAAGTCCTTATTCATGTAGCAAATGCTGGCTTGGGCGTAATAGTAGTAAGGAGAATCATCGCGCAATGGATCATACTTGTCAGCCATGACCTTAGCTTCCTCGGTTTTGCCTAAGGCGATGTAGCAGAGCAAGATCTTGAATTCGACCAATCGACGCGTTTGTAAGCCTACTTCAGGAATCATCGGAAGCACTTCTTGCAAGCGTTGTAAGCAAGCGAACCATTGCTTCGTGACGAAGTCGAGCTCGGCAATATTGAACAAGATCACCGAAGATTCCGGAGAGAGCTCCAGAGCTTTTTGGTAGAATTCGCGTGCGCGATCAAAGTCGCGAAATTCCACGTAGCAGCTACCAACCAAGTTAAAGATGTCAGAATTGCGATCGAAAATCTTACGCGCCGCGTTGGTTTGCTCCAGCGTTTCAAAGATGCGTTTCTGATTGAACAAGCGTGAAGCTTCATTGACGTGCTTGAAATAGTCAGAGCGTTTTTGTTCGGGCAGATTGGTGAACTCCTTTTGTGCATCCGTGAGCTCGGGAGTCTTATCGATATTGAGATCGCTGGCCGTGACGGCTTGAGCTTGAATCATCGGAATTTGGCAAAAAAAAGCGAGGAGAGTTAGCGTGTGGCCAAGTTTCATAGGCAAAGGACTACTCGTTTCCTTTTCTCATGGCAAGAGGAGAAGATAAAAAAGGTTGGTACAATTTTTTATCAAGGATGTACTGATGAACAGTCTCCGGTAGCCAGCAAGGATCCAAAAAGTGCGGACTTTGCGGGTCGCGCAGAGCCGTGGATGAGGCTGGATGATCCCCCCTCAGCTCGTGCATGCGGTAGCCATCGCGCTGCTGCGGAGGGTTTTCACGCGGTAGCACGAGAAAAGTCAGATGTTTTGCCAAAAATTCTGGCTCTTTCCATCGAGGTAAGGCGAGCCATTGGTCGGCCCCCATGATCCAATGCCAGGAAACATCGGGCTTTTGCTGAAGAAAGTGTCGCACGGTATCCACACTATACGAGGGCGGCGGCAAACGCAGTTCGATGTCGTTCACTCGCATCCACGGTTCGGTCGCCGCGAGGTGCAGCATCGCGAGGCGTTGCTCTGGTGTTGCCAAACTAGGTGTGGTCTTGTGCGGTGATTGCTTACAAGGCAAGAAAATGACTTGGTCGAGCAGAGCTTGTTCGCGAGCGAGTTCGGCAATGCGCAAATGTCCTTTGTGCACTGGATCAAAAGTGCCACCGAAAAGAGCAATGCGCTGGAGGGAGCTCATGAGGATGCGGCCGCTTTCGCTTCAAACTCGCGCTTGGATGCCTTGCGGCATTCGGCGACAAAGTGATTGCAGGCTTCGCGACACAGCAAGGGGATGGCTTGCGGTTCTGAGAGCCCGCTGCTGATGCCGTTGAAGCGCGAAGCTTCGCTGTCGTCCAGTGGAGTATTTTCATCGATCTTCCAAAGGATTTTTTTCGCGCATTGGTGAGCAGGACCACAGACTTGCTGCACCAGCGCTTGAGCGCCTTCGTCGCTAATGCTGCGGGCGAAGCGATACATGCCGGTTTGTCGATTCAATTTATCGCGTAGAGTTTGCACCTCCAAAGTGCCGCGTTTTTGTGCAACCCATAGACCAAAACAGGCCGGATAAAAGGCATCCAAGGCTGCTAAGAGCTGAACGGTGCCTTTGACTTTCATTAGCCAGCCGCCGCGAAGATTGGTTTGGCCTTTGGTAAAGCGATACTCCTGCTCGGCGGAGTAGGTCGAGATGTCCCGAGCATCGTAGGGGTTCTCGGTAACAAGGAAATGCTCAGGGGGCGGCGCTTGTCCGCTGAGGATTTCTCGGTCGTCCTCATGGCACAGCCAGAACGAGTCGCTGTCGTCGGGCGCGCGACGGATTTCGATTTGTCCCATGCGGTGAAAGCCTTGGGACAAGAGGGATTCAAGCCATTGTTGTTGTGTCATGAGTGGCAAAGGTGTTGTTGGTCAAAGTCGTGAATTTGGTCAAGAATGACATCGGCAATCAGGCGTTCGGTGCCGATGGCGGAAGAGTAGTAAAGCTTGCGTCCGTGCAGTTCGTGCGGGTTATGGCGGAAAACTTCGCGCTGGCTGGCCGCGGCTCCGACCTCTGATTCCATGCCAAGCAGCACGGGGATGTCTTGATAGGAGTGGAGGCCATCGGCGATGAAAAAGGGCACGACCACGACATTTGGCGTGGATGTGTATTCATGCCAATCGGCGATGAAGGGTTGCTCTTCCATGTAGGCATCGAGGACAAATGCGTAGCCCGTTTGGCGGAGCTGTTCGCATTGGTCTTTGATCGCTTTGGTGCTGTTGGCATTGAGATTGGTGCCGTGTCCGACCACAATCAAGCTGGTTTGTGCGGGGTCGACATCGGGCGCCACTTCTTGAGCCCGACGCAGCAACAACTGGGTCATCGATGGATGAATGCCCACAGGAGCGCAGTAATGAATGGTTTTGCCGCGCACGAGCGTGGTGGGCCCCGTCAGTTCGAGTTCGCGCGGGATGACGTCTTGGGTGAAGTAGCCTTCACTGATGAAATCAGGCACAACATAAATTTCCTCACAATCGGTGAGATACCATGCTTCTCGGAAAGATGGTTCTTCTTTCCAAAAAATGCAGTGCACTTCGGCAAAGAGTCCGCGTCGACGGATTTCGTCTGCATGTTCAAAATAGGGCACCGAAGAGTCAGGATTCTCAGTGGATCCGTGACCAGCAATGAAAAGAGCGGCGTTTGGCTTAGGAGCGATCGACATCAGGCTGATAATGAAGAGAGAAAAGTGCATTTGTAAAATGCTAATTGCAGGGCTGCGCAAAAACGTTTGAATTGCTTCCGTGCTTCAGGAGTTGATTTTATGGCAAGATGCGGTGGCGCGAGATGGACCGCTGAACATGGCGATCGACGACTGGCTTTGGAATCATGCGGCGCGGCCGATTCTGCGCGTCTATGGTTGGTTGCCGCAATGGGTTAGCATTGGCTACTTCAGTCAATGGGCACAATTGCCTGAAGCGACAACATTTGTCAGGCGGCCCACAGGCGGCGGATTGGTCGAGCATGGGAGCGATTGGCCTTATACTTTGGTCATTCCGCGCGGCTGGGAACTGGCAGAAATGCCGGGAGCCGAGAGCTATCGCGTGATTCATCAGGCTCTCGAAAAAGTGCTTGTTGGCGAAGGCGTGGATTGTCGATTGACGGAGCAAGCTGGGGATGAGCCCAGTGATCTGTGCTTTCGTCATCCTGTGGTGCACGATGTGATTGCGGTCAATGGCACCAAGCTGGCGGGAGCTGGGCAGCGTCGGGGAAAGTCGGGCTTGTTGCACCAAGGCAGTTTGCGTTGCGAGAGTCTGCGAGTCGACGATCGCGGTCGTCGATTCGCCGAGCAATTGGCGCTTGCCGTGAAGACGACCCCGCCGACGCTGGATTGGGATTGGATCCATCAGCGTGCCGCCGAGCTGTATGCGTCTTCGGCTTGGAATCGAAAAAAATAGCATTTCGGCTGCATCTTGTGGGTGATCCAGCAATGCGAGCTTGACGAAAAGCAGCGTTTTCGGCAAATTTTCGTCCCCTACCACCCACTTGCTCTGAAGTGGGGAGCATTCTGACACCACTATGAAACGCTTTTCTTCACTGGCAATCATTGCACTTGTTTTCAGTGCCATCGTCACATCATGCGTTCCTTACGATGAATACGGTCGTCCTGTGGACAAAAAGAAGTCCAAGAAAACGGCCCAGATCACGGATCCGAAGCAGCAGGAAATCAATGCCAAGCGCGAAGAGATGCGCTTGCGTGATGAGCAACGTCGCAAGGAATTGGGCTTGCCTCCTGTCGATGCCAGCAACCCTGACGCGGGGACTACGGATGTGACCACGGAGACGACCAAACCAACGTCTCAGCCTACTGTTGCGCCGACGCCACCGAAAAATCATCCGGTTGCTGCAGCGGTTCCCGGCAAGCCGGGCTTTGTTTTCAGCCCATTCAATAATAAGGTGGTCGATGTTCGCGGCATTGCTTCGGGAACCTTGGTCGCGGATCCTCAGTATCCGCCCGCTGACAAGAAGCATTTCCGCGTGCCGTAAGGGCACTGGCTCGAGTGGTCCGATGCATCGTCGTGGATCGCACGACGGTCGATTTGATTCGCATGAATGGTTTTTCCAAAATCACCGTCCTCGGTGGCGGACTGCTCGGTGGTTCGATTGCTCTCGCTCCCGTGATGGCGGGTCGAGTTTGCCTGTGGTCGCGTCGCGCTGAGTCGACACAAGCCGCTCAAGCGCGCGGTATGGTGGCAACTTCGAACTTGGCGGAAGCCGTGCGCCAAGCTGAATTGCTGATTCTCTGCGTGCCTGTCGGCAGCATGGCGCAGTTGCTGCAGCAGTCCATTGCAGCGGGGCTGCCGTCGACATGCTTGATCACTGACGTCGGCAGTGTGAAGCGTTTGCCTCATCAAACACTGCGACCTGTGCTCCAGCAGCAAGGCCTGCGCTTTGTCGGCAGTCATCCCATGGCGGGCGGAGAAAAAGGCGGCATCGATCATGCGCGCAGGGATCTTTTCGATGGAGCCGCATGTTTGCTCACCAACGACGAACAACAACCGGACCTCGTCTGCCAAGCGGTCGAGCATTTTTGGCGAGAACTCGGATGCCGCACTTCATGGACCAGTGCGACAGAGCACGATGCCATTGTCGCACGAGTCAGTCATTTTCCTCACGTGCTGGCAAGTGTCGGCGCCATGATTGGACTAGAAAAGCCCGAGTGGGGTGGATTTTCGGGTGGAGGACTGCGCGACACCACGCGGGTGGCAGCGGGCAATCCGCCGATGTGGGCGGAAATTTTGCTCGAAAACCGTGATCTCGTGGGCGAGTTGCTGCAACAGGCTCGTGGTGAGATCGAGACCTTATCGCAGCTTTTGCAGTCCCAGCAAACAGAGGCGTTAGAGGCATGGTTGGCCGAGGCGAAAAAGCGACGCGACGCCTTGCTGCCGCGGCCCTGACAGATCGCAATGGAATTCGCTTGCCCTATGTTGGCTCGCTGGAGCATGATTTTTTTCCCATATGAATGAAAACGTCAGCATCGCCGAACTCGGCACCTGGTTGGAAAAATACCAGACCTTCGCACTGATGAGTCACATGCGCCCAGATGGCGATGCGATTGGTTCGCAGCTCGGGTTGGGGCTTTCGCTCGAAGCGATGGGGAAAACGGTGCATTATTGGAATGTCGACGGCTTACCGGAGAGCCTAGCCTTTTTGGCTGGTTCGGAAAAAATCACCAAGCCCCCGGAGGAGGCGCCTGAGATTGATGTGGCGATCGCGCTCGATACCGCCACGCGCGTGCGCTTGGGCGAGGAGAATCTCCTTGCCGCGGCGAAGGCGAAGGTTTGGCTCAACATTGATCATCACATATCCAATCCTCTCTATGGCGATGTGAATTATGTTGATGCCACCAGTCCCGCGACGGGGCAAATCGTCTATGAAATTTTGCAGCAACTGCAGATGCCGCTTCCTGCGGGTTCTCGCGATGCCATTTACGTTGCGGTTTCGACCGACACCGGCTCTTTTCAGTATGATTCCACTACGGCCAAAACCTATCGCATGGCGGCTGATTTGGTCGACCGCGGTCTGAAGGTCGGAGAGATCAATGCCAAAACCTACGACAGTCATCCCTATCGTCGGATCGAACTATTGCGTGCTTTGCTCAACACCTTGGAGCTTTCGGCTTGCGGCAAAGTGGCGCATTGGCAAATGCTCGATCAATGGCGCGAGGACTTGGCATTGCAGCCCGATGACAGCGAGGGATTGATCGACATGATACGCGCCATTCGCGGCGTGCAGGTGGCCGTTTTCTTCGAAGAACTGCCCGGCGGGAAAATTCGCGTATCGATGCGTTCCAAAGATCGCAGCGTCAATGTTTGCGACATCGCCACACGTTTTGGCGGCGGCGGTCATGCGCTTGCCGCGGGGATTCGCATGGCGGGTCCGATGTCCGTAGCTAAGCAGCAAGTGCTGGCAGCCATCGATGAAGTGCTATAAATTATGAATTCACACGACATTTCTGAAGAGCCGAGCGGCGTGCTCGTGATCGACAAAGCCGGCGATTTCACTTCCCACGATGTCGTGGCAGTGTGCCGACGTGCCTTGAAGACCAAAAAAATTGGACACTGTGGAACCCTCGATCCGATGGCGACCGGGCTGTTGATGCTCGTAGTAGGTCGTGCGACCAAGATCCAAGATCTCTTGATGAGCGAGGACAAAGAATATCGCGGTACCCTGACTTTAGGAAAAACCACAACATCCCAGGACAAAGAGGGTGAAGTGGTCACCGAGAGCCCCGTCGGCGACTTGACCGAGCAAGAAATCCGCGCGGCCTTTGATGCGTTTTTGGGCGACTTTGAGCAAATTCCCCCCATGGTTTCGGCCATCAAAATCAATGGCGTGCCTCTCTACAAAATGGCGCGCAAGGGGCAAGAGGTTGAGCGCAAGCCTCGCGCCGTGCATGTTTTTGGCTATGAGATTCATCGCATCGAATTGCCAGAGGTCGAGTTCACTGTCCGCTGCACCAAGGGTTTCTACGTCAGAACCTACGCGCATGAAATCGGCCAAAAGCTCGGTTGCGGAGCGCATCTCAGTGCACTGCGTCGGACCCGGTCAGGGAAATTCACTCTCGACCGTGCCGTCACGATTCCTGAGTTGAAAACCTTGCCTCGTGAGGAATTGCTGCCGCGCATGATCAGCTTAGCTGAAATTTCCCTGATGCGGGGCGTGTGAGGACTGCTCCTTGCGGATACTTTTTTTGGACATTTATTCATCAGCCATTACAATCATTGCTATGCCCGATAAGAAAAAAATTGCGGACCTGCATTTCATGGATGCGCGCTGCAAGCTCATCGACCTCGCCGCTTTTTTGGATCGCATGGACCGTCATCCAGGAGCTGAGGATTATCGCGATCAAGCCTTGCGTCAGTGCTTGCCCATTTTGCTAGAAAACCGCAGTGACCGAGCCAAAGCCGTGCTTGATGCGCTGTCGGATCACAGTACCGATTTGCTTGAGTCGGCCCCCTTCCAAGGAGCCTTTGGTGCACCACAGCCGCAGAAAGGAGGGATGTCATGAGATACATCGAACCCCATGCTCACATGGTCAGTCGGACCACCGATGACTACCAAAAACTCGCTTTGGCTGGCTGCGAAATCTTGTGCGAGCCCGCGTTCTGGGCGGGCTTCGATCGCTCGTCGGCACAAGGTTTTTACGATTATTTTCGACAGCTGACCGAATACGAGCCCAAGCGCGCGGAGAAATTTGGCATCAAGCACTATTGCTGGCTATGCATCAATCCAAAGGAAGCCGATGACCCCGTCTTCGCTCGCGAGGTGATGAGTTTGATTCCCGAGTTTCTGGCGAAAAAGACGGTCTTGGGCATCGGCGAAATTGGCCTCAACAAAAATACCCGCAATGAACTGACCATCTTTGAGGAGCACGTGCAAATCGCGCTGACGCACGACCTTCCCATCCTCATTCACACGCCACACTTGGAAGACAAGAAAAAGGGCACGCGGATGATTTTGGATGCCTTGGCGAATTTCTCGCAGTTGAATCGCGAGAAAGTTATCATCGATCACGTCGAAGAGCACACGGCAGCGATGGTTCTTGATCAAGGCTATTGGGCCGGTATGACCTTGTATCCCGAGTCCAAGTGCACGCCGAACCGCGCGATTGACATGCTCGAAACGCTCGGCACGGAACGCCTCTGGCTGAATTCCGCCTGCGATTGGGGCGTTTCTGATCCTTTGGCCGTGCCCAAGTGTGCGCTGGAAATGAAAAAACGCGAGCACAGTGCGGCATACATCGAGCAAGTCTGCTATGAAAATCCCGCACGCTTTCTCGCGCAGTCGCCGAATTTTCACCTGTGAGAGCTCGCAACGCAACTTTTTCACAAAAACATGCACTTTTTGCTTGCCAACCGAGTGAGGTTCGCTAAGTTTTGGTCCCGAATTATGGCAAAAGCAAGCTGGATCGCACGAAACAAACGCAAGCAGGCAACTGTGGCAAAGTATGCCGACCTGCGCATGAAGTTGAAAAAAGAGAAAGACTATGTCGGTCTTACTATGCTTCCTCGTGACGCGAGTCCCACACGTTTGGTCAACCGCTGTGAATTCAGTGGCCGCCGCCGCGCTTTCTTGCGTCGCTTCCGTCTTTCCCGGATCAGCTTCCGTGAAATGGCTTCTGCTGGTTTGATTCCTGGTGTTACCAAATCAAGCTGGTAAAACGGGCACACTCTGTGCTTGTCTTGACGCGGATCGGAATCTACCCGGCTCCGCGTCTTTCTTATGCCTCTCTACGAATACATTTCCGAATCCCCCGAGGACCCGAGTTTATCGTGCCGCATTTGCGCGAAGGGTTTTGAGTTGCGACGACCGGTCGAACGCCCTCCCTTGCTGGTTTGTCCACTTTGCAAGCATCCCGTGAAGAAATTGATCTCACGGGTGAATACTCCCCAGATCACCAAACCGATGTCGGTGACCGATGCCAAAAAGGCCGGTTTTACGGTGCTAGAGCGCCGCGATCAGGGAGTCTACGAAAAACTCTAATTCATGAATACTGTTGTCCATTTTCTTGCGACCGCGCCCACGGAATACCCCGCGGGGATGTTTTTGTTCCTGTTGCTGAACGCGTTCTTCGTCGCAGCAGAATTTGCGCTGGTGAAAGTCCGCCCTAGTCAAGTGGAGACGGTGGCGAAAGAGAAGCCTCGACGGGCGCAGTCGACGCGCGAGATCATTCTCAATCTCGATCCCTACCTATCCGCCTGTCAGCTGGGAATTACCATCGCATCGCTCGCGCTCGGCTTTTTGGGCGAGCCGCTGGTCGAAAGCCTCGTAGGTCCTTCGCTTAGCAAAATGTTCCCAGCGATGGTGGGAGTGAAAATTCTTCAATTGGATCTGATTTCAACGATTTCTTTTGCCATTGCGATCATTTCCTTCACCGCTTTGCACGTGATTTTGGGTGAGCTGGTGCCGAAGTCGATCGCCATTCGCAAGCCGCTGGAGTCTTCTTTGGAGTTATCGCAGCCCTTGCAGCTTTTTTCCAAAGCTTTTGCATTGCCGATTCACTTGATGAACAGCGCGGCCAATTCCTTGCTCAAGTATGTGCTGCGCATCCAGCCGGCGGATGATCACGGTCATGCCCACAGCGCCGAGGAACTGGTCTATCTTGTCGAGGAAAGCGAACGAAACCAGAAAGTCACGGAAATCGAACGCGAGATTTTGATCAATGCCTTAGAGCTCAATGAAGTCTGGGTGCGCGATGTGATGACGCATCGCGGTGATGTGGTTTACCTCGATTCGGATCAACCCTTTCAGCAGTCGTTAGAGATTGCGCTCAAATCGCAACACACCCGTTTTCCCTTGGTGCGCGGGCATTTGGACAACACGCTCGGCCTGATCCACATCAAGGATTTGCTGAAGTTGATGAACGATCCAGACCCCGATTTGATGCGCATCAAGCGGGAGATGAAAGTGGTTCCTGAGACCATGCCCTTGGATGTGTTGCTGAAGTTTTTCCTCAAAGAACGCGCCCATGTCGCTCTCGTGGCCGATGAGTTTGGTCACATTGGCGGAGTGGTTTTCTTGGATAATGTGTTAGAAGAATTGGTGGGCGACATCCAGGATGAGTTCGATAACGATAAATCGGAATTCACGCGCATCAATGAATTCGAATTTGTCGTCGAAGGAACCACGACCTTAAACGATCTATCCGATTTTGAGGAAGACCTTCACATTGATAGTGGCGAGGTCACGACCGTAGGCGGCTACATTACTCAGCTCTTGGGGCGTTTCCCGGAATTAGGCGAAACCGTCGAGATCCTAGGCTACGAAGCCCGCGTGACCAGCGTCGATGACCGCCTCGTAGGGCAAATCCACTTCCGCAAACTCCAGCCGTCGACGGAAGAAGGAGAGTCGGAAAAAGAAGCAGGCGAGTGATCTTTCCTGTGACGTGACAACAGTGTCGTAGATCCAGAGACAAAGATCGATCTTCTCTCAAATCTCCGCAGGTCACGTTATCGTTAGTCAATTCTTCGCCAATCATCCTGCGCAAAGAGAGCAAAGCATTGTGCAAAAAACGGGGAGTGTTTGCTAACGCCGTTCGATGTTGCTATCAAACGATGTCTGATGCTTCGTCGGGGGGGGGGGATCGGTGTAGGGTGGTTGATGTTGATTGGTTATGTCGCGGTTGAGTCGATTGCCTTATTCCTGGATTGACGAGATGTAGTTAGTTTTCTCGACTTTGGATATTCATGGATTCGAGGATTCCCAAGGTGGAGTTGACTTTATCTTGTAGACTCTGACGATATTGTGTTGTCTGCTCGGGGCTGAGATGAGGAGAGATTAAGTTGACTTTATCGTCGATTTTTTTCGTCATGGATTCGCGCAGCAGCTGATTTCTGAATTCCATGTTGCCCATTTGTTCGGGATGGTTCGCCATTTTCTCCTGAACTTCAGGATCCGTCATGATGTCGTGCATGCCGAATTCATCTTGTCCAACCAAGCCCATCGATTCCATGATGATGTCATTGAAATTCATGTTCGATTTTTGATTCTCGAGTTTTTTTGTTTCTGCTTCAGCGAGTGTTGCATAGACTGCATTGCGTTGCTCTTCTGATAGGCTAACGGCTTCAGTGACTTGACCAAGACTTTTGAGAGTGTTCGCATCAATTTTCGACTGACGCTCTTTCGTTCGCAATTCCCTTAATGCCAGCTTTTGATCCTCGGTCATTTGAGCCATCAGTAGCTCATCGATTTGACTGGGGCTCATCAAACCTTGCATTTCTTCCGAGGGATCGCTTTCTGGATTGCTTTCTTGTTCGAGGATTTTGTCGATGCGTTCCTCAAGAGACTTGCGCATGATTTCCATCTGTGCCGGACTGAGATTGAGCTCGCGAGCAAGTTTGTTGAGAATGCCGTGATGGTGCTTGCTAAGCATGTCCTTGAGCATTTTTTTGCCATTTGCATCCATCGCCATTTCTGTCGCTAGTGCCTTCGCTTGTTCGGAATCTGCTTCAGCGTTAGGTGTTCGAGCGCTACGAGAAAGTGATTTTTCTTTGCCTTTTTCAGAGAAGACCATGGATGGAGAAGGTGATGTCTTTTCGTCAACCGCAGCAGTATTTTTTGAGGAATCAGACGGAGCAGGCGCACGGAGCAACCAAGCGCTGGCAAATCCGAGGGAAAAACAAATCAGGGCGAGAGGGAATTGGGGTTTCATGTGGTGTCCTATGTGGTTCTGAAAATAGCGATGTGGCAGATGGATTTTTTTCTTTTTTTGCTTACCTGTAAAACATTCTTTTGATGGTGGGCGTCGGAGCCGAGATCTGTTGCGAAAAATCTGCTTCACGACGCCTGCATCCAGCTTGCAGAGTTTGATGCCGATGGCAAGAAATGCATCACGAGCGACCATTCTCTTGTCGGGTGTTCGCGCTGTTGTTCTTGCGTGAACGCGACGCGAGCTACCACGATGGAATGAGCGATTGCCCGTTACTCTCCTATTGCTTGGCAAAGCCAGGTGATGCGATCGGCGGGCGACTCCATTTCCAATAATGTCTGGCGCATTTCGGTGTCGTGGATGAATTGCTGAGAAACGATGTCTGACAAAATGACGGGGTCGTCGGTGCGGTGCATCATTTCCATGACAGCCTTTTGCACGTCATCGGGCAGATCCTTGATGGCATCCTCGACACAGCCGCGGAGCGTCGCAACCGCCGCGGGGCCTTGGTGTTCTGGAGTGAAAAGGGCTGGGATGGGTTCGATTTCTGCGAGAGGGTAGGGTTTGCCCTCCAGCCAGCGCAGAAATTTCACGCGAATGACTCCGTGAAGCAGCATGTGCGATGTGCCATCTTCCTGTTCGTGAGAGGCCCGCACGATGCCGATGGTGCCTACGGCTGCGGCAGATTCATTCGGGTCTTCGGAGTCATTCAAACGGTTAACGACAGCGAAGCAGCAGTGGCTGTCGATCGCCTCTTGCAGCATTTGCCGATAGCGTGGTTCGAAGATGCGCAGCGGTAGACCCCCGTGGGGGAAAAGGACGCAATCGGGCAAGATCATCACGCCGACTTGTTCAGGCAAATGGAGTGCAGACATAAGAGAGGTTAGGCGAGTGAAGTGCGGTTGAGGATGCCCTTGCGCGAGGGATGAGCGACAGCGTTGATGAGGACCATCGTCGCCTCAGACCAGGACTGAGTTGTGGCTTGTTCCAGAGCGCGAGTCCGATGTCCCCCCAGCAACAAGCGGAAGGCCTTTTTGATTTCGGCGCGTTGTTCCGTGGTAAAACCGGCGCGTTTGAGGCCAATGAGATTGAGCGATGCGAGTTGATTTTGTCCGTGCGCCATGCAGTAGGGCGGGACGTCCTGGCTGATCGCAGCATTTCCTTGGACGATGGCGTAATCGCCGATGTGGATGAATTGGTGAAACGCGGATCCTCCACCGAGGAAACAGCGATTGCCGATGCGAATGTGGCCGGCGAGCAGAACATTATTGGCGAGTACATTGTGATCGCCGATCTCGACATCGTGCGCGAGGTGCACGCCTGTCATCAGAAAATTTTGTTGGCCGATGCGAGTGACGCCGCCGCTTTTCGAACCTCGATGAATGGTGACGTATTCGCGTAGCGTGTTGTTTTCGCCGATGACTACAGCAGAATCCGTGCGGGGATCGAAGTGCAAGTCTTGCGGGTCGGCGCCGATGATCGCGCCCCAGCCGATGCGGTTATTTGCGGCGATCGTGACATTTCCTTGAATCAAGACATGGCCGGCGATGTCGCAGTGATCGCCGATGACAACTGGGCCATCAATGACCGTAAAAGGGCCGATGCGAACATGTTCTCCGATCTGCGACTCGGCTGAGATCAGTGCTGTGGGATGAATGAGTGAGTGTGACAAGACATGACTATTGTGGCGCAGATTTGCGATTGGAAAAGCAGAAAGATCATCATCGTGACACTCCGGTGCATTTTGGGCTCACGTCGCTTATGTCCGAGAGAAAAACACTAGAAGAACGTCACCAGATGTCAGATCTGGATCGTCTGCGTCACTCCTGTGCCCACGTGATGGCGACCGCGATTTCTCGGATCTGGCCCGATGTTCAGTTTGCTGCGGGTCCGCCGGTGGAAAATGGCTTTTACTATGACATGCAACTCGCGCATCGGATCACGCCCGATGACTTCCCGCGCATTGAGGAAGAGATGAAAAAGGTCGTCAAAGACAACGATCCTTTCGAGCGCGTGGTGGTATCGCGCGATGAAGCCATGGCGCTAGCGCAGAGCGGGCGTCTGAGTTTCGTTGCCGAGCGCCCAGAGCCGAGCATTTTTAAGGTCGACTTGCTCCATGACATTCCCGAAGACGAAGAAATTTCGCTCTACAAAAATGGCGACTTTTGGGACCTGTGCGCGGGCCCACATGTGGGTCGCACGGGCAATTGTAAGGCATTTAAGCTGATGAGCGTAGCGAGCGCCTTCTACAAGGGCGACAAAAACCGTCCGATGCTGCAACGTCTTTACGGGACCTGCTTCAAGAATTCGACCGAACTGCAAGAGCACTTGGTCAAGCTGGAAGAAGCGAAAAAGCGCGATCATCGCAAGTTGGGTCGTGAGATGGGGCTGTTTCACATCGATGAAATGGTGGGGCAAGGTTTGATCTTGTGGAAGCCGAAGGGCGCTCTGGTGCGTCGTGCACTGCAAGATTTCATCACCTCGGAACTGGATCGTCAGGGCTACTCGCAAGTGTTTACGCCGCACATTGGCAAGCTCGACCTGTATCGGACATCGGGTCATTTCCCCTATTACCAAGAAAGTCAGTATCCTGCGATTCCGGAGCGCAGTGTTTTGGAGAAATTGGCGGATGAGGATGCGACTTGCGCCACTCTCACCAACGGTCTCGAAAAAGGGGAATATGAGGGCTACATGTTGAAGCCAATGAACTGCCCTCACCACATCAAGATTTTTGATAGTGAGCCGCACTCGTATCGGGATTTGCCCGTGCGTCTGGCGGAATTCGGCACTGTTTATCGTTGGGAGCAGTCGGGCGAGCTCGGCGGCATGACCCGCGTGCGCGGTTTCACACAAGATGATGCGCATCTTTTCTGCACGCCCGAGCAAGTGGAGTCGGAGGTGCAAGGGTGCTTGGATTTGGTGAAAAAAGTCCTCGGCACTCTCGGCATGAACGAATACCGCGTTCGCTTGTCCCTGCGCGATCCAGATTCCGACAAGTATGTCGGCGATCCCGAGAACTGGGAAAAAGCCGAGAACGCCCTGCGTCAAGCTGTGCAGGTTTTGGGAGTTGAATACACCGAAGAGCCCGGCGAAGCAGCTTTTTATGGACCGAAAATTGACTTTGTCGTCAAAGATGTGATTGGTCGCGATTGGCAGCTGGGAACTGTCCAAGTCGACTACAATCTGCCCGAGCGCTTCAATCTGCATTACATCGGCGAGGACAATCGGCCACATCGTCCGGTGATGATCCATCGCGCGCCCTTCGGCTCCTTGGAGCGCTTCACAGGCCTGTTGATCGAGCATTTTGAAGGCAAATTCCCCACCTGGTTGGCACCGGAACAAGTGCGCGTATTGCCCATTTCGGACAAGTTCCAAGAATACGCAGTGCGCGTCACGGCACAGTTGGCGGACCAGAAAATCCGTGTCAGTATGGATCGAACGGCTGATAAAATTGGCGCGAAAATCCGCAACGCCCGATTGGATCGCGTGCCTTACATGCTCATTATCGGTCAAAAAGAAGAGGAAGAGCAGGCCGTCTCCATCCGACATCGGGATCGGGATGACCTTGGAACCTTGCCACTGGATCAATTCCTCGCGCAACTGGTTCACGAGGTGCAGACTCGCGCGTTGTAATCGTTTGCATCAAACGAACGTTTGTTGACAATGATAAAGCAAGCGTTCGTTTGAGAAACTTTTCTTGTCATGGTTGAGTCTGCTATCATAGTGTGTGGCTGCGCCGTGACTTGGGTTACGAGACATGCGCTTAACCAATGAACTGAGACGGCTGTGGGATTTTGGGATGCATTCAAGCGCTGGAAGTTAGCGCAGCAGGGCTTATCTTCTGGCAAAAAGCGTCGGGTTTATGCGGCGGACGAGAGATTTTCCGCTGTATTGGCTCAGTCGCTGTGGGTTCGATGGCTGCTGATGTTGGCCTTCGTGATGACTTTGGTCAGTTTGGTGCTGTGGCAGCCGCACGACAGCAACGGCAAGTGGTCGGCCGAAGTTTGGCAGCAGGTGGTGAGTGCGGTTTCTTTAGGTGTCACGGCCTTGATCATGCTCCGACTGAATCACCGCGAAGCATTGCGTCGAAACGGTGTGGTGTTGCTGCTGCTCGGTGGACTGCTGGTGCATTTGGGGGTGCTTTGTTTGATTTCTTATTGGGTCGATGCCAATCAATGGCGCAGTGAATTGAAATTGCTCCTGATTCCCTTCGCTCTCGCGCCGATGGTGCACTCGGTGCTATTGGGGCGTCGGGCAGGGACATTTAGTGCGATTTTTGTCAGCATTGCCGGCACCTTGCTGGTGCCATCGTCGGAGATGGTCATTTACCTGATACTCAGTCTCTCGGTTTGCATGGCCGTGGTGATGTTAGCAGGAAGAGTGCGCAAGCGGGCGCAGTTGCTGCGGGCCGGCATTTATTCAGGGGGCATCTCGCTGGTTTTTGCGCTGATCTACGGTCGATTTTTGAATTCCGATGGCCTGCTGGCGCAGGAGCAACTGGCGTTCGATGGGGTGATGTGCTTATTGGCCTTTGGGGTAGGTTTTTTTACGGCCTTAGTGATTGGTGGCTTGCTGCCTTTGCTGGAAGGCATGTTTTCTATTACCACAAACATCAGTTGGTTGGAGCTTTGTGATCTCAATCATCCTCTGTTGAAAAAAATGCAGCTCGATGCGCCGGGGACTTTTCATCACAGCTTGGTGATGGCAGCGCTGGCCGAGGCCGCGGCAGAGTCGATCGGTGCCAATGCCGTGTTGTGTCGTGCCTGTGCCTATTTTCATGATATCGGCAAGCTTAAGAAACCGGAGTATTTCATCGAGAATCAAGCGGATGGTGCGGAGAATCCTCATCACGCGCTGACGCCGACGATGAGCGCCTTGATCATCATTGCCCATGTCAAAGACGGTGTTGATTTGGCGATGAAGTACAAGCTCAATCCGCGCATCATCGACGCGATACTTGAGCATCATGGCGACTCCTTGGTGGCCTACTTTTATCAGAAATGCCAGCAATTGAAGGCGCTGGAAGAGGGGAAAGTGGATCAAGGTCTCGAAAACGCTGAAGATTTGCCGCAGGTGGACGAAGAAAATTTCCGTTATCCAGGGCCACGACCTCGATCGCGTGAGACGGGCATCTTGAGCTTGGCCGACGCCATCGAAAGCGCATCGCGCACGCTCAAGAAGCCGAACCCCGCGCGAATCCGCTCTCTTGTCGACGACATCGTGCGCGCGCGATTGGCGGATGGTCAGCTTGATGAGTGTCCGCTTTCGATGCGCGAGTTGACGAAAATCCGCGAGAGTTTTGCCAGTACCTTGCGCAGCATGATGCACAGTCGCATCAGCTATACCAAATCCGAAGAAGGGGTTGAGCGAAAGGCGTCGAGCTCGCGTTCGACGATGGGGCGCTATGAGTATTATGATCGCAGCACCATGATGTGATGAAAGCGCAGGTGACACTTGAAATCGCCGATCATCAGAGTGAGGTGCGATTGCCCGATGCTTGGTTGGACGCCTTGCAGCGGGCGAGTTCTGCGGCCTGGTCATATGTCGTCAAGGTCGCTCGCCAAGATGGATTTTGCTATGACGGCGATTGGATCGACGTGGCCTTTGTGAGTTCGGTTGATTCCGATCGAGCCCACCAGCAATTCATGGGCATCGCGGGTGCGACCGATGTCATCACCTTTTTGCACGGCGAATTGGTGATTTGCCCGCAAGTAGCCGTCGCGCAAGCCGCCGAGTTTGGTGAGCCAGTGCTGCGGGAGTTGCTGCGATACTTGATTCACGGACTGTTGCATTTGGCAGGCTACACCGATGAACAAGAGTTGGAACGTCAACAGATGGAGCGCGAACAAGAAACGATCGTGCAGCGTGTCTGGTCGGAGTTCTCCATGGATGAAATCGCAAAATGAGCGAAAAAAGGGCAAAAAAGCGCTTTTTTTCACAAAAAATGACTTTTTTTTCATTTCATGCTTGCCAGTACTCCAATCTCTGGTATCAACGCCGCCCCGCATTGTTGCTCGCAGTTGGCAACATGCTCTAACACGCGAATCTACGCAAACATCATGGCCCGCATTTTCGGTATAGAAATTCCTAATGAGAAGCGCATCGAAGCTTCTCTTCCGTTCATTTATGGCATCGGTCGCCCGACTGCTACGAAGATCCTTGAGCAAGCCGGGATTGATCCCGATATCCGCACGGGTCAGCTTTCCGAGGAGCAATTGGTGAAAATCGCTCAGGCGATTCAAAGCAATGGCATCGCCATCGAAGGTGACCTTCGTCGTGAGCGTCAAGTCTCGCTGAAGCGTTTGACATCGATCAATTGCTATCGCGGCATTCGCCACAAGCGCGGTTTGCCCGTTCGTGGTCAGCGCACTCGCACCAACGCCCGCACCCGTAAAGGGAAGAAGAAGACCGTCGGCGTGAAGAAATAATTAGATCTCCATTACTATGTCTGAGGAAAATACCAATTCGATTGAACCACAAGTGGCCGCTCCCGTAGAAGCGCCAGCCGCCCCTGCTGCAGAAGTAGTGGCTCCTAAGAAAGATGAGCGTCGCGACATCTTCGCGGAGATCGCCGGCGGAGAAGAGCCTGTTTTCAAAATTCACAAGGCCAAGGGCTCGAAGAACATTGCGAAGGGCATTGTCCATGTGACTTCGACCTTCAACAATACTCTCGTTTCCGTTACGGATGCTCTGGGCAACACTCTGGGTTGGTCGAGCGCTGGCAAGATGGGCTTCAAAGGTTCTCGTAAGAGCACCGCTTATGCCGCTCAGGTGGTTTGCCAAGATGCTTGCCGTCAAGCCATGGGTCACGGACTCCGCGAGGCCGACGTTCGCGTCAAGGGTCCAGGTTCTGGTCGTGAGTCCGCTGTTCGTGCCGTTCAAACGATTGGTATCGAAATTCTCTCCATTGACGATGTCACTCCCGTTCCTCACAACGGTTGCCGTCCGAAAAAAGCTCGTCGCGTCTAATTTTTAGCATTTTATTACCCAAGATCATGGCACGTTACACAGGTCCCCGCACAAGAATCAGCCGCCGCTTCGGTGTGCCTTTGTTTGGTTCCAACAAGTCGTTGGAGCGTCGCAATTTCCCACCCGGTCAGCACGGTATCCGCGCTGGTCGTAAGAAGAAGAGCGAATACTCGGTCGCCCTCGGCGAAAAGCAAAAGCTCCGTTTCCAATACGGCGTTTTGGAAAAACAATTCCGTGGCTACTACGAAGAAGCTGCTCGTCGTCGTGGCGTTACCGGTGAAATCTTGCTTCAGTTGCTGGAATTGCGCCTGGACAATGTTTGCTACCGCCTCGGTTTTGGCAACACTCGTCAAGCGGCTCGTCAGTTGGTCAATCACGGTCACGTGTTGGTCAATGGTCAAGTCGTTGACATTGCCAGCTATGAGTGCAAAGCCGGCGACGTGATCAAGCTTGCCGCGAAGCCATCTTCTCAACAAATTGGCATGCGCATGCTGGATTTGACTCAAGCTGTGCCGCTCGTCGACTGGCTCACGCTGGATCGCAGCGCGCTCGAAGGCACGATTTCCCGCGTTCCTGAGCGTTCGGACATCGATCCTATGGTCAATGAGCAGTTGATCGTTGAGCTTTACTCCCGCTAATCGTCGGAGTCATTCTCTGAAGACCCTACTTCTTTCGAAGAAGTGGGGTTTTTTGTTGGGCGGGTTAGAGCGGTCGATCTCGACACCATGCAGAAGTGGCAAACCCAAGAGTTTTGTCCACATGGTAGATGGAAATTCTCGAGGTGATGCATTGATTTTGCGATTATGGCATGGAAGATGCTTCTGTGTTGATGTTCGCATTTCTCTCCCCAATCCGTCCATTTGTCATGAATCGCAATATGCCAGAAATTCGCCAAGTGCTCGCATTTGTGGCGATAGTTGAGACAGGCAGTTTTACCCTTGCGGCGAAGCGATTGAACCTCACGCAGTCGGCGATCAGTCACTCGCTCCGCTCGTTGGAGGAAGCTCTCAACACACGCTTGATTGATCGCAAAGGAAAGTTTCATACCCTCACTCCCACAGGTGAAGTGTTTTTGTGTCATTGTCACGCAGTTTTGGCTGAGCTCGACCGCGCGGTGCGCCATATGTCTGAGTTGCAGCAACAAGCGGTTTGAGTTGGATTTTCGCAGGGCAAATGCCTTTTGAGCGGGACCTCGATGTAATAGCGCTCACTCTGCTGATCCAGCGGCTTGGGTGAGCAATGCCGCATTTGCCTTGTTGGTTTGGTTAGGCGCAAAAAAAACAAAAAATTGTTTTTCAGAACTTGTCAATTTGTGTGCTGCGTTTATGTTCACGCCGCTACCACTTGCTCTATTGATATCCTCATGAATGCGTCGTCTTGTTCTCTCTGCAAAATCTGGAATTCCTCGATCGGGAAGAAATACCTCGTTGCGATCACGGGTCTGGTGTTGGTTCTCTTTCTGGCAGGTCACTTGGGAGGCAATTTGTTGATTTTTGTCGGCAAGGAGGAGTTCGATGCCTATGCCAAATCGCTGCACGAGTTGCTGCACGGCGCTGGCGTGTGGATTGCTCGGGCGGTGTTGCTCTCTTGCTTGGTGATTCACGTCGCGGCGACCATTTCTCTGACTCGTGCGAACCGTGCGGCTTCGCCGAAATACGGTCTTACGATTCTCGCCTTTGTGGTGTATCACTTGCTCCACTTTACTGTGCGCATCGATTCCCACCTCGCCGAGCTTGCGAAGACCAGCCCTCATGCCATGGTGATCGCGGGTTTCCAGAATGGTGTGGTGGTGCTGTTTTATGTGATCGCCATGACGCTGCTCTGTTCGCACCTTTCCCACGGCGTCGCATCGATTTTCCAAACGGTCGGTCTGCGTTCGAAAAAGTCGGCGCCGCTGATTGACAAGCTCAGCAAGGCCTATGCTTGGGGCATCTGGGCGGGATTCATTTCGATTCCTACCGCGATCTATTTCTTCCAATTTGGCGCATAACTCTCACCACTCTCTGCTCTTATGTCCTTTGTTCTCGATAGCAAAATCCCCGCAGGTCCGCTCGATCAGAAGTGGTCGAAGCATAAAATGGCTTCTAAGCTGATCAATCCGGCTAACAAACGGAAGTTTACCATCATCGTCGTTGGCTCGGGCCTCGCAGGTGGTTCGGCCGCTGCGACTTTGTCGGAGCTGGGCTATAAGGTGAAGTGCTTCTGCTACCAAGACAGCCCGCGTCGCGCTCACTCGATCGCGGCACAAGGTGGCATCAATGCTGCGAAAAATTACCAGAACGACGGCGACTCGGTGCGTCGTTTGTTCTACGACACCATCAAAGGCGGTGACTTCCGTTCGCGCGAAGCGAATGTCTACCGTTTGGCTGAAGTCTCGACCAACATCATCGACCAATGTGTAGCCCAAGGTGTGCCTTTTGCTCGTGAATACGGTGGTTTGCTCGATAACCGCTCATTCGGCGGTGCACAGGTTTCCCGTACGTTCTATGCTCGCGGTCAAACTGGGCAACAGTTGCTGATTGGTTGCTATCAAGCTCTGGAAAAAGAAGTGCACAAGGGTGGGGTGGAGATGTATCCCCGCACGGAGATGCTGGATCTCGTTTTGGTGAACGGACATGCCAAAGGGATTGTGGTGCGTGATCTGGTCACTGGGAAAATTTCTTCGCACTCCGCCGACGCAGTGATCATGGCCACGGGTGGCTATGGCAATGTGTTCTTCCTCTCGACCAATGCGATGGGATGCAACGTCACCGCAGCATGGCGCGCGGCACGTCGTGGTGCTCTTTTTGCCAATCCTTGCTACACACAGATTCACCCGACTTGCATTCCGGTTTCGGGCGACTATCAGTCGAAACTGACGCTGATGTCGGAATCGCTGCGCAACGACGGTCGGATCTGGGTGCCGAAGTCCAAGGAAGTTGCGGAAAAACTGCGCAACAAACAAATCCATCCCGATGCCGTTGCGGAAGAAGATCGCGATTACATTTTGGAGCGCAAGTATCCTTCCTTCGGCAACCTGGCTCCGCGCGACATTTCCTCACGCGCTGCCAAGGAAGCTTGCGATGAAGGTCGTGGAGTGGCGGCTACGGGTCTTGGTGTGTATCTCGATTTCCGCGATGCCACGAAACGTCTCGGCGAGTCCGTGATTCGTGCGCGCTACGGCAACTTGTTCCAGATGTATGAAAAAATCGCTGGCGAGGATCCCTACAAGAATCCGATGATGATTTACCCTGCCGTGCACTACACCATGGGTGGTTTGTGGGTGGACTACAATCTGATGTCGAACATCCCCGGCTTGCATGTCTTGGGCGAAGCCAATTTTTCGGACCACGGTGCGAACCGCTTGGGTGCCTCGGCGCTGATGCAAGGTTTGGCTGATGGCTACTTTGTCATTCCGACCACGATTGCCAACTATCTCGCGACGCAAACGCCGGGAACGGTGAGTGTGAATGACGACGCCTTCCGTCAGGCCGAAGCCGAAACGAAAGAGCGCGTGAATCGTTTGATCAACATCAACGGCAAACGCACTGTCGATTCCTTCCATCGCGAGCTGGGCTTGCTGATGTGGGACAACTGCGGCATGGCTCGCAACAAAGCCGGTCTGGAACACAACATCAAACGCATTCCGGAAATCCGTGAGGAGTTCTGGAGCAACGTGCGCATTCCAGGTTCGGGCGACAATGCGAACATGGAATTGGAGAAAGCAGGTCGCGTGGCCGACTTCCTTGAGTTTGCCGAAACCATGTGCTACGATGCTCTAGCGCGCGAAGAATCCTGTGGTGGTCACTTCCGCGAAGAGCACCAAACCAAGCCTGGCGATCCCGATGTCGACAGTGGTCTCGTCGCTCCCGGCGAAGCCAAGCGCAATGACCAAGAGTACGCTCACGTCGCCGCTTGGCAGTATGTGGAAGGCAAGGCTCCTATTTTGCACAAAGAAGCACTCAACTTTGAAGAAGTGCAACTCTCGGTTCGTTCTTACAAATAACTCTAACTCTTTTTTCTCATGCTCAATCTCACACTCAAAGTCTGGCGTCAGAAAACTCCTCAAGATCAGGGGAAAATCGAGACCTATGAAGCGAAGAACATTCCCGAGGAAGCTTCTTTCTTGGAAATGCTTGATATCGTCAACGAGCGCATCATCGAGTCCGGTGGCGAGCCGATTCACTTCGATCACGACTGTCGTGAAGGCATTTGTGGCTCTTGCTCGCTGACCATCAATGGTGTTCCTCACAGCAAGGAACGTGGCATTACTTCCTGCCAAGTGCACATGCGCAAATTCCGCGATGGTGATACCATCTGGATCGAGCCCTTCCGTGCGAAGGCGTTTCCGATCATTCGCGACTTGATCGTCGATCGCTCGGCGATGGACCGCATCATTGCCGCCGGTGGTTACATCAGTGTGCGCACGGGTTCCGCCGTGGATGCGAATTCTTTGCCGATTCCCAAGGACGATGCCGACACCGCTTTCGATGCGGCTGCTTGCATTGGTTGTGGAGCCTGCATTGCTGCCTGCAAAAACTCATCGGCCATGCTTTTCACCGCGGCGAAGGTATCGCACCTCGGTCACTTGCCGCAGGGTCAGCCTGAACGCGACAAACGCGTATTGGCGATGGTTCGTCAGATGGACGCCGAGGGATTTGGCAATTGCACCAACCAATACGAATGCGAAGCGGCTTGCCCGAAGGAAATCAGCGTCGATCATATCGCTCGCATGAACCGCGACTTCGCCGCCGCTCTGGTCAAAGAGCAGTTGGTGTAATGCATCGCACTCTGCAAAAAAACGCACTCCATCGCGGGGTGCGTTTTTTTGTTTGATGCGAATCACTCAAAGGAGGATTTTCTTGATCACCTTGGCTGGCTCCACGCCGCTCAACTTGAAATCGAGCCCTTGGAATTTGTAAGTGAATGCCGCGTCATTGATGCCCAGTTGGTGAAGTAAGGTCGCGTGAAGATCGTGTACCGTGACTTTGTCCTGCACGACCCCGTAGCCCAGTTCATCGGTTTTGCCATGCACGATTCCCCCCTTGATGCCGCCGCCTGCCATGAGCAGAGAAAAGGCATTGATGTGGTGATCCCGACCCGTGCCTTGTCCCATGGGCGTGCGACCGAATTCGCCGCCCCAGATCACGAGAGTGTCTTCGAGCATTCCCCGCTGCAGCAAATCCTGAATCAGCGCTGCCGTGGCTTGATCGGTATTCTTCGCGGAAAACGGCATGTCTTTTTCGATGTCGCGATGATGATCCCAGGCGCGATGATAGAGTTGGACAAAGCGCACACCGCGCTCGACCATGCGACGCGCGAGCAGGCAATTGCGGGCAAAGCTCGATTCATTGGCTTCCTTGATTCCGTAAAGATCGAGAATGCTCTGTGGTTCGCCTGCGAGATCCGTGAGGCTGGGCACCGAACTTTGCATGCGGAAAGCCATTTCATACTGCGCAATGCGTGCGGCGATCTCGGGATCATAGCGCGTCTCGCTCAGTAAGCCATTCATGCGTTTGACCTCATCGACCACCAGTCGCTGGGTCGATTGGCAAATGCCCTCGGGATTGCCGAGATAGTGCACGGCCGCACCATTCGATTGAAACTGCACGCCTTGGTATTTTCCGGGGAGAAAGCCCGATGACCATTGTCGGGAACTCACGGGCTGTGCGCCACCACCGCCCGCGGACATCAGCACCACATAGCCGGGGAGGTCCGACGTTTCCGCGCCGAGACCGTAAAGCAGCCATGAACCCATCGACGGACGGCCTTTCACGATGGAGCCGCTGTTAAAAAACGCGTGAGCGGGGTCGTGATTGATTTGCTCGGTGGTCATCGAATTGATCACCGCAAAATGGTCAATCACCTTCGCCATGTGAGGAAAAAGATCCGACACATAGGTGCCCGACTCGCCGTGTTGCTGAAACTTCGCAAACGAGCCGCGCGCGATGAGTTGCGAGCCCTGCAACTGCGCCAGCTGTTGACCCTTGGTAAAACTTTCAGGAAATGGCTGACCGTGAATGCGATTGAGCTCTGGTTTGTAATCGAACGATTCAAACTGTGACGGACCGCCGGCCATGCAGAGATGAATCACTCGTTTCGCCTTCGGCGCAAAATGAAGGGCGTTGTCATAGCGACCCGGCCACGGTGCCTGTTCGGCCATGGCTTGTTGCATCAGCGAGGAAAAGGCGATGCCGCCGAGGCCGGCGAAAGAGCGCTCGAGAAAAGAACGTCGGTTGATCGAGAGTGGATCCATGGCCATGTGAGAGGGAAGTTTAATAGCGTGTGAAAGATTCGTGCAGATTCAAGATGACCCGGCAAGTTTGGGTCAGTGCCGCCATTTCTGCTGTCTGATGCTTGGCTTGGCTCTTGCCTTGTTGAAACTCAGAAAGCTGCTTTTGATAGAACTCGAGCATGCCTTGCATTTCGGCATCGCTTGGATGGCGCAGTAAGGCGCGTTCGAAGGCTTGTTCGATGCTCTTTTGGATCACGGGATCATGAACTTTCTGCGCAAGAGCCGCCGCTGCCTCTTGAAAGACAGGGTCGTTGAGCAAAGTCAGCGCCTGCTGCGGGGTGTTGGCCTGCATGCGATCGGCCGCGCATTCTTCGCGCGAAGGAGCGTCGAAGTTTGCCAGCATCGGGTGCATGAAAGTGCGCTGCCAGTGGGTGTAAAGGCCGCGTCGCATCCGACTGTGGCCGGTATCGACCACCCAGTCGCGATCCGGAAATTGGATGGCGGCGTAGTAGCCTGCGGGTTGATAGGGCTTCGATGGCGGACCGCCGATGTAGCTGTGATCGAGCAAGCCCGCAATGGCGAGGGCGTTGTCGCGAATGAATTCGGCATCGAGACGTCGGGCGCTTTGCTGCGCGAGCAATCGATTGCCGGGATCGATCTCCAGCAGGTCCTTGCGCACGGCGGCGGCTTGTTGGTAGGTTTTGCTCGAAACGATGAGTCGGACGATGTGTTGGACATTCCAACCGGATTCGCGAAATTCGCAAGCCAGCCAATCGAGCAACTCGGGATGGCTCGGTGCTTCGCCTTGACCGCCGAGGTCATCGAGCACATTCGATAGACCTTTGCCAAAAAATTGTTTCCACAGCCGATTGACCACATTTCTCGCCGTGAGCGGATTTTCGGGTGCCGTAATCCAATTCGCGAGGTCGAGACGCGTGAGTTCGCGGTCTTTGGGGAGGGAGTCCTGCGGGAGAAACGACAGCACAGCCGGCTTGACCACCGGGCCGCTTTCGTCCTGCCAATTTCCGCGTGGCAAAATGCGAGTGATCGGGCGTTTTTCGGTAGGAATCGCGACGGTCGTGACGGTGCGTGTGACGCCCGCGCGGCACAAGCGTTTTTCCGTGAGCAAGGTTTTGAGTGCCGCGGGTGCCTTCGATTCCGGCGTGCGACAAAGATGATAGGGGGCCGTTTTGCTCGCCCATTCTTCGCGGAAACGCGCCGAAATGGCAGGTTGTCCGGGCACTGGGTGAAGAACGGGTGAGAGGGCGATGCGCATGCGACCGAGATCGGACGACTGAATTTTCACCACCAATCGAGCGCCAGGCGGCAGGGTCAAAGGTTGGGCGAAGCATAGCACGGCTGTCTGTGTGCGACGCGCCAAATCGCTGGGCTGCTCGTAAAGCGCGGGGGCGCTGAGCCATGTCTTGCCGAAGCTGACGGTGCTCTCGAAGCCATTGCTGTAGCTGGCAGGTCGACTGAGGTCGGCCTGGGTGTAGGCGATGGCAATGGGATGAGATTGGCCCTTTTCATCCATCCATTCCACGCGGGGGCTGATGGAAAAATGGCCTTGGGGCGAGCGCCCGACAAAGCCACCGAGTCGCTCATCGGGCATGGCTTCCAGGCGAATGCTGCCAATGCTCGTCTCTGGGCGTGTGCTCACGGGGAAAGCGATTTCGTCGTCCTTGCGTGGTTCTCCGGTCGCGGTGACGCTTTGATCGGGATTGATCACCAGTGGTGTTTGCTTGCTGCTCGTTGGGCCATCGATCGTGGCGATTTGCCAGCCATCGGGATGTTTGCTGAGGAATCCTTCCATTTCCTTGCGCCAAGCCCCGAGCAATGGTTCCTCGACCGGTTGTTGATGGAGCAAGGCGTGAATGTCCTGATCAATGCGGTCCATGCGAGCGAGCAGAGCCGGTGACAGCGATACGTATTCGGGAGGGAAGGGGAAATCGTTATTGACGCCACGCAGCTCGGGATTGGGCGTGTATTCGTAGTCGGCATAGACGCCCCATTGTTGCACGTCGGAAAAAAACGCAGACAGTGAATAAAAATCGCGCGCGGTGATGGGATCGTATTTGTGATCATGGCATTCGGCACACCCAGTAGTCTGGCCGAGAAAGGCAATGCCGATGGCGCGCACGCGGTCGGCGGCAGACTTGGCGAGATATTCCTTCGGCTGCGCACCGCCTTCGCGGGTCATCAGGTTCAGGCGATTGAAGGCCGATGCGATGCGTTGTTCGTCGCTGGCGTTGGGCAGCAAGTCGCCAGCGATTTGTTCGCGGGTGAACACATCGAAGGGTTTGTTTTTGCGGAAGCTCTCGATCACGTAGTCGCGATAGGCAAAGACACGCATGTTTTGATCGCCGTGAAAGCCCACGGTATCGGCATAGCGCACGGCATCGAGCCACGGCACGGCCATGCGTTCGCCGTAGTGCGGGGAGGCGAGCAATTGCTCGATTTTTTCGCCGTAGCGATCGGGATTTTTCTGAAAATCCCTTACCTCAGCAGGCGATGGTGGCAGTCCCGTGAGATCGAGGGAGAGCCGACGCAGCAAATCGTGAGGCGCGGCTTTTTCCGTGGGCTTGAGGCCTTTTTTTTCCAGAGTCGAGAGGATGAAGGCATCGATGGCATTGTGCGTTTCTCCCTGCGCTTGCGGAATGGTCGTCTTGACCAAGGGCGTGTAGGACCAGTGCGGTTGGTATTCAGCTCCTTCGCGAATCCAGCGCTCGATCAAGTCGCGCTCGGTTTTCGTGAGCGTTTTGTGAGAGCTGGGTGGCGGCATCACATCGTCGGGATCTTGGGAATCGATGCGCGCGAGCACTTGGCTTTCCTCTGGTTTGCCCGGCACAATCGCATAGCCCGCGCCCTCGGCCAGCTTGGCGTAGGCCGTTTCTGGGAGGTCGAGCCGCAAATCCGCTTCGCGATGTCCTGCATCGGGGCCGTGGCAGCCGATGCACTTATCGCTG
>RDYF01000067.1 GCA_004293285.1 Verrucomicrobiota bacterium | reverse complement strand
GCTAATCCACCTCAATGCATTGATGAAGCAGCATTTAGCCACTCTAAAACCCAAGGAAATCACGCAATTCTAAAAAAATGTTAAAAAGACAGTTGCTGATCCCCTTTGTCTGCCTTACGGAGCATGACTTTCCCTAGCTTGATTGTCGTGGCAAAAGAAGGAATCGAAAAATCTGATAGAAAAACGCAGAATCGATCAACTTTCAAAATACGTATATCCGCTTAAGCCATTGCGGAACAGCTCCATCACTTCGCGGCGTTCGCCGGGAGAAATGTTGCCTTTGCTCACGGCCTTCTCGGCGAAGCTGCGGAAACGACTGACCAGTTCCTTGGTATCGTATTCAACATAGCTGAGAACATCGGCGACGGTATCACCTTCGACTTCGTGCGTATAGACGGGTCGGCCATTTTCCATGTGGACGCCGACGACGTGCGTGTCACCGAGCAGATTGTGCAGGTCGCCCAGCGTTTCCTGGTAGGCCCCGACGAGGAAAACGGCAACGTAGTAGGGATTACCTTGTTTGAACTCGTGGAGCGGGAGAATTTTGGCAACGTCTTCGCGATCAATAAAGCGATCGATCTTGCCATCGCAATCGCAGGTGATGTCGGCCAGAACGGCGCGGTGGCGAGGTCGTTCATCGAGTCGATGAATCGGCATGACAGGGAAAAGCTGATCGATGGCCCAGGAGTCCGGCAAGCTCTGAAACAGGCTGAAATTTCCGTAGTAGAAATCGGTCAGCGAGTTGGACAATTCACGCAAGTCCTCGGGGATGTCGTCCATTTCGGTGAGCAATTTCGAGACGCGCGTGAGAATGTGCCACGACCAAGCCTCGCCGAGACCGCGTTCGCGCAGGGTGGCATTGCCGTGGAAAAACTGAGCACGGAGTTGATCGCGGTAGTAGAGTGCGTCATTAACGCATTCTTGCAGATTCTTTTTGCAGAGGACTCGATTGACTTCGATCAGATTCTTGAGGTGATCGTGAGGATTTTCCGGAGTGGCAGGTTCATTGTCCGAAGTCTGCACACTGGTGACGTCGAGAATGTTAAAAACCAGCACCGAGTAATACGAAACAACAGCACGACCTGATTCCGAAATGATATCGGGATGTGTGATATTTTGCTTCGAGCAAATGCTCGAAATCACCTCAATGATGTCGGCACAGTACTCCGAGATGGAATAATTGCACGACGAGGTAAAGTTGGTGTGAGAGCCATCATAGTCAACGGCGAGGCCGCCACCGATGTCAAGAATGCCCATGGGTGCGCCTTCACGGACGAGGTCGCAATACATGCGGACAGCTTCCGTGGCTCCTTCGCGAATCGAGGCGATATTGGGGATTTGCGAGCCTTGGTGGTAGTGGAGCATTTTCAAGCAATCGAGGTAATTGTGATCGCGGAGGCGATCGACTACTTCGATGACTTGAGCGGCATTAAGGCCGAAGACCGACTTATCCCCCGCGGATTCTTGCCAGTGACCGGCACCGCGCGTGGCGAGGCGGACGCGCACGCCGAGGCTCGGGCGGATGCCGATGGCTTCCGAGCGTTTGATGATCGAATCCAGTTCGCTGGGCATTTCCAGCACAAGGATGACGCGTAGGCCCATTTTTTGGGCATGGAGTGCGAGGTCGATGAACTCTTCATCCTTATAGCCATTGCAGATGATGTAAGCCTCGGGATCATGCATGTGCGCCAAGGCGGCGATCAATTCTGGTTTCGAGCCTGCTTCGAGGCCGTAGTGAAACTGTTTGCCGAACTCGGTAATCTCCTCGATGACCTGTCGTTGTTGGTTCACCTTAATCGGGTAAACGCCGCGATAGGAACCTTGGTAATTCAGGTCCTTGATGGCTTTGTGAAAAGAACGATTCAGTTCAGCGATGCGCGAGTGGAGCAAATCGCGGAAGCGCAACAGCACAGGAAGCTGCGTGCCGCGATCCGAGAGGCCATCGACAATGTCCTTGAGGCTGATGTCATAATTCTCGCCTTCCTCGGTGAGTCGGACCGTTACTTCGCCGTGGCGGGAAACATCGAAATAGCCATGACCCCATTGCTCCACGCCATACAGCTCAGCCGATTTTTTCGGCGACCAGTGTTTCGACGATTTCGTTTCCTCCGAGGTGGTGGGCGATTTTTTTTTCTTCTTTTGGGAGCTGGCGGACATGCGAGTGATGTGATGGCAGCGGATGTATCAGTCAGGATGAACCAAATGGCAAAAGAAATCGCATGAATGGCAGAAAAAAATCGCTGACGGAAAAGACACTATTCAGGGCTTGTCTTGGCAGGCGCTTCGTTTTGCAGCATGGATTTGAGCAATGGTTGCTGAACCTCCTTCTTGTGGCGGATCGATAGACCGATGAAAAAGGCGAGAGCGGCAAAGACGAGAAAAGCGGCAAACATCCAGCCGTTGTAAGAGGCAGATGACGACGAGAGAGAGGCAGGCTTGACCGTGCGACGTGGCTGGCGCGGAGCAGGTGGGGTTTCAGGGATCTCCACTTCCTGCTCTACCTCTGGAGTTTCTTGGAGTGCTTCCTGGGCGAGAATCGATTGTTCTTCTGCTGTGAGAGAAAAATCGAAACTGACATCGCCCAACTTCGCGGAGACGCCATCGGTGAGCTCGATGATGGCGAGTCTGGTGCCGCCGATTTTCGTGCCGTTGGTGGATTCAAGGTCACGCAGCTGGAAGCCTCCTGGCACGCGTTCCATGACGGCGTGATGAACCGACACAGATCGGCAATTGATCGCAATGTCATTGTCCGATCCGCGTCCGATTTTCACAGAACTGCGGTCGAGATCAAAGCGATAGGGTTGTGGGGTTTGTTCGCTGACGGTGATGAGTACGCGGGGCATGGTAAGATTACGGATGGGATGATGGCTTTTTAGCGATTTTTTTTCAGAAAGCAACCACCATCCTCCGAGGATCTCAATCTCGACTTCAGTTGGGTCCGAAGAATGGCTGGGTTGACAACAAGCAAAACTCGCGAATCCCAAGGATCCGCGAGTTGGGTGCTGATCAATCAAAGAAAAAGTCGCGCGGGATCAGGGTGTCGGAGTTTGCACGACTCCCGCACTCAACGTGATTCTTCCTTCAATCACTGTGGGCGCGCGGCGCACGGCGTTGGTGCTCACATCAATGCCCTGACCGCTGATGCTGGTCACAGAGGCAGCTCCGGGTACCCATACATGAGTTTGGTTGAGCTCCGTACCAAGCGTGCGCAAAGTTTCGGTCCAATTCAGAATGCCATCCATGTCAATTTCCACGTCGGAATGATCGTAATCAAGAGAGAGCAACTGTTTTCCCGAGGCGCGCCCGGTCAGGGTTCGACGGCTCAAATCGGGAATATCGACTTGTCGCAGGGAAAAAGTTTGCGCTTCGGCCACGGGTTCGATTTCTTCTCCTTCCTCGACTTCCTCGGTCGAGACATAGAGATATTCGCTCAAATTGATGGGTCGTTCCCCGGCTTTTACAGCAAAAAATTGACCCACGACATGCCCATTGGCGTCGGGCGTGCCGCGCAGTTGAATCGAATACCCAACAATCGTGGAAATGACCCGTTTTTCCAACAAGTTCAGCAAAATTTCGCGATTCGAAATGCGAGAGGTAACCATCTTGCTTCCCTCCACCCGAGTGACGACCGTTTGTCCTTGGGCATTTGTGGTGGAGGAAGTGTTAGAAAAAACAGGTTCAGCGCCGCGAATCGGATTGCCGGATGAATCCGTGGGAGTCACATGGGCTGCTGTGGACGTTTCGGTGAGGGCAAAGACCACATTCTGAGAAATGGTGATTTGCGCCATGGCGAGAGGAGTGCATGCAAGCGCTCCCATAACGGTGAGGACGGTATTTCGAACGGTTTTCATATCATTTGCAATTGGATTGCAAATGCAAAATAAAAACGATTTATTCCTTTGCAAGGGTATTTTTCTGTCATGCAAGCCACAGCGATCCGCCATTCCGATCCCGCTTTGTTCAGACTCCCTGAATATTGGTTCATCTTCTTCTGGGGTCATTGAGAAAACTCTGCAATTCTGTCAACTCGGCCTCGCTTCATGGAGAGAAACTGATCTCCTTTGTTTGTCATCGAGAGCATGGCTTTCCCTAGCTTGATCGCCCTGTGATGCAAGCGCTTGGTGTCGGCGGGCGAGCTGAAAAAGCATGGTGCGTTTTCAGGATGATGCTCCCTGCGATGCAGAGTCACGATCGGAGGCTCGATTTTTTAGCGTTTTTTCAGCAAAGAAGCAGAAGGCAGTTCCATGTAGGCAGCGGCTTCTTCCAGCGCGACGGCTTCTTGGGGTGTGGGGGCGGAAAGAGCGGCTTGGCGCAATAGGGGAGCTGCGGCGGAATCGCCGAGTACGATCATGCCATCGATGGCTGCTTTGCGGACTTCAGGATTTTCATGCAACAAAAACTCGGCAATGACCGGCAGTTGGTTGGGGTCGTAGGTGACACTGGCGTCGTGAATTTTTTCCAAGAGAACGCGAGTGGTTTGTGCGGGGTCCTGTTTGTCGGACGAGGGGCTGGGAGCGGGTTGAGAGATGGCAGGAGCTTTGGACTGATTCGCGCTGGGGCTTGTCGATCGTTGCGAGCTGACGTGACTCTGATGCGGGGCAGGAGTCGTAGCGGCGGTGCTCTTTGTCAGACGAGGGAGCCACCAAGACAGGACGAGGATGGCAGCAGCGGCAACGAGGAGGTACATTTTCATATCGGGCAAAAATCACTCGCAGAAATTGACCCTGCGAGTGAGGGAAGGATGGTTGCCCCAATAGGATGGTAGCGAGGGAGAATTGTCAAGAGGTCAATCTCCTCGCCGACCATCGCGCGGGAGGGCTGATTATTCCGAGGGAGCGATTGTCACGACTCCTGCGGTGATCGAAATGCGTCCTTCGATCAGAGTATCCGATTCTTCGCTAGAGGGGTCTCCAGCGCTGCCCACAATGCTGGTAACAGTAGCTGCTCCGGGAGCCCAAAGGCTTACTTGATTAGGATCAGTGCCCACCACGCGGTATGTTTCCGCCCAATTGACAACGCCTTCCAGTTCCATGCCGCCGTTGACAGAGGAGTAAGTGAGCGCGATCAACTCTTTGCCATTGGCTCTTCCCGTTTCCGTGAAAGTCTGTGTCTCTGTGTTTGGATTGGATACTGCGACAGAGCGGTAGGAGTAATTTTCCGCCTCGGCATCTTCTGAATTAGCGAAAAAGTATTCGCTGATGTCGATCGGAGTTTCGCCGCGTTTGACCAAATAGAATTTGTTGTCGACGTAGCCCTCTTCGTCAGGTGAGCCGATGAGTTGGAGCGCATAGCCCGTGATGCTCTCAATCACGCCTTGCTCGACAAGATCTTCGAGGAGACGCCGCGGGCATTCGTGACCGAAAAAGAATTGGATTCCACAGGAGCGGCGCCGCGAATCACGACACCGGACTCATCTTTCGCCGCCAGAGCGGGTGCGGTGGTAGTTTCGACAAGAGCGATAGTGACATTTTGGGTGACGGTCACTTGTCCGTAGGCGGATGCGCTCAATCCGCGCAACTACGGCAGTTTCCATTGCTTGCGAGAATCACGTAGAGCGGTTGCTTGGTGGGATCGATGCTTGCCACGAGGTTTCGTAATGATTTTTGTGACATGGTCGTGCAGCCTGCAGAAGCCGCGGCTCCGTCGCGTCGCCAGATGTGAAAGAAGATGGAGCTGCCGGCGCCTGGGACGACTTGAGGTGGGGCATTGTGGGCGATGAACAGCTTGAGTTGATGAGCGGGGTCATTCTGTTTCATTTGCTGGGCCTTTTCCCAAGGCGTGCGTGGATCGTGAGACAAGATGACGTGACGGTTGTAGGAGGGTGACTGAACATCCTCGACCCAGAGGTCGCGCGGAGTGACGCGGCGATAGGCGAGCTGGGGATGCTTACGAATCGAAGCCTCGTAGCCCCAGGCGCCGCCGATGCGAAAGACTCCAGCGGGAGTGCGACCATCGCCTTCTTTCTTCGTTCTCGCAGCTGCGGGATTCGGGTGGAGGCCCAGTCCCCAAACGAGGCCATTTTTTCCGAGTCGGCCTTGCCATGGTGCGCCGACCTTGCGCCAGGAATGGCCGGATTTTTCATGCCATTGCAGAGTAACGTAAGAGTCGTTCCAATCGCGGGCGATCCCGACCAGGCATTGCTGCGATGAGGCGGGCCATTCAAAGCCCGATGCCACGGTCAAGAGCAAGAAGAAAAAGGGAAGAACGTGTTTAGTCATGTGGGCGATGAGGGAGTCGTGACAGTGCGGGGCCAGAGTGCCGCTACGGTAAAGAGAATCGGACTCCACATTTCAAAGCCTTCTTCATAGGCACCGATCATGCGACCGATGGCATCGGGCACGTTGATATGCAAGAGCTCGTGGAGCAGCGAGATCGAGCGATCGAGAATTTTTCCGACAAAAAACAGAGCGATACCGAGAATCGTCAACTGTTGGGCGTGACGATAGCGCCAAGTGCCCGCGCGCCATGTTCGGTAGGCGAGGTAAGTGGCGTAAAAGATCAGCGCAATAAAAACCAGGGCGATGAGACCGGCGGGGATTTTTTCCGACAAGGGAGCGGCAGATTTGGTGTAATACTTGAGTTTCAAAATGCCGTCAGCGGTGAATTTTTTATGCCAATCGTCTTCACGGGCGGCGCAGAGAAAACACAGTAGGCTCATGCCTGTGGCGAGTCGCGGGGCTTCTTTGGTGTGGCGAATGAGCAGCGCGATACCAGCGGTGATCCAAGCGAGGATCGAGCATTGTTCAAAAAAGCCTGCTTCCGAGAAAAGATGTGCCGTGGTCGATTCATCGAGCTGCCAGGCGAGGAGGGTGAGCAAGAGCAGATAAGCAAACGTCGCGGCGAAGATGGATTTCATGGCTAAGGATACAAACGCGCGAAAGTGACTGATTTGTCACGCAATTTGCGTGCATTGACCGTGAGGCGTGGGGCATGATTTGTCAATGCGAGAGTGCGCAACGAGCCAGCTCATCGCTGACGTGAGAAAGGCTTGTGATCTGGATTTGAATCGTTACCGTGAGCTTGCCGCGCGGAGCTTGCTGAGCAACATGCGCTGGTGCCGAATCCCATGCAGGTAGATATCCGACAGATCGATGTAATTGCGCCGAATTTGCACCGGCGTTACTCCGGTGTGACATCGACGGTTATGGCCTTGCTGCCGCATCAAGCGAAAGTGGCGCGGATTGCGGCGGTGGGGGCGCACATTCCTGACTGCGTGCCGAAAGTGCGAATGCGTGATGTGATTTGGGGAGGATGGCAAAAGCCAAGAGTTTGGCATGCGCGCCGTAACGACGAGATGATCGTCGGGCTTTTGTTGAAGTTTGTCTTACGTCAGCCTTGGAAATTGCTTTTTACTAGCGCTGCGCAGCGACGCCATTCCGCCTTTACGCGCTGGATGATGCGGCGCATGGATGCGATCATCGCGACCTCTGAAATGGCCGCGTCCTATCTGGAGCGCGAGTCCGTCGTGATTGAGCACGGCGTTGATCTCCGTCGATTTCAGCCGCCTGAAGACAAAGAGCGCGCGTGGAAAGAATCGGGCTTGCCGGGGCGATACGGCATCGGCGCCTTTGGTCGGGTGCGAGCCCAGAAAGGCAGTGATTTGTTCGTGGACGCGATGATCGCCTTACTGCCGAAATACCCGGAGTGGACCGCGGTGATGACAGGCTTAGAAGCCATCGAAGAAGCTGCTTTTGTATCCGATTTGAAAAAACGCATCGCTGATGCGGGACTGAGCGAGCGCATTTTGATGTTAGGGGAAGTGCCGCGCGAGGAAGTGCCGTTGTGGTTCCGGCGGGTGTCTTTGTATGTTGCGCCGATGCGATGGGAGGGTTTTGGACTCACCACCTTAGAAGCCATGGCAAGTGGTGCCGCCGTGGTAGCGACACGCACGGGGGCATCGCCGAGAATTGTGCGTGATGGACAGACCGGAGATTTGATTCCTGCCGATGACGGTCAAGCTTTACAAAGCGCGATCGAGCCCTACCTCGCTGATCCATCGATGTGTCACGAGCGCGGGCGCAAAGGACTGGATACCGCTCGGCAGCACCACGACATACAGCTTGAAGTGGCGGGTATCCAGAACGTGTATGAAAGGCTGATGTTTGAGAAAGATTGCCAAAAATGATTTATCTAACGAATTTATGAGTTCCAAGCCACGAGAGGCCATAACATTGATTTGTGCGGCCAACGAAAAGTTCTTTCCGGGATTGCTTGTCGCTTTGGGTACAGCTGTCGAGCAAGCGACAGGTCTTTTTGATTATGAGATCAAAGTTCTGAACGGTGGGTTGACAGATGCTCAAGTGGTGATGCTGACCGGAAAGTTGATTGCGCTGGGAGTTTCACGGGGGATCGCAGTTCGCGTGGAGAATCGCATTTTGAGCGACGAAGAGCTATCGATTCTTCCCACGCGTCGAGGTTCGCCGATGGCGAATGCTCGACTTTTGGTGCCGCAGCTCTTTCCCGCAATGGCTAAAGCCGTCTATCTCGATAGTGATGTGGTTTGCAAGCGCGGGGTAGAGGAGTTCTACCATGCCTTGGATGAGAACTGCGCGTTGAGTGCTTGTCTTGACCCTCATCAGACGATTAAGAGCGATCGCTCGACGCGGCAGCACGCCAAGCGTCACCAGTGGGATCTAGCCTATTTTAACTCTGGGTTAATCGGCATCAACGTAAACCGTTGGCGGATCGATTTCTCTGAAATTGTCAGGCTGATGGGGAGTGAGTATGAGTGGAGGCATGCTGATCAATCACTTTTGAACGTTTTGTATTGTGGTCAATGGAACTGTGTCACACCAGAGGCAAACATCTGTCTGACCTTGCGCAATTGTGCAGAAAATGACTTTACCGATCGAAGTGCAAACATTCACTACATCGGACCGGTGAAGCCTTGGCAGTCGAGCCATTCCAGCTTCTATCGGGCCGCAGCAGATCAGATATTCGACAAAGCCTATCAGCGCATGATGCCAGAAGAAGTGATGCCTTCGCGTGTAGTTTCTAAGAATGCGATCAAGAAGGCCAAGCGAAAATTACTCTGGTATCGGCTCTTTCAAAAATCTCGTGCGAAGATCTATCGAGCTGCGTTAGAGCGATGCAAAAATCTGGTGGAAGAATTCTAACAAAAATGAAAGCTGTCGATCCATATGTCACTGCTTTATTCTGCATAGTCTCGAATTGAACAGCAGCTTGAACAAATTTGTCTTGAAGATGAAATAAATCCTTCATTATCAATCTCGGGTAAGAATCAATAAACTCATGTCGCAAAGTCCATTGTCCATAACATCGACTCCTAGTTCGAGAGAAGTCATCACACTCATCTCAACGGCGAATTCGCGATTTTTTCCTGGTTTGCTTGTGGCGCTCAGCACAGCACTTGAACATGCTAGTGGACGATATGACTACGATGTGAAAATTCTCAATGGTGGTCTGACAGATCAAGAGGGAGTCATTTTGAGGGATAAGTTGATGGAGATTGGATTGACGCGTGGTATTCATGTGTCGATCGAAAACCGAATTTTAACCAATGAAGAGTTATCGATTTTGCCGATTCGTCGCGGATCACCTCTGACAAATGCGCGTTTGCTTGTTCCATGCTTGTTTCCTGAATTGCAGCGCGCTGTGTATCTCGATAGTGACGTGCTCTGTCAGCGAGGAATTGAAGAGTTTTACATGGCGCTCGATCCACAGTGTGCGGTGAGCGCTTGCTTGGATCCTCATAGAATGATAAAAAATGATCGAACCACAAGAAGCAAACTTCCAAGGAGACTATGGAGTATGTCGTACTTCAATGCGGGGGTCATCGGGATCAACGTCGATCGCTGGCGTAAGGACTTTGCGAGAATGGTGGAATTGCTTAGTGGAGAGAATCAATGGAAGCATGCTGATCAATCATTATTAAACTATCTCTATTGTGAGCACTGGAATGTTGTGGTGGCAGAAGCAAATGTTTGTCTGACGTTAAAAAATTGCGCAGAAAATCATTTTTCTAAGGAAAGAGTCAACATTCACTACATAGGTCCTGTGAAGCCATGGCTCTCTCGTCAATCGTCATGCTATCGCTATGAGGTGGATCTGATGTTTGATATGGCGAGTGAGAGATTGCTGGGTCGGGATGAAAAGCAGCCCAGGACCGTCAGCGCGCGATCCTTGGAGAGCGCGAAGAGAAAAGGATTTTGGTATCGATTTTTGCAGCCAGGGCGCGCGCATCTGTATCGTAGTGTCGTGCGGCGGTGTAAGCATATTCCCACATCTGATGATACGATATGACGCGGCAATCTGCACAAATCTATGTAATCAGCGTCAACGATGCGCATCAGCGTCGTGAAAACGTGCGCGCGCAGCTGAGTGGCGCCTCAGTCAGATGGGAAATCATCGATGCCGTGCGCTCTGATAGCGCGGCAGTAACGGATTTGTTAGAGCGATGTCGCAACTCAAAAAAATGGCATAAGCCGCTGCAGGCGGGAGAAATCGCTTGTTACCTGAGCCATCGGAAGGTTTGGCAAAAGATGCTCGATGACCAAGTCGAAAGAGCCTTGATTCTTGAAGATGACTTTCAGCTCAAAATGCCGATTGATGAGATTTTGATGCTGTTGCATGAGTTTCGATCCGACTACGACATGGTGAAACTGCATGGAAAACCGAAGCATTCACGCAGTATCGAAGAGTGTCTTCACGGTCATGAGCTTTATGGATTGCATCAAGCATTTTCCGTCACCGGCATCACAGTGGCGCAGTGGGTGTGTGCCAAAGCGATTCCCCGATTGATGGTCAAAGCCGAGCAGATCGAGAGACCGATCGACATGGACATCAAGCACTTCTGGGAATATCCGCTGACAGTGTATCATCTGATTCCCGAAGTCGTGGAGGAAGTGTCAGTGAAGCTTGGTGGAACCAGCATTCAGAATCGCAAGTCGAGCAAAACATTCCGGCAGTGGCTGCAACGTTGGTCGGCCAAATGCATTTATTATGGAAACTGCATCAAACACTATCACCGTTGAAAATGTTCCCTTTGATCTCGGGCAAGGAGATTACGCGGAGTTGATCGCTGTGCTGAGAAGTGCTCAGCCTTTTGTCTATTTTCCCAGCTCGGGCAATGGCGGCGACGCGCTGATTGCGCACGCGACATTTGCTTTTTTCCATCGGCACCAATTGTCGTATGAACTCTATACTGCCGATGCTCCTGTGAGTGATCGAGTGGTGGTGATTGGGGGCGGTGGCGGATTTGTGGATGGCTACCGCAAAATGTCCGAATTGGTGCAGCGCTTGGCGGTGGACGCGGCATCGGTGATCATCTTGCCCTCGTCCTGTTTGGGATACGAGAAAGAGTTGGGCTTAATGGACGAGCGATTCCATTTTTTTGCGAGAGAGAGCGTGACAGCAGCCCATGTGCTTCGACATGCGAGAGGGGCGAAGGTTTCCTCTTGTCATGACATGGCGATTTCGTTGATGGGGCACGCATTGCCTGAGATGGATAATCTCCCTTTGTTCTTGAGTGGGCAGCCCTTGCATTACCAGATCAAATGGTTGCTCAAGCGACCGAAGATCGTGCATCTGCTTCGTCGCGAGCTGGATGAGACATCCATGCTAAGGGTCGACGTCGAGTCACGTCTGGATGCGTGCGAGCTACCGCGAGACAACTTCGACATTTCGCATTTGGTCAAAGGCCGTATGGACCAAGAGGTTCGAGCGGCAGCCATTGCTAAGGTATTCTGTGGAGTGATCGCTCGGCAAAAGAAAATCGTCACCGATCGGCTGCATGTGAGCATTGCCTGCGGGTTGTTGGGCATTCCATGCGAAATGAGGGCGAACAGCTATCACAAAAACCGGGCCATCTACGAGGAGAGCATCAAAAAGTTTTTTCCATGTGTTGCATTTTCCGGCGGAACCTTCTAGCCTTGTGGAACAGAGTTGTCTTGCGACGACATCACTTATGAAACAGATTTTTTGCATCAAATGGGGAAGTGCTTACGGTCCTAGGGACGTGAACATCCTCTACGCCATGGTGGCGCGAAACATCACAGGACCATTTCAACTGCATTGCTTTACTGACAATGCCGAAGGAGTTCGCTCCGAGGTGATCTGTCATCCTTTGCCGGAATTAGGCTGTGAAATCCCACCAGACGTTCCGGGGAAATGGCCCAAGATCGCTCTTTGGGGCAGGGAGTTATTTGGGCTTCAAGGAGTGGCCTTGTTCATCGATCTCGATTCTGTGATTGTCGACAACATCGACTGCTACTTCGAATACGGCAGTGAAGATGATGTCATCACAGCGCGCAATTGGCTCAATTTGCTGAGCAAGAGCTGTCAGACTTCGGTGTTTCGCTTCAAAATTGGTGCGAATGCGTATATGCTCGACAACTTGCGCGCTGATTCAGCGACGATTTCGCGCAAGTATCAATTTGAGCAAAACTACGTCACCCACAACGTCCGTGGTGGGGTGAAGTTTTGGCCGGAAAAATGGACGAGGCATTTTCGTGTGCACTGCTTAGGATCGCTGCCCTTTCGCTACTTGCGCAAAGCAATCATTCCCAAGGGCGCGAAGATTATCACCTTCCCCGGCTTGCCAGGTCCTTCCGATGCGGTGCATGGACGTTGGACGGAAGACTCCGAGGTGCTGACCGCAAAAGAAAATCTCAAGCGAGTCTGGCAGCTCTACCGCAAGGGAGGAAAGTGGAAGCGACAATTGTCATGCTTCATGCATCGTGTGGACTGGATTGCGGAGCATTGGCGTGAATGATGCGAAGGAAAAACCTAACGGAATGATTGGAATTTTATGACAAACCAGCATTTCATGATCTCGGTCATTCTGAGCACTTACAACCAACCGCTTTGGTTGGAGAAAGTGCTGTGGGGCTATTCCTGTCAGAGCGATTCTCATTTTGAAATCGTGATCGCCGATGATGGTTCGGGAGAAGAAACGAAGCGTGTGATTGATGCGATGCGTGAGCAGACCAATTTGGTCATTCAGCACGTATGGCAAGCGCATGAAGGCTTTGGTAAATCCCGCATTCTGAACAAAGCCACCGTTGCCGCTTCAGGAGAGTATTTGATTTTTTCGGATGGAGATTGCATTCCCAGGGCAGACTTCATTTCGGTGCATCGACGCTTTGCCAAAGCTGGTAGATACTTGTCAGGTGGCTATACCAAACTGCCGCGATTGCTGAGTCAGCAACTCACCAAAGAAGACATTTTGGAGGGGCGGGTCTTTTCTTCATCATGGCTTGCAGCTCAAGGCTTTGGCTCCAAGCCGTGGCACAAGCATGCCGCAGGTCGATGGGCCTGGTTTTGGAATTTGGTGAGTCCTACCAAAGCAACGTGGAACGGACATGGCTCATCAGTCTGGAAACAGGACATTCTTCGCGTCAATGGCCATAACGAAGAAATGCGCTACGGCGGGCAAGATCGTGAAATGGGGGAGAGACTCGAAAACCTCGGTTTGAAGGGGAAACGCATACGCTACTTCGCCATCGTCATGCATCTCGAGCATCCCCGAGGTTATGCTACGCCCGAGTCGATTGCTAAAAATCGTGCAATCCGGAGAGATACGGTGACGAAACGAGTCATCCGCACGCCGCTGGGTATTGATCAGTGGAAGAAAGATTGAAGATGGGAGATGGGAGATGGGAGATGGGAGATGGGAGATGGGAGATGGGAGATGGGAGATGGGAGATGGGGATTTTTAATTTTGGATTTTGGATTTTGGATTTTGGATTTTGGATGGGGGGGAGGTTAGGGTTTTTTTAGACCTAGGTGGGCGAGGAATTTCCACCATGTGGGTTCGTTGGTGAGTGAGTCGTTGGTGGGAAGATGGACGTTTAGCTTGCGGTTCTTGCTGGGAGAAATGCCGGCGGTGAGGAAGGCGTAGCTGATGTCGAGATTCGCAGGAATTTCTTCGAGAGCGCAGAAGTAGACGATGATATCCAGCGGATTGAGTGATTGGTTGGCGATCTCGTTGATCTGCATTGCTACGTTTTCGGCGCGCAGATGCCAGGCACCTCTGACTGGGTTGATGGGTGCCGTACTAATCACATCGACTTGTGCATCGTCGGCGTGGTCGATGACATGCTGCATGGCAGCGGTGGCGGCGGCTTGAATTTGAGAATTGCTTGAGCCGACAAGGAGCCATCGCCGCGGTTTGGTAATCGCCAGAGGATCGAGGCCATCGCGCGAGTGAGGGTCTTTGAGTAGGGCTCGCTTGTATTGTTTCCACCGATCATGGAACCAAAAGCCATCGGCAGGGCTCAGAGAGAGCGATTTTTCGATGTTTGCCATGAGGTGTGGAGTATCCATCGGTGCATCGACCGAGTGAGGAGAAATTTTGATGTGCCAGTGAGCGGGAGCGTCGCGGAAAACGGCGACATAAAACATGGCGGCACCCGTTCGCCGATGCAGTACCTCTGCCAGTGGGGAGCACGCTGTGGGGCGGCCAAAAAAAGTGGCACGCGTGCCTGTTCTCCCAGCATGCTGATCGGCGAGAATGCCGAGCATGCCGCCTTCACGCAAGAGAGGAACCGCTTGAGAAAAGCCTTCTTTGTTCGAAAAAAGCTTCATGCCCGAGCGCTGGCGTCGGCGCTTGGTCATTCGATTCATCCAAGGGTTATTGAGCGGGCGGTAAAAAGCGGCGGATGGTACGTTCGGGGCGATCAATGAGGCAATGCGCGCCAAAATTTCCCAATTGCCCATGTGGCAGAGGGCAAAGATGACGCCCGAGGAGGAGTGCTGGAGGTGGTTTCTGACCAGTTCCGCTCCCTCGATCGACAAATGACGATGCAACTTGTGATCGGGCATGATCATGCAGCGAGTCGCGCCCAGCAGATTGGCTCCATTGCGGAGGAATACCTCTTTGGTAAGTGCCTTGACTTCATCGCGCGAGAGAGAATCGCCCCATGCGATCATGCAATTGCGCTCGACGATGGCACGGCGACGAGGCATCAGATCATGGGCGATATGCCCGAGAAGGCGGCCGATTGCATCTACCCAGCGAGGGGGGAGATATTGAAAAGAAGACTCGAAGCAGCGGTAAATGCCGTATTCCAGAAGCAGGAGAAAAGTAGGGCGTTTGGAGCGAAAACGAGACACGTCGGCAACATGAGGGAAAATTCCGCCGATGACAAGCCGCGAGCATGCTTGCGCTTGTTCCACTCGGCGAGGTCGAGCCTCGAGCCTCGACAAGTGGGTCGCCCATGCAACAGACGCGATGACCTGAATTCAGTTGACTATTTTCTGGAACATGAGAGGGATTGTCCATTGTTGTCGTTTTAACCCAAGCAACAAACCTTTTCCGATGAAATCCAGTCAACTTGTGCTTTTGCCTCATCGCATTCAATCGGATGGTGCTGTTGTTCTGTCATCTGAATGGTTGATGCATGGGAACAAACTTCACGAATTTTCCTTTCGGATTCCAGCTGAGCATTATGATGCTGGGATGGAACAAAACGCGTCACCTCACTTGCTGGCCATGCTCATGCCTGTGATGAGAGTGGGCGGGCAATTGCGTGTCAGTGCCGCTTTGGATCAGCAATTGGTGCGAAACCTCGATGCCTTTATGCACTATTGGGTGCGGTGGTGTCCTGAGTTTTTTCGCAGGGTGGAAATCGTGCCTGACCAATGGCAGTCGGTTGATGCCGATGAAGATGGCGAACCGGGACTGATATCCTGTTTTTCCGGTGGCATCGATAGTTGGTATTCTTGTTTGCGAGTGGCAGCAGACGAGGGCGTTCCGTTGAAGTCGCTGTTATTCTTGCATGGCCATGACCTAGATTTTCACCAGCTCGATCAATTTCACGGATTGGCGGACAATTATGAGAAAACTCTCCAAATGCGTTCGCTCAACATGATACGAGTGGAAACCAATGCTCAGGAAACGGCCAAAAAATTTCAGCTTAGTTGGCCTAAAATGGCTCACGGGATTCAGTTGGCGGCGGCGCTGCATTTGTTCTCTCATCGCCACACGTTGGCCAGCATTCCTTCCTCGGACATTGTCTCCACCCTCATTTATCCCTGGGGCAGCAACCCCGTGACCGATCCCTTGTTATCGAGTTCTCGCATGACAGTGTGCTATCACGATTGTCAGGTTTCGAGATTCGCCAAGATTTTGGAAGTGGTTCAACACGACGATGTGCTTGGGTCATTGCGCGTTTGTTACAAGAGTGATGCCGAGCCCTTGAACTGTGGACGTTGTGTGAAGTGCCTTAGCACCATCATGATGATGCATGTTGCCAAGCCGAATTGCTGGAAAAAAGATTTTCTTCAAGTGGATTCCTGGTCGCAAGTGCTGCAA
>RDYF01000004.1 GCA_004293285.1 Verrucomicrobiota bacterium | reverse complement strand
TCCGGTCTTGGCGCTGTGGATTTATGAAGATGAGGTCATTCGCGCGGAAGATTTCGATGCCCGGCATCTGGGCTTTGCCAATGAATGCCTCGCCGAGCTCGAGGCCGATTTATCTCCCTATGGCGTGCGCTTGCTACGTCGGCGCGGCGATGCGGTATCGGTGCTGGAGGAGCTCTGGCAGCAAACCCATTTCACGCGCCTGCATAGTCATCAGGAAACGGGAAATGCCATCACCTACCGACGCGATGAAGCGGTCATCGCCTGGGCCCGACAGCGCGGTGTGACTTGGCAAGAATACGCACAAACAGGTGTGGTGCGGAAGCTCAGACAGCGCGATGGCTGGTCCGAGCGCTGGCTGCAAAGGATGTCGCCCGCGCCCCGTCCCGCACCCACTGGGTTACGCGGTGCGCCCGCCTCTCACCTGAGCGGGGAATCGATTGGTGTGGCCGAAGATTTTTTCCTCTCGCCCGACCTCAGCATCGATCGCCGACAGCGCGGCGGCAGCTCTCGGGGGCATCTCATCTTGGACCAATTTCTCCAACATCGCGGCGTAGGCTACACCAAGGAAATGTCAAGCCCAGTGACGGCATGGGATGCATGCAGTCGCGTTTCCCCCTACCTCACTTGGGGCGCGCTGACGGTCCGACAATGCCTCCACGCGAGCGTGGCACGAAAACGGCAGCTCGCTGAGGAAACCGCCGCCGGTTCCGTCATCGATCCGCGCTGGGCTTCGGCGCTGAAATCGTTTCAAAGTCGACTCCGCTGGCATTGTCATTTCATGCAAAAACTTGAAGACGAGCCGCAGATCGAAAAACGCAATTTTTCCCGTGTCTGCGATGGCTTGCGCGATGAGCTGCACTGCGATCCCACCTTGCTCGAGGCCTGGAAACAAGGTCGCACGGGCTATCCGCTGATCGATGCCTGCATGCGTGCGCTCACCGCCACGGGATGGCTGAATTTCCGCATGCGTGCGATGGTCATGAGTTTCGCCAGCTATCATTTGTGGCTGCACTGGCGCGAACCGGGCCTGCATCTGGCGCGAATGTTTCTCGATTACGAGCCCGGCATTCACTGGAGCCAGTGCCAAATGCAGTCGGGCACCACGGGCATCAATACCCTGCGCGTTTACTCCCCCACCAAGCAATTGCTCGATCAGGATCCCGATGGCCAATTCCTTCGCCAATGGCTGCCGGAATTGGCCCAGGTGCCGTCGGCCTATCTCGCAGAACCATGGCAGATGCCGTTTTTGGAACAGCAATTCAGCGGCTGCCTGATCGGACGCGACTACCCCTTTCCCATTGTCGATCACCCCACCGCCTACCGCATGGCTCAGGAAAAAATGCACCATTTGCGTCAGCGCGACGACAGCAAACGCGAGGCGCGGATGATCCAGAAAAAACATGGCAGTCGCAAACAAGGCAGCAAGCGCTGGCGTTAAGTCATTCCTCGCAGACCAACAACCAGATTTGACAGATCGACAAAGCCGTTTACACTCCCACTTTCCCACGAATGACTGACGAGCAACTCTACGATTCGCTGACCGTGTTTCAGAGCGCGGGTCACGCCACTTGGCCCGATGCTACCCCAGAGCAATGGAATGACCATCGCTGGCAATTGAAGCACCGCGTCTCGAATCTTGCGGCCTTGGAGCAACGCATGACCTTAAGCGCAGAAGAACGCGCCGGGGTTTTGCTCGCGGGCCATAAACTGGCGATGTCGATCACGCCGTATTTTTTCGAGCTGATCGATCGCGAAAATCCCGATTGCCCGATCCGTCGACAGGTCATCCCACGGATGGAAGAAGGCTGGACCGCACCGGAGGAAATGGCCGATCCATGCGGCGAGGACAGCCATATGCCCGTGCCAGGTTTGGTGCATCGCTATCCCGATCGCGTGCTTTTTCTGGTCACCGACCGCTGCGCCTCTTACTGTCGCTATTGCACCCGCTCCCGCGTCGTATCGGGCGTGGGCGATCAGCAATTGGAAATTCAATGGGAATCCGCTTTCCGCTACCTCGAACAGCATCCAGAAATTCGCGATGTTTTGCTTTCCGGTGG
>RDYF01000003.1 GCA_004293285.1 Verrucomicrobiota bacterium | reverse complement strand
CCTGTGCAAACCGGCATTCTCGCGATCGACGCCATGATCCCTATCGGTCGTGGTCAGCGTGAGTTGATCATTGGCGACCGTGCCACGGGCAAAACCACGATTGCCGTCGACACCATCATTTCTCAGGCGAAGCAAAATAAAGCTGCTGAGCAAGGCAAACTGCAAAACCACAAGCCGCTGTATTGCATCTACGTCGTCATCGGCCAGAAGCTCTCGAACGTTGCTCGGATCATCAAAACTCTGGAAGACGCCGGTGCGATGGAATACACCACGATCGTGACCGCTTCGGCTTCCGACTCTGCTGCAATGCAATACCTTGCTCCTTACGCAGGTTGCGCCATTGCCGAGTATCTCATGGACAAGGGTCAAGATTGCTTGATCGTGTTCGATGACCTGTCGAAGCACGCTGTCGCCTATCGCCAAGTTTCGCTGATTCTGAAGCGTCCTTCGGGTCGTGAGGCTTATCCTGGTGACGTGTTCTACCTCCACAGCCGCTTGCTCGAGCGCTCGGCTCGTCTTTCCGACAATGCGGGTGGTGGTTCGTTGACCGCTCTGCCCATCATTGAAACACAAGCAGGCGACGTTTCGGCCTACATTCCGACCAACGTGATTTCGATTACCGACGGCCAGATTTACCTCGAAACCGACCTTTTCTACCAAGGCATACGCCCCGCGATTTCGGTGGGTCTTTCGGTTTCTCGTGTGGGTTCCGCTGCGCAAACCAAGACCATCAAGTCGGTGGCTGGCACGACCAAGCTCGACCTCGCTCAGTTCCGCGAGTTGCAAGCTTTCGCTCAGTTCGGTTCCGATCTCGATGCCTCGACCAAGAAGAAACTCGATCGCGGTGCTCGCATCGTGGAGCTCTTCAAGCAAAATCAATACAACCCACTCAGCATGGAAATGGAGTCCATCCTCCTGTTCTCGATGCAGAATGGCTACTTCGACGATGTCCCCGTCAACCGCGTGCGCGAGTTCCAAGCAGCTCTTGGTGAGTTCTTTGAAACGCGCAAGGCTGATGTGCTCGACAACATCCGCAACAACAAGCCCGACCTCAAGAAGGACGCCGCCGCTGTTGCTACCGTCAAGCAAGCCATCGAAGATTTCAAAACTTCGTGGAAATAATTCATCCCTGATCACTCCTTACTGATCACTTCCAACTTCACCTAACACATGGCCAACCTTCGCGACATTCGCCGACGCATCAAATCGGTCAAGAACACTGCCCAAATCACTCGCGCCATGCAGCTCGTTGCTGCGGCGAAGATGAAGAAGGCGCAGGACCAGGCGATTGCGGGACGCGATTACGCCAATCAGCTCAATGAAGTGCTCGTCAACCTCAAAGCCAATTTTGAGGAAGAAACGCACACCTTGCTGCAAGCCCGTCAAGGCAAGCGCGAGTTGATGCTGGTGGTATCGACCGACAAAGGTCTCTGCGGCGCTCTCAACACGAACTTGTTCAAAAAAGTTCGCAGCGAGAGTGGCGACGAGACACATTACGTCACCGTAGGCAAAAAGCTCCGCACGATTCTTTCGAAGCTGGGCAAGGAAATGATCGCCGACTTCGAAGTCAAGGACCCTGTTCCTTTCGCCGAAGCTCGTCCGATCTCCCGCTTCCTCACCAAACAGTTTTTGGACGGTCACTACGACAAGATTTCGATCGCCTTCAACAACTTTGTGACGGTGATGAATCAAGAACCGACGATCATCCAGCTTCTCCCTCTCAGCTCTGAGACGGTTGGCGAAGCACAGGAATTCGAGGGAGTTGGTTTCTCGGTCGTTCCCGGTGCTGTTGACCCAAGCAAAGATTACAAGTTCGAGCCATCGCCGATGGAAGTTCTTGATGCCTTGCTGCCGCTTTACATCAACTTCCAAGTCTATCAAACTTTGGTGGAATCGCGTGCGTCCGAGCACAGTGCGCGTATGGTCGCGATGAAAGCCGCTACGGACAACGCCAAGAAGTTCATCAAAGAACTCACTCTGGAATACAACAAAGCCCGTCAGGCTGCCATTACCTCCGAGCTTCTCGAAATCACCACCAAGGAACCATCGTTCAGGTCATCGGCGCTGTTGTCGATGCCGACTTCTCACAAGCCAGCAACCTCCCTGCCATTTTCAATGCGCTGGAAGTTCGTTACAGCGCCAACGGCGTGGAAACCACTCTCGTTTTGGAAGTGCAACAACACCTCGGCGATGGCTGGGTGCGCGCTGTTGCGATGTCTTCGACCGATGGCTTGAAGCGCGGTCTTGCGATCACTGACACCGGCGCTCCGATCTCGGTGCCTGTCGGCAAACAAATTTTGGGTCGTATCTTCAACGTCACGGGCGACATCGTTGATGAAAACCAGCCTCTCGCTGACCCGAATCTCCGCGCTCCGATTCACCGTTCCGCTCCAACTCTTACTGAGCAAAGCGCAAACACGGAAATTCTCGTGACCGGCATCAAGGTCATCGACCTCATCTGCCCACTGCTCAAAGGTGGTAAGGGCGGTATGTTCGGTGGCGCTGGTGTGGGCAAGACCGTTGTCATCATGGAGCTCATCAACAACATCGCCAAAGCACACGGTGGTTTCTCCGTGTTTGCCGGTGTAGGTGAGCGGACTCGTGAAGGAAATGACCTCTACTGGGAAATGATCGAGTCGGGCGTTATCGCAACGGAAAAAGACGAAAACGGCCACGTGAAAGTGACTCCCGAAGGCACTCCTGTGCTTGCCGAAGGCTCGAAAGTGGCTCTTTGCTACGGTCAGATGAACGAGCCTCCAGGTGCTCGTCTCCGCGTGGCTTTGTCGGCTCTGACCATGGCTGAGCATTTCCGCGATCAGGACAATCAAGACGTGTTGTTGTTCGTCGACAACGTTTTCCGTTTCTCCCAAGCAGGTTCGGAAGTTTCGGCTCTGCTCGGACGCACGCCATCGGCGGTGGGTTATCAGCCAACTCTTTCCGAGGAAATGGCGACTCTCCAAGAGCGGATTACTTCGACCAACAAAGGTTCGATCACCTCGATTCAGGCCGTTTACGTTCCTGCGGACGACTTGACCGACCCCGCTCCTGCGAACACCTTCGCTCACCTTGACGCCACCGTGGTGTTGGAGCGTTCGCTTGCTGAACAGGCTTTGTTCCCTGCCGTTGACCCACTTGCTTCGACTTCGAAAGCACTCGCTCCAGAAGTGGTTGGTGAAGAACACTACCGCGTTGCTCGCGGTGTGCAGCAAGTTCTTCAGCGCTACAAAGACTTGCAAGACATCATCGCGATTCTCGGTATGGACGAGTTGTCCGATGAGGACAAACTCACCGTGTTCCGCGCTCGTAAGTTGCAGCGTTTCCTCACTCAGCCCTTCCACGTTGCCGAAATTTTCACCCAAGGGCTTCGGCGAGATTCTTGACGGCAAGTGGGATGACGTGCCAGAAGGCAACTTCTACATGCGCGGCGGCATCGATACCGTTTCCCGTAGCTAATCCACCACTCAGCGATCTTTACCATGCCTCTTCATTTGGAAATCGTCACGCCAGAGAAAAAAGTTTTCTCGGACACCGTCGCCAATGTCTATCTGCCCGGCGCAGATGGCGAGTTGGGCATTTTGCCCGCTCACGGTGCCCTAGTCACCGCTCTGGCTCCTGGCGAATTGCGCTATGAAAAAGATGGCGTCGTCACGGCTCTTGCTATTGGCAATGGCTTTGCAGAGGTTACTCTGGAGAAAGTCAATATCCTCACCGATATGGCTCTCGGCGATGACCAAATCGACGCCGCTGCCGCCGAGGAGGCGATTCAGCGCGCAGAGAAGCAATTGCTTTCGATCGACCACGCCGCCGAAATCGAAGAAGTCGCTCACCTGCGCTTGCAGATCGCCAAGTCACTGGCTCAGTTGAAAATCAAGCGTCGTCATCACTGATCGACCGATTCACAAACGTTCGGCCTGCCACTCGAGCAAGGCCGCAGCAATCGCCGCCTGATGGGCGGCGATTCTTTTTTCCAGCGGTGCCGCGCGACTCGGAGTTTCGAAGGTGAAGGACAAGGGACAACGCCGCTCTGCCATAAAAATGGCTTCGGGCCATTCGTCAGGAAAATCGGCTTGTGGTTCGTGGAAAATCCAACCTCGCTCGCGCACTTGATGGTCGTCGATGCACTCTTCCTGTTCAATCGGCCACACCGCAGCAACGGAGTCGAGAATGCGTCGCGCTCGCTCCGGACGATCTTCCTCTAATGCGATTTCGTAAAAGTAAAATCCTTGTGCTTCCCAGTCTTCATGCAAGCTCACAAAAAGATCAGGCACCAACTGTCGTTCTAACCATGCCGCATGAGCACGGGCTTCACGCGATTGCTGTCGACGGTAGTCGCGATTCAAGTCAATCCCTTGCGGGTTTTCACGAATCCCCCGATGCAAGCCCAGCGGGTTCAACAGCGGACAAATGAGCCAATTGAAGCCGTCGAGATCGAGGTGACGCAACAACGATTCAATCGCCAATGGCCCTGCGGGTTCATCGCCGTGAATGCCCGATGAGAGATACACCAAGGGCCATGCGGGGTCGACAAAACGAGACGCAGCTAACACGGGTCCAGCTTCAGTGATCAGAAGGTTTTCGACATGAAAGTGATTTTCCTCGAGCAAGCCACGCATCGACCCAAGCCACTGTTTGAGATCGCCGATCTCTGCTACATTCTGATTCGCCATGGTGAAAAAAACTCTCGCCGACAGTCTAGCCAAGCACGCGCTGATGGCAAGAAACGATCGCGCAAAGGTACCCCCGTGGCGGCGGATTCCATCCGCCAAGCCCATCAAAAATCACGCACAGGCGAGGTGCTAAAAAAGTTCCCAATACTTGCGATTCCAATATCTCACATCCAATCTGTAGAATCTGTGAAATCAGTGGTTCGCTTATCGTCGCCAAGCCAATCAAAAAATCACGTAGGGGCTTGGCGCTTGGAAAGCACCGCCACGTAGCAAGTTTCCATCGATTTCTCTTTGCGTCTGTCAAAAAATCGACGTT
>RDYF01000002.1 GCA_004293285.1 Verrucomicrobiota bacterium | reverse complement strand
TCGCTTCCGTCTCTACCTGCTCACCGCTCTGGTGTTGCTGGGTTTTGGCATGCTTTTGCAACGACTCCACCAAGTGCAGATCATCGATTCGCAAAAGTATCGTGAACGCGTGCCTTCGCCGAAAAACGTCTCCGTGCGCGAACCCGGTGTGCGCGGCGAGATCCGCGACTCCCAGGGCGTGCTGCTGGCACGGAATAGTCGGAATTATGAAGTTTCGTTCAATATCGACGAAATCGTCAAGGCCTACCATTTGCAGCATGATCAAGCTCCTGTGGTCGAAACCTTGCGCACGGAAAAGGGCATGACGCGCGCGGCGAAGAAGAAGGACATCGCCGCGATTGTCAATGAGGTGATCATTACCCGACTCAATCACTACGGTCTCGCCAAGGACTACAGTGCCAAGGCTCTGGAAATTCACTACGCCACACACGGCGGTCTGGTGCCGTTTTCCTATCGCACGGACCTCACCTACGACCAATTCGCCCGCTTTGCCGAGCTCAATCTAGAACTCCCCGGCGTCTACATCAGCCTGCGTCCGCAGCGGCAGTATCCCTACAAGACTCTCGCCTGCCACATTCTCGGCTACACCAAGGAATGGGAAAATGGCGACATCCCCGAAGAGGGCAAGAAGAAGTTCAATCACTACATTGGTGAGGAAAAAGGCATCGCCGGTGTGGAAATGACCATGGACTCGTACCTCAAGGGACAAGAGGGCGTGAAAACGGTGCTGAAGGATGAGAAGGGTCGTATCATTAGCATCATCGACTACACCAAACCGCAAGTCGGGGCCGATGTCACGCTGAGCATCGATAGCCGCATTCAATACCTGGTGGAAAACAGAAGTCATCGCCATGGCTTCGGTGCCGAACTACGATCCGAACAATTTCATCCCCTCCATTTCCGCCGACAAGTGGCAAGAATACAGCAATAAGAACATCTGCTTGCCGCTGATGAATCGTGCGATTGAATCGTTCGACCCCGGTTCGACCTTCAAGCTAGCCACCGCCATCGCTGGTGCCCGCGCGGGTCTGGGCGACCGCATTTTCAGTTGCAATGGCTATGTCGCCTACGGCAATCACAAGGCTGGCTGTTGGATTTGGAACCAAAGCAAAGGCAGTCACGGTTCACAAAATGTGTCGAAAGCCATTCAGCAATCGTGCAATCCATATTTCTTCCGCCTCGCCAATGCGGTGGGACCTCGTGGCATGGCGGAAACGTTTACTCTGCTCAATCTCGGTAAACCCACCGGCATTGAATTGCCTTCCGAGCGCCCTGGCGCAGTAATTGGCTCGCCGTCATGGCGCTTGCGCAATCCTTCGACCACCGTCACACCGGTCGATACCGCCTTCCTCGCTATCGGACAAGGGGTCAGCTCGGCCTCCCCGCTGCAACTCGCCGCTCTCACCAGCTGCATCGCGAATGGCGGTCGATACTACCAACCACGCGTGGTGAAACAAGTGGCACGAGGATCGGAAATTTTGATTCCCGATCAACCGAAGCTGCTGACCAATTTGCTGGATCAAGGCGTCAAGCCCGAGGACATGGAGCGCATCCGCAAGGGCATGTGGATGGCTGTCAACCAACCCGGCGGCACGGCGGGTCGCGTGAAAATGCCGAATATCGAAGTCGCTGCCAAAACAGGCACAGCACAAAGTGTCGACCGCGGTAAGAAGTCGAACAACTCGTGGACGGTTTCTTTCGCCCCCTACGAGAACCCCAAGTATGCCGTTTGCGTGCTTGTGATCGGTGGCAAATCGGGAGGCAAGGTCTGTGGACCGCTGGTTCACTTGATTTATCGCGGACTTTTTGCTCTAGAAGACGGACTCCGACTCCCCCTCCAACCGCAAGATGAGGTACTGGGCAATACCGACTCGATCGAAGAAATTCTCCTCCCTGAAGACACTCTCGCTGCCGTCGAGGCAGAAGAAATTACGGAAACCGCCGAAGATGTTCAATCGAATATGAAGACATCGAACGCGACTCCCGAAAGCGATAATCCCACTGAAATCCTACCAACTCCTACCATTACTCCGGAAATCGATTCCGCTGGCACGATTCTGCGCGCCATCCCCATCGAAGAATAACTCCTAGCATTCAACCCAACGTGATACTCACTATGATCAATAAAATCAAACGATTCCTCGGGATTGGCTCGACCAATCCGATGGAAGGCAATACCATCCTCATCAATGTCGAAAAACTCGAGCGCCGTGTCGCGCTGCTCGAAAATGGCCTGCTCGAAGAATACTCGGTCGAGCGTGAAGGCGATCAAAACATCGTCGGCGGCATTTTTAAGGGCCGCGTTAAGAACATCGAACAAGGTCTGAAGGCGATGTTTGTCGACATCGGACTCGATAAAAATGCCTTTCTTCATTTCTGGGACGCTCTCCCCGCCGCACTCGATGCCGGACTGGAAGAAATTGAGCGCGGTCCCAAGAAGCAGCAGAAGAAAATCACTTCGAAGGATATCCCGAGCATTTATCCCATCGGCTCGGAAATCATGATTCAGGTGTCGAAAGGTCCCATCGGCACGAAAGGACCACGCGTCACCACCAACATCTCGCTCGCAGGCCGCTATCTGGTGCTGATGCCTTACACGGAACAATTCGGCATTTCGCGTAAAATCGAAGACCCCAAGGAGCGCGCACGACTGCGCACCATCATCCAAAAACTCTCGGTCCCCGAGGGCATGGGCATCATCATGCGCACTGCCGCGATCGGCACGCGCAAGCGCCATCTGATCCGCGACCTCGCCATGCTGCTGGAACAGTGGCGCGAGGTGGAACGTCAACGCGATTCCCACGCCGCACCGTATTGCGTGTTCCAAGAGCCCGGCCTCGTCGAGCGCTCTGCACGCGATTTGCTGACCGATGACATTGATCAGGTGATCTGCGATTGC
>RDYF01000066.1 GCA_004293285.1 Verrucomicrobiota bacterium | reverse complement strand
TACTCGTCGGAGCAGCGGGCGCGGAGATTGCACCGATCTGATCGTTTTGTCCACCAAAAAAATTTGCTCCGTTGCATTTCTGCGAATCCGTGGCATCATACCGGCCATGAATCCATTTCGTTTTCTCGCACCTGTCGCTGCCATCATGGGACTCACTGTCCCGTGTACCGCTGCTCCCATCGTCGAAGGCACAATGATGCCTGCCGTTTCCTGCCAAAATCAAGCTGGGGAAACGGTCGCGCTGGCCGATGTCGCCGCCAAGGGCTACACACTGGTGTATTTTTACCCCAAAGCCGATACGCCAGGTTGCACCAAACAGGCATGCAGTCTGCGCGATGCCTATGAAAAAATCACGGCAAAGGGCGTGAAGGTTTTTGGTGTCAGCATGGAAAGCGTCGAGTCGCAAAAGGCCTTTGCCGAAAAATACAAACTGCCCTTTGCCTTGCTCGCCGACAAAGAGGGCAAGGTGGCCGATGCCTTTGGCGTGCCTCACATCGCCGGCTTCGCTCGCCGACAAGCGTTTCTTTTTCTCGACGGCAAGCTGGTATGGCGCGATCTCTCGGCATCGACCGACGAGCAAGCTGCGGATGTGCTTGCGGTGATCGAGAAAAAGTGATGTTTCACTGCTGCTGCGACTCTTAGAGTCCCTGAAAGGCGAAGGGTTTGCTCGGCACGAAAGTGCTTGAGTTTTCGCCCGCTAGCGAACGTCCAGAATCGCGACCGAGGTCGAGTTTTTTCACGCTCGCCTTGGCGGAAAAGTCGATCTTCTTGAGGTCGGTCCAAAACACGTTTGGCGAGACGGCGCTCTCGAAGAAATAGATGAGATCCTTCTGATCCGCCACCACGCGCCAACGGGTGGAGGAAATGTTAGGTTCGCTTTCTGTGTTGATGCCGAAGGGCACGGAGCAATTGCGGATGACCGAAAAGACACCCGCCGTGGCGATACGGGGATCGTCGACACGGGGAATGGCATTGATGTAGAACATCGCCCGCGCAAAGCGATCTGCCGCGCGGTTGGTGCCGGGCAGCATGACGGTTCCACCGATGGTTTTCCAGTAAGCATGCAAGGCGAGCTGCTCGGAAAAAATCGGCGAGTTGGTCATCACTTGATGCTCTTTCGCATGATGAATCACTTGCTCGCCGTGGATGTATTCGACAATCGCGCTATCGCCGCTGGCATCGGAGAGCGATAAGTGCACGGTGGTCATCCGCTTCGTGCCGGGCAAGACGTCCGATACCAAAGCGAAGGGGACTTTTTCGAGATGCGCAACGGCTTCGGCCACTGTGGCAAATTGATCGAGCACATACTGCGCCCAAAGCGAAACGGCGAGAGTCGGTTGCCCGGCGCGTGGTGTCGGATACTGCGATTCCACCAACCATAGCAGGTTCGCGTGCAGGCCTTTTTCATTCAGGCCATCGACTGTGGCAATGTCGTAGGCTGTCGCAATCACACTACCATACTGCGCTTGCCAGGAAATGCTTTGCGGACCTGCTTGACCGTTGCGCTGGATGCCGCGTGGTAAGATCCACAAGTTGCTCAGCATGTCCTCCTTCCAGTCCATCGACCGTGCCGTCATGACACGACCTTTGTCGCCGTGATAGACGATGCGCAACGCAGCGGGCGGGGGAAAAGAATCGAGATTGTGTCATCGTGACAATCTATCACGGAAATCCGATGGTTCAACGCGAGAAGAATCTTTGTCTCCCTTACTTCGATGGTAGCAAGGAGGGAGGGAGCATGGTCGACGGCGGGGTAGGCTGCGGGTTGCGCGATCAGGCCTGTGATTTTTCGCCATATGCTTTGATTTTAGAGTTTTTTTATTGTCGTTTGCTAAGGGGAGAGTGTCGCGCTTTTGACGATTTTGGCGTTGACAGACGTCTGTCTCTGGATGTTCATCTTGTGATCACCCATTCGTTACGAAAGGCCCCCATTCATGAAGCGTATCCCCTTGAAGAGTGATCAACGTCTCACCATCGCCATCGTGATTTTGGGTTTCTTGCTCAGCGGGTTATCGGCTTGGCACGCAGAGCAAAATGCGAAACGCGCGGATTACCAGCGCTTTTTGACATTGTCGGAGCGAATCCATGGAGAAATTTCGCGAAGAATTCGGCAATTCGAGTATGGCTTGCGTGGGGCTCGTTCTTTGTTTCCGGCGAGCGATCAAGTCACACGAGCAAGTTTTTCTGCGATGGTGAAAGATCGGAATCTCAATAAGGAGTTTCATGGTGCGCTGGGCTTGGGTTTTGTTCGGTATGTTCCTCGGGCCAAGATCGATGAATTTCTCACGAAAACGCGGGCGGATGGAGCTCCTGATTTTGCGATTCATCCTGCGGGAGCTGAGTCTGATCTTTATGTCGTAGAATACATCATTCCCGAGGACATCAATCGTGTCGCCATGGGCTACAACATGGCCACGGAATCGCGACGCCGAGAGGCGGCAGAGCGCGCGATGCGAACGGGAGCGGCAGCCCTCTCAGCTCCGCTCACATTATTGCAGAGAGTGAATGAAGGTTCGGGCTTCATCATGTTTTACCCAGTATACGAAAAAGGCAAAAGCCAAGCAACGGAAGAAGATCGCGTGCGTCATATCATCGGCTGGACTTACATGCCGCTGGTGGCGCGCAACATTCTTGCAGGGGTTACATCTCAAGCAGAAGAGCAATTGGATTTCGAGGTCTTTGATGGTTCTGTAGCATCGCGCGAGAATTTGATTTACGATGATGACGGTCACCTCAGCAAAACCCAAGATCTTGTTTTCACAGAGAATGATTACGCGCAACGACTGTTTCATCTGAAGACGAATCTCAGCATCGGCGGGGAGACGTGGACGATTTGCTGTAGCACCAACAAAAGCTTCAAGCGGGTGGCGAGAACCGATGTGAGTTTTTATCTGTTAGGCGGATCAGTGGTGACTTTGTTGCTGGCGGGTACGGTGCGCTCCATCAGTCGCAGCAACGAAAGGGCGCAAGAGCTCGCGGAGAAGATGACGAGTGAATTGGCGACTACGGCCAAAAAAGCGGAAATGCTATCGATGGTTGCCACGCGCTCGACCAATGCGGTGGTGATCTGTGACAAAGAGCGCAGGATTACTTGGGTCAACGAGGGATTTACACGGGTTACCGGATATGAGTTCGACGAAGTGATTGGAAAAAAGCTTGGAGCTTTTCTGCAATCGGAGCATTCCGATCCTGAAACGATCGAGGAGATTCGTCGATTCTGCGATGCGGGTGCGCCGTATCAGTGCGAAATTTTGAATCGCACCAAATCGGGTCGGGATTACTGGGTGCATTGCGACATCATTCCGTTATTGAATGCGCAGCAGGAAATTACGGGTTTCATGAGCATTCAGCTCGATGTGACAGAGCGTCGACGTGCGGATGAATTGCTCAAAGAACAAGTGGAGCGTACCGAGCTCGCACTCGCTGCGGGAGAGCTTGCGCTGTGGGACTGGAATGTTGCGACCGGAGAAACTCTTTTCGACAAACGCTGGGCAGCGATGTTTGGCGAAGATGTTGAAAATCTTCGCAGCCACGTAGATGAGTGGATCAACCGCTGTCATCCCGATGATTTGCCCATCGCCCAAGCGGCCTTGCAGCAGCACTTTGAAGGAAAGACGGAAATTTATCAGTGTCGTCATCGCATGCGACACAAAGACGGGACATGGCGATGGGTGATGGCGCGCGGGAAAGTCGTCAGTTTTGGCCCGAATGGCGAGCCGCTGCGAGTGGTGGGTACGCAGCGCGATGTGACTCGACAATACATCGAGCAGTTGGAAATCGAGCGTCAAAGCTCTGCCCTGATTCATACCGGAAAAATTGCACGCGTCGGCGCGTGGGAGTTGAACTTGATCGACAACAGTCTCTACTGGAGCGACCAAATTCGACTGATCCATGAGGTCGATCAGGACTACGTGCCTACGCTGGAGTCGGCTCTGAATTTTTATCCCGACGAGGCGAAGGAAACAATCTCTCAAGCGCTGCAGCATGCAATCGAAACGGGTGAGCCCTTCGAAGTAGAAATGCCCTTGGTCACGGCAAAGGGTCGGCGGATTTGGGTGCGCTCCATGGGAGAGACCTTCCGGGTCGATGGGAAAGTGCATTTGGTCAAAGGAGCTTTTCAGGACATCACCGAGATGCATCAGCAGAAGATGGATCTTGAGGCGGCGAAAATCGCGGCAGAGAAAGCCACACAAGCGAAGGCCGACTTCCTGGCCAACATGAGTCACGAAATTCGCACGCCGATGAATGCCGTGATTGGAATGTCGGAGCTATTGCAAAACACATCCTTGAATGCCGAGCAAGCCGACTTTGTGAATGTGATCCGCAATAGCGGAGAAACCTTGTTGTCCTTAATCAACGACATCTTGGATTTCTCGAAGATCGAATTTGGTGGTGTGCAACTCGAACACATTCCGATCGATCTCAGAGAATGCGTGGAGTCGTCGATCGATTTCGTCGCACGTCCTGCAGCGGAAAAAGGCTTGGAGCTTTTGGTCTTATTCGAACCTGATGCGCCGACGACGATTTACGGCGATAAAACCCGGATGACGCAAGTGATCACCAACCTGCTGAGCAATGCGGTGAAGTTTACGGACAAAGGTGAAATTTTTGTTAGAGTCTCGCAAAGCGAAAACGATCTTCTGCACATTTCAGTCAGCGATACTGGCATTGGAATACCAGCGAATCGTCTTGATCGCTTGTTCAAGTCCTTCAGTCAGGTCGATACCTCGACTACTCGTCAATACGGCGGCACGGGACTTGGTTTGGCGATTTGTTCTCGTCTGGTGAAAGTGATGCAAGGATCCATCTGGGTCGACTCGGTCGAGGGCAAGGGCTCTACATTTCACATCGAAATACCTTTCCAATTTGCGCCACCGCTTGTGGAGGCAAAGATTTCCCTCGACTCGCAACTGGCTCGTGGCAAGCGCGTCTTGATCATCGACGACAATCCAAAAAATCGTCAGATTCACAGCATTCAAACCCAGGGATGGGGGCTGGTGCCGGTGACGGTCGACACCGCCGAAGAAGCGCTGCTCCGGCTTGCAAACGGTGAAGCCTTTGATCTCGCGGTGCTCGACCTTCAGCGAACTTGGCAGAGTGTGGAAGAACTCGCGGCGAAGATTCGTCAAAGCAAAGGTGCGGAACTTCTTCCCATCATCGCATTGACGTCACTGCGGGACGCCGCCAACTACAGATCGAGATTGCATGTGAGCAAAATCCTGACCAAGCCTGTGAAGTCTTCTCATTTTTATGAAGCCATCTTGCAGGCGCTGCACATCAAAGAATCGAAAAACAAGTCGCTCGCCTCTTCGACGCTAGATCAAAAATTGGCGCATGAGCACCCTTTGACCATTTTGCTTGTAGAAGACACGCCCATCAATCAGCGCGTGGCACAGCTTTTGTTGGCGAAGCTTGGCTACACCGCGGAAGTGGCAGAGAACGGCGTAGAAGCTCTCGCTGCTCTCGAAAAAAAGACCTACGATGTAGTGTTTATGGATGTCCAGATGCCAGAGATGGACGGCATCGTCTGCACGCGCACGATTGCCCAAAAGTATCCACTCCTCGATCGTCCCTGGATCATCGCCATGACAGCCAATGCGCAAGAGGGCGATAGCGAAGCATGCATTGAGGCAGGGATGGATGATTATCTCAGCAAGCCGATTAGCGCCAAGGCGATTGCCAACGCCTTGGTCCGAGCAAGCGAAGAGCTACGCAAGCGGAAGAAAGGAATCTAACCGCTTGCGGATTTTGGGGTCGAGATGCTAGGTCTTCCCTTTTGTTAGCCGACGACCAAATTCAGCAGTCGAGCGGGGACATAGACGATCTTGCGAATGGTTTTCTCATTCGTGTATTCCTGAATTTTAGGCGAAGCCATGGCAAGGGCGACGACAGACTCTTCCGAGGCATCGGGGGCAATGCGGATGCGGTCGCGGAGCTTGCCATTGACCTGCACAACCAATTCGATCTCATGCTCCACCAGTGCCTCTGGGTCAAAAGTGGGCCATGGTTGGTGATACAGCATTTCGCTCGACCCCGTGACGCGTTGATGCAATTCCTCTGCCGTGTGTGGGGCGAAAGGATTGAGCAAGCGCAAGAATAGCAAAAATTCTTCTAACGGAACTTGAGCGGCTTGGGTGAACGCATTGGTGCAAATCATCATCTGCGAGATGGCGGTGTTGAATGCCATGCGTTCGATGTCTTCGGTGACTTTCTTGATGGTTTCGTGCACGACCTTGCGCAGCGAGGCATCGGTGCAAGGTGCGTGACTGAGTCGTGAAGAGACCTGCCATTCGCCCGCATCATTTTCTTCCATCGCCACTCGCCAGACGCGGGCGAGGAAGCGATGCACGCCCTCGACGCCTTTCATTTGCCATGGTTTCACCTGTTCCAAGGGGCCCATGAACATTTCGTAGAGGCGCAGCGAGTCAGCGCCGTATTCGCGAATCACTTCATCGGGATTCACCACATTGCCGAGCGATTTCGACATCTTCTGTCCGTCTTCGCCGAGAATCAGTCCTTGGTTGACCAGTTTTTGGAAAGGTTCGGGCGTGCTCAGATGGCCGAGATCGAACAGCACTTTGTGCCAAAAACGGGCGTAGAGCAGATGGAGCACGGCGTGCTCGGTGCCGCCGACATAGAGATCGACCGCACCACTCTGGTCATTTCCTCCGAGCCAATAATTTTCTGCTTCCTTGGACAAAAACGCATCATCATTTTTTGGGTCGCAGTAGCGCAGATAGTACCAGCAAGAGCCCGCCCATTGCGGCATGGTATTGGTTTCGCGTTGCGCGTGATCCGAGTATTTGATCCAGTCCGTGGCCTTGATCAAAGGACCGCGCGGGTCGCCCGTGGGTTTGAAATCTTCCATCTCCGGTTGCAACAGAGGCAGTTCGAACAGCCAGTCGCGCAGTTTGTATTGCACCTTGCGCGTGCCCTTGCCTTGCTCTTCCAGCCACGCAATCATGCGCAACTTGGCTTCGGCGGTAGGCAGGCCATCGAGGAACGAAGAGTTCATGGCGATTCCGTGATCGGTGTAAGCTTCAGGGAGAGAAGCAGGGAGAGCCGCCGTCTCGGCGGCTGAAGCTGCCCCATTCTCAGAAAAGCTCCTTTCTCCGAGCAATCCTCGGCCCATGAGAAAGCCCTCATGCAGTCCCGCCTTTTGTGGATTCATCTCGATGTAGTGCAAAGTATTATTCCAGTGCTCGCCATCGCGAATGATGCGATCGAAATAATCTCTCTGCCAGACCTCCCCAGATATACCTAGAAGCTTGTTGATCTCATGAGCAGTAAATGATTTCCATGATTGGAGGATGTCTGCCATTTGATGATGCGGATGCTGTTCAAAAGCTACATGCACATGATTGGGCATGATGACGTAAGCAGCCAAGAGATAGCGCTGCCCATCAAAGTGCTTCAGCGCGTTTTCTACGATCGCCGCAACAGCAGGCTGGCGCAAAATGCAGGAACCGTGAGCAGCATCCATGAATTGATCGATGCGATCCGAAAATTCTGAATGATAGAACTTTTCCTGCTGGTCGTTCCATGGTTCTGGATTGTTTTTCAACCAGGCTGAGCGCTCGCTTTCCCATGTTGCCAATTTGTCTGCGGGAATGGAATCCGCCAATCGCCATGTGACAAAGTAGCGTTTGCCGACTTGGTCCCAATGAGGAAGGTTGTGGCGGGTTTTGGTGATAGTATAGGAGTCGTTTAGATAGGGGGACGATTTAGCCGCCGAGACGGCGGCTCTCCCTGAGCTTTCTTTCACCACTTGAACAATCGGCAAAGCGAATTTTTCGGCGAAGGCGAAGTCGCGTTCGTCGTGAGCGGGAACGGCCATGATTGCGCCGGTACCGTAACCCATCATGACATAGTCGGCGATCCACACGGGAATCGGTTGCTGGTTGACGGGATTGATCGCGTAGGCTCCGGTGAAAACACCAGTTTTCTCTTTGCTGAGTTCACCGCGCTCCAAGTCCGACTTCGTCGCGCAAGCCTGCACGTAAGTCTCGACGGCCTGTTGTTGTTCGGGCGTGACGACCTGTGACACCAAAGGATGTTCCGGAGCGAGCACCAGGTACGTCGCGCCGAAGAGCGTATCGGGGCGAGTGGTGTAGACCGTGACCGTGTGATCGGCGATCGTGAAATCGACCGTCGCACCTTCGCTTTTGCCGATCCAGTTTTTCTGCAAAAGCTTGATGCCTTCTGGCCAGTCGAGGGCGTCGATCTCATTCAGCAAGCGCTCGGCATAGGCCGTGATGCGCAGCATCCATTGGCGCAGTGGTCGACGTTCGACGGTGTGACCTTTGTTGCGCCATTCTTCGACTTCCTCATTGGCCAACACAGTGCCGAGATCGGGCGACCAATTGACGGGGGCTTCGTGAACAAATGCGAGTCGCACTTCATCGATCTGCTCGCGAGACCAGCCTTGCGCTTCGAGTTCGGCAACAGGCTTGGCCTTTTGCTCCTTTTCATCGAAATACGAGTGATAGAGTTGGAGGAAAATCCACTGCGTCCAGCGCACATAGCGGGGGTCGGTGGTATCGACCTCACGATCCCAATCGTAGGAAAATCCGAGGTTTTTCAGCTGTTGGCGGAAATTTTTGATATTCGCCTCGGTGGTCACGCGTGGGTGCTGACCGGTTTTGATGGCGTATTGCTCGGCAGGCAGACCGAAGGCATCCCAACCCATGGGGTGGAGCACATTGAAGCCGCGCGTGCGCTTGAAGCGAGCTAGAATGTCGGTGGCGGTGTAGCCTTCGGGGTGTCCGACATGCAAGCCGGCACCGCTGGGATAGGGAAACATGTCGAGCACATAGTATTTCGGCTTCGTGGCATCGAAATCGGCATCGCCCGGACCGGGTGTGCGGAATGTTTTTTCCGATTCCCAGCGGTTTTGCCATTGGGATTCAAAAACATCAAAAGGAAATGGTTTGCGACGCTCAGACATGTTGGCAGGAAGTTTCAGGGGCGGCAGATTGGCGGATTTTGCCGAAAATGCAACGCATTTCCTGCAACAACCCGAAGCGGGGGGATGATCTGAGCGAGGGAGTTTTGCACCATGGAATTTTGGACTATCCTAGCACAGCACGGCTGAAGTTTCGATTTGATGAGATGATTTTCATCCCGACAAAAGGACATCTCACAGAGTGTTCAACTTGCATACAGGATGGTGCCATTGGCCGAAAGAAAGAATCGGTCACGAGCGAGGTCAGGCAGGAAAGTCAATTCACATCGAAGAAGGAGGAGAATCAAAATCGAACGATTTCTGGCGAGGTGGTCGCAACGGAGACCGACCGCCGTGAGCTTGGCGCATGGGATCAAACAGCGTGTCCATGCCATGCGACTTGATGTCATAGACCGCCGAAAGCAATTCGCCAAGTCGATCTTTCGGGAAACCGCGTTCCTTGAACCAAGCGAGATACTCGACGGGTAAATCGCAAATCCACACCCCATGAGGAGGCCGTTGTTTGGGGCCAAACTTGCCATAAGGCATGCGCATAGCAGCAATATCCGCCAACAGTCGACGAAAGTCATCGTGATCGATGCTGGTAAGTTCCATGAATGCGAGCATAACTAAATCTGAGAGTGAAAGCAATCCATCTCATTTAGCAAAATTTTACAGCTATATCAGTTTATTTTGGTTATGACGTTTAATTCTAAATAAATGAATGATTTTTTTTCGAATTGATTTTTTGAACTTGAATTGCTGGGAGTTTTTTGACATTTTCGATCTAACCACGGTCCCATCAAATTTACATGATTCGCGAAAAAATCACTCTTTCTCAGCTTGAATCCTTTCTTTTCAAGTCCGCCGACATCTTGCGTGGGAAGATGGATGCATCGGAATTCAAGGAGTTTATTTTCGGGATGCTGTTCCTTAAGCGCCTATCGGATGAATTCGATCTCAAGCGTGAGGCAATAAAAAGGGACTATGCTCACCTCAGTCCCGAGCTGCTTGCGGAGGTGATGGAAGACAAGGCCACTTACGGCGAAACTTTCTTTGTTCCCGTTCGCGCCCGTTGGCATGAATCTTGGACGGATGAAAATGGCGAGGAGGTGCCAGCATTGAAAGATCTTAAGCACGACATCGGCAGCATGCTCAATAAGGCCATTGCTGCGATTGAGGACGAAAACGATGCACTCGCTGGGGTTCTCAAAAACAACATCGATTTTAATGCCGTCAAAGGAAAAACCAAGATCCCCAACGAGAAGTGGAAGGACTTGCTCGATCACTTCAATCAACCGGGTTTCGTGCTGGTGAATGACAATTTTGAATTCCCCGACCTGCTTGGTGCGGCTTACGAATACCTGATCAAATACTTTGCCGACAGCGCGGGCAAGAAGGGCGGCGAGTTTTACACTCCCGGTGAGGTGGTCCGATTGCTCGTGCAGATCGTCAAACCGACACAAACGAATGAAATCTACGATCCCACCATGGGTTCGGGTGGATTCCTCATTCAGAGCCACCAATACGTTGAGGAACAGGGCGAGAACCCGAACGATCTCGCCCTCTTCGGACAGGACTCGAACGGTACTGTCTGGTCGATCTGTGTGATGAACATGATCCTCCATAACATCACCCGCTTCACTATTGAAAACGGCGATACCTTGGAAGACCCGCTCATCCTCGATGTCGGCGCGCCGCGTAAGTTCGACCGCATCCTTGCCAATCCTCCTTTCTCGCAAAACTACAGCCGTGCCACCCTGAAATTTCCCTCACGATTCCGTGAATGGTGCCCGGAGACGGGGAAAAAGGCCGACCTCATGTTCGTTCAGCACATGCTTGCCTCGCTCAAGACGGACGGCATCGCCGCCACCGTCATGCCCCACGGCGTGTTGTTCCGTGGCGGTAAGGAAAAACTCATTCGTGAAATGCTGATCAACGATGACGTCATCGAGGCCATCATCAGCCTGCCGCCTGGTTTGTTCTATGGCACTGGCATTCCTGCCTGCGTCATCGTGCTGAACAAAAACAAACCGGATGCCCTGCGCGATCAAGTTCTGTTCATTAATGCCGACCGCGAATTCGCCGAGGGCAAGAATCAGAATAAACTCCGCCCAGAGGACATCGAGAAAATCGACTTCGTCTTCACTCACAAGCGTGAGCTGCACAAATACAGCCGCCTCGTGACCAAGCAGGAGATTGCGGAAAAGCACGACTTCAATCTCAACATCCGCCGCTATGTGGACAACACGCCCGATCCCGAGCCAGAGGACGTGCAGGCGCACTTGATCGGCGGAGTGCCGGAAGCGGAAGTGAAAAGTGATCAGCTGGCTGTGATCAGTGAGAAATTCAGTTTGAATCTTGCTCATCTCTTCCGCCCGGAGCGTGAGGGGTATTTGGCCCTCGTGGATGCCATCGACCGCAAGGCGGCGATCAAGCCTCTCATCGAGGGGGAAGCCACCGTTCAGGATACACTCACCCGTCACCGCGATGCCCTGCAAAGCTGGTGGGAGATCGCCCGTCACGACTTTGCCCAGCTCCGCGAAGGCAAAAAAATGCCGGAAGTTCGTCTGGAACTGCTCAACTCGCTGAAAGATCGCTTCATTCCGCTCGGCGTGCTGGATGAGTTCCAGAGCGCGGGCGTGTTTGTGAACTGGTGGCAACAGATCCGCTACGACCTGAAAACCATCGTTTCCACGGGCTGGCATCACACGCTCATTCCGGACGATTATCTCGTCGCCGCGTTTTTCCAGGCGGAGGCCGATGCCATCGAGGCCCTGGAGGCCGCCATCAGCGAGGCGCAGAGCGAACTCGCCGAAGCCGTGGAAGCCGGACAGGAACTCGCCGCATACGAACCCGAAGAGGACGAATCCATCACCGCCGCCACCATCAAGGCCGCGCTTAAGGCGCTCATCGATGACCTGAAAGGCAGCAGCGGCGATTCCGCCAAAAGGGAACTGCTCGCACTACAGGCACAGGAAAAAGCCATCACGCAACTCGAAAAGCGCATCAAGGAGAGCAAGGCGGAATCGAAAGTCCTCACTGATGAGCTTGATCTTAAGCTCCAACTCAAGCGCCTCGGCGATGCCGATTTCAAGGCCGAGAATCAAGCTCTTCTCGCCCAAGTGGACGCGAAAATCACCGCGTGTGATCCTGAGAAGAAAGAGGATAAAAAACAACTCTCCTCCCTGCAAAAAGACCGAGCCGCCATCCTCGCCCGCCTTGCCAAAACCGATGCCCTTTTCTCTCAGATCGGCGGCAAGCTTACCGACGAGGAAGCCAAGACCCTGATTCTGAAAAAACTCCACGACCTCGCCACTCACGAACTCAACCGCTACCTCAATGCTGCCAAACGTCAGCTCATCCATGCGGTTGAGAATCTCTGGGACAAATACGCCGTATCGAGCCGCGCCCTAGAAAATGAACGAACCCAAACCCTCACGGCCTTGGATGGGTTTCTCACGGGATTGGGGTATTTGAAATGAAAGGAACCACGGAGCAAGCATGAAAAAGCATACTACGATCGAAGTCAAAGGCACGGAAATCTCCATCATGCGCGGTGTTTCGGGTGACTTCATTTCTTTGACCGACATGCTGAAGGCGAAAGACGGCGAATTTTTTATCTCCGATTGGCTGCGCAACAGAAATACCGTCGAGTTCCTGGGCATCTGGGAGTCCGTGCACAACCCTGATTTTAATTACGGCGAATTCGCCACAATTAAAAGTCAGGCTGGCCTGAATAGCTACAAAATCAGCGTTAAGGAATGGGTCGCAAAGACCAATGCCATCGGTCTGCACGCGCAAGCTGGACGCTATGGCGGAACCTATGCCCACAAGGACATTGCCTTTGAATTCGGTATGTGGATCAGCCCCGAATTCAAAATCTATCTGATCAAGGAATTCCAGCGCCTCAAGGACGATGAAAACCAGCGACTTTCGCTCTCCTGGAACCTCAATCGCACGCTCTCGAAGCTGAACTACCGCATCCACACGGATGCCATCAAGACCCATCTCATCCCGCCGGAGGTGACACCCGCCCGCGCGGCCGCCACCTACGCCAGCGAGGCGGACATCCTCAACGTCGCGCTCTTCGGCCAGACGGCTCGCGAGTGGCGCGATGCCAATCCACAGCTCGATGGCAACATGCGCGATCACGCCACCATCGAGCAACTCCTTGTCCTCGCCAATATCGAGTCCATGAATGCCGAGTTCATTCACATGCAGATCCCACAAGGCGTTCGCCTGACTCGACTCAACGAAATCGCCATCCGCCAGATGAAAACCCTCACTGCCGCCGCCACCCGTGCGCTTGGTGCAGGAGAAACACCGAAACTGGAAGGAGGTGACGCATGATCGCATTCGCCATCGATGTTCAGTCCGTCTCCAGTCGCGCCTTGGAAAATGAACGAACGGAAACCCTCGCGTCGCTGGATGGGTTTCTCACGGGAAGGGGGGATTGGTAATGAGTGAGATACCGAACGTTCCTCTTTCAAGGGTGGTTATGAGAACTTCGGGCGGGGGGACTCCCGAACGAGACAATCCTGATCTATGGAATGGTGGTATTCCGTGGGCCTCGGTCAAGGATTTCAAGGATGGGCTTTATCGTCTAAGCACGACAAAGGAACAAATAAGCGCGAAAGGACTAAAGCGCAGCGCATCACACCTTATTCCTGCAGGAACCCCTATTATTTGCACAAGGATGGCAGTAGGACGAATTGCTCGTGCGGATGTTCCCGTGGCCATAAACCAAGATCTCCGTGCGCTCTTCATAAGTGATGATTTTGACACTGATTACGTCGTTTGGGCTGTTGACGCGATTCGGCATCAGATTGAAAAACTTGCGATAGGTTCAACGGTTAAGGGAATAAGTATCGATCAGTTGTTAAGCTTTGAAATTGGAGCCCCTCCCAAACCCGAGCAAACCAAAATCGCCGAGATTCTCTCGACGGTGGACCGAGCCATCGAACAGACGGAAGCCCTGATCGCTAAGCAGCAGCGCCTCAAGACCGGCCTGATGCAGGACCTCCTCACCCGCGGCATCGACGAACACGGCAACCTCCGCTCCGAACAAACCCACAAATTCAAAGACTCCCCGCTAGGCAGAATCCCAGTGGAGTGGGAGGTGAAGTACATTGGTGAAGTATTCGAAATACAACTTGGCAAGATGCTTAGCCAGAAGGCCACTGAGGGAATTTCCCCATTCCCATATCTGGGAAATAAGAACGTCCAGTGGGATCGCGTGGAAGTCACCGATCTTCAAATGATGGACTTTAATGTGCGCGAGAGGAACAAGTTTGAACTGCGTCCGGGAGATATTCTCATGTGCGAGGGAGGAGAGGTGGGTCGGACGTGCTTATGGCGGGGCGAGGTTGAAAATTGTTATTATCAGAAAGCCATTCACCGTTTGCGGCCAGTGGATAAAGGCTATTTGCCGGAACTTTTCCCGAGATATATGAGATGGGGTATCAGAAGAGGAATTTTAGCGGATTTTACAAGTCAAACAAGTATAGCTCATTTGACTTTGGAGAAGCTAGCAACAGTACCAATCATCGTTCCGCCAATTTGTGATCAGATACTGATTGCTCAAGGTCTTGATTCATTGGATAAAAAACTAGAAAATCTGAGCGTCACGCTTAACAAATTCCGCTCCCTCAAAACCGCCCTGATGCAAGACCTGCTGACCGGACGGATGCGGGTCACTAAATTACTTCACGACTAATCGATGAAATCGAATACAAAAGACAGCTTATCCCAGCTTGATGAACTTCTTGGTGCCGGAAATCAGGCGTGGCTATTCGGAGCGGGTATCAGTTACAACGCCGGAATACCATTGATGGGGCCGCTCACTGAGCAAGTTTTCAAGCGCGCCGAGGAAGATGGAGAGGGTGATGATAAAAAAGTGCTCGATCATATTCAGTCACAACTTGCTGAAGGATGTCATATCGAGCACATACTCAGTCAAATCGGCGATCTAAGGGCGATTGCTGAAAGATCGAGAGATCGCAATGTGGTCTTCGATACGGTGACTTTCAATTTGGACCAACTTGATCAATTTCATCAACGAATTCTGACTTGGGTGGCTGAAACGGTTCGTTGGGGCTATCGCTCGGCCTTTAACGGCAGGGAGGAGGAGATTGGAACCCGAGAACTGCCGATTGTCTCCGTGGAAGATCATGCCCAGTTTGTCGCAGCGCTGTTCAATGAAAGGCAGAAAGGCATCTCGGATCGGAGGAGAGCAGTAAAACTTTTCACAACCAATTACGATACTCTTCTGGAAGACGCGCTCGCTTTGTCCTGCTTGCCCTACTGGGATGGATTCACAGGCGGTGCAGTAGCATTCCGTAATTACAGCTACGGGGGCAAAGATCCCGAACCGGAGTATCGCGCTCATGTGGTGAAGTTGCATGGATCAATCGATTGGCATCTGGGAGAAGAGGGCAGGGTTTGGAGAGTGCGCGACGGCGACATTTATCCCACAAAAACATCAAGAGTCCTGATCTATCCGCAATCCACAAAGTATCTTGCGACACAGCGAGATCCGTTTGCCGCCCAATTTGATCTACTGCGTCGATACTTGGCCTCGCCAGATGAGAACGTGTTTGCAACATGCGGCTACAGCTTCGGTGACGAGCACATCAATCAGGAAATCGAGATGTCAATGGAGCGACCCGGAAACAAGACGACCATACTCGCCTTCTCGAAAACGCTCAATCCTACTCTTGAGACCTGGCGGAGATCCGCGTGGAAGAAACGTCTCTACATCATCACAGAAGACGGACTTTATGTAGGAGATGAAGGCCCGTTGGCGGCTCCCGGCGAGGGTTCTAAAAGAGATTGGTGGACCTTCCAAGGCGTCACTCAAATGTTGATCAATGGACCGGAGGGGAAAATTTTATGAATACGTTCGAGCTGATTCCAGATCTCAAGATAGGCCACATTGTCGAGGTGTCCGGCACGACCATACGTGTGGAGCTTTCCGGCGACGTGAAGGAACTTACCCGGACTCACGAAGGCCGGGTCTATCCCATCGGCCAGATTGGGAGCATCGTAAAAGTGCATTTCGGCCGGCGCTTGTTATTTGGCTTTGTGACTCTTCTACGGATGCGTTCCGAAGAACTGGTTGAACAGGTAAAGCCTATTGCGCCAGATGCAGACCAACGTCTGATGGAAGTCGAGCTGTTTGCCGAGGGAATCTGGAATTCGGCGGAGGGAAAGCTACACTTTATTCGGGGTGTCACGACCTATCCGCTTCCACGTCAGACGGTTCATCTATTAACCCGGGCAGAGGCTGCTGAGATTTACAATGCAGCAGAAGGGCAACAACGCGGAGCAGATTACGACCCTCTTGTGCCATTTGCGCACTATGTCGGGGCAGACAACGCCACGTGCCGTGCGAATATCGACAAGATGCTCGGAATGCACTGTGCCGTCCTAGGCTCGACAGGCTCAGGGAAATCGGGTGCCGTGGCGGCTTTGTTACATAGCATGCTTGAACACAAACCGACAGGTGATGCGGTTGGTCATCCTCGCATTGTGGTTCTTGATCCACATGGTGAATACGGGCATGCTTTCAAAGAGCGAGCGGTTGTCTATCGTGCATACGATCCACTGGGCACGGAGGAAACTACCGGAACTCCTATCAGCCTACCGTATTGGTTGATGTCTGCGGACGAGTTCCGCATGTTGGTGATTGGAAAGACCGAACAGGAGGCAACATCTCAAAACAACATCATCTACAAGGCTCTCACCCACGCCCGGATGGTTGCAGCCAACTTAGTGGATCCGGCACCGACATCTCATGGGACCCCTACGCCGAGAGACGGCATGGAAATCGACGCTCCACGCCCGCGAGCCGGTGTCACGTCCGCACAGTTGATTGAGTTTGATCGCGATAAGCCTCGGCCGTTTAGTCTAGTGGAGCTTCAGAACCACATACTATATCTGCAAGCTGCTAGGGATGGCAAGGGAACTTTAGAGTCTGTTACAGCAACTGAATTCGGGAGTAAGTTCAAGTCGATCCTAGACAAAATAGCAGTGCTCCGGCGTGATCCTCGAATACGATTTCTGATGGACGAATGGAATCCGACTAGCCCATCGCTAGAAAAAATTATCGCACAGCTAGTTGGGGAATCTTCGGGTGAGGGTGGCAGTAGTCGGGATCTTCGTATTCTGGACATCTCGGGGCTTCCGAATGAAGTTGCAGGCCCTCTGGCCGCTATGTTGGCCCGATTGCTGTTCCAGTATAAACTCTATCAAACCACGGAAGAGCGGAAGCGTGATCCGGTTCTGTTGGTCTGCGAGGAAGCTCACCGATATGTGCCGGATCGCGGGGACGCTGAATATGCTGCGGCACAGACGGCGATTCGTCGGATCGCGCGCGAGGGAAGGAAATATGGAATCGGTCTGATGCTCGTTAGTCAACGCCCGGCTGACGTTGAAAGCACGGTGATTTCTCAATGTGGAACTTGGCTGGTTTTGCGTTTGACGAATGCGGCAGATCAGCAACAAGTCTCGCGATTTTTGCCCGATGGTCTTTCTGGTATGACAAAAGCACTTCCTACATTAGCCCAACAGGAAGCGATTTTTGTCGGCGAGGGAGCGGCTATGCCTGCAAGAGTAAGAATCCGTGATCTCGACCGTGACCAACTTCCTAAATCCGACACCGCGAAGTTTGCTCAGGGTTGGACGATGCCTCGATTGTCTGAGGAAGAGATTCGTGCTGTGGCCGTTCGTATGGCGGGCAACCATATTACCAGCAACAAAACAGAAGACGTTCCGGCAAGTGTTAAACCAGCAAAGAAAGCAGCATCGGTCTCGTTGACTCAAGAAGATGAATCGCCCTTTTAGTATTTAAGACTATCGAATTTTGTAAAAATCACACAAAGAATATTCTGCTAACCAACACCCAAATCCGCCTCGACGAGCGGGAGCATGTCGAGAAGCCTTTGCTGGCGCAGTTGGCGGGGCTGAAGTGGGAGATCCTTGATCTGGATGCCAAGCAGCATCCGGGTGACTCGCATCGCAGCAATTTCACCGAGGTGGTGATGTTTCCGGTCCTGCGTGAGCAGTTGCAGAAAATCAATCCCTGGCTGGAAGACGATCAGGTGGAGGAGGTGATGAAGCAGCTCACGGCGAATTTTCCCAGCTCCAACCTGCTGCAAAACAACAGGCATGTGTTCAACCAATTGCTGGAAAATACCAGCGTCAGCGAGAACCGCGTGAAGTTCATCGATTTCAAAAACCGCGACAACAATCGCTTCATCGCCGTCTGCCAGTTCAAGGTGCGCATTCTCGGCAGCGAGCGTCATATCATCCCGGACATCGTGCTGTTTCTCAATGGCTTGCCCGTGGTGGTGATCGAGTGCAAATCGCCCAAGGTCAAGGAACCGCTTGCGGAAGCCATCGATCAGCTCATGCGCTACAGCGAGCAGCGCGGGGCCAAGGGCGAAGGGAGTGCCCCGCTGTTTTTCTACAATCAGTTCGTGGTCGTCACCTGTCGGCAGGAAGCGAAGTTCGGCACCATCACCACGCACAGCGAAAAACATTTTTACCGATGGTCCGATCCCTATCCACGCACCCTCAACGACCTCGATCACGGCACCAGCAGCCCGAACGATCAGCAGCGCTTGGTGGCAGGGATGCTGGATCGGGATAACTTGCTCGACTTGATCAGCACCTTCACGATTTTCAGCACCAACACCAAGGGCGAAATGATCAAGGTGGTCGCGCGCTATCAGCAATTCCGCGCCGTGAAGCAAGCGGTGAAGCGCCTGCTGCAAGGTAAGAACCCGCGCGAACGCAGCGGCATCATCTGGCATACGCAGGGCTCGGGGAAATCGCTGACGATGATGTTCATGGTGCGGGCGATGTATCGTCATCCCGCGCTGATGAAGTGGAAAGTCGTGTTCATCACCGACCGCACACAACTGGAAACGCAGTTGTCCGAGACCAGTCAGAGTATCGGCTTCACCGTGAAAGTGGCGGATAGCATCAAGACACTGAAAGAACTGCTCCGCAGCGATGCCTCGGATCTGGTGATGGCGATGATCCACAAATTCCGCGAAACCGATCTCACAGAAACCTTTCCCGAGCTCGCAGTATTCCCGACTGGCAGCCAACTTGGACAAAGGCATTCCGCTGGCCACACGCATCGGCTACACCGGCACGCCCATTGATAAAACCGAGCGAGTTTTCGGCGACTACATCGACAAATACACCATGCGCCAAGCTATCGCGGACGGCGTGACACTGGAGATCGTCTATGAGGGAAGAACCCACAACGCCGAGGTGCCTGACGACGACGCCATGGACAAAATGTTCAAGGATGTTTTCCACGACTATACCCTGCCGGAACATCTTCAGATAATGCGTGCCGGCGGCCGTAAAGCCTCAAGGCGCGGGACATGGTCGATCACTATCTGACCCACGTATTTCCCAATGGCTACAAAGCGCAGATCGTGGCGACCTCGCGCGAGGCCGCCGTGCGTTACAAAAAACACGTGGATGAAGCGATCCAGGCCGCGATCACCGCCTTGGAAGTCGCCAACCCGATGAAGCAGGACGTGGCTCTGCTGAAGAAACTGCAGAGCGATGTGGTAATCTCCGGCAGTCACAACGATGAGATGCATCTCACGCCCTACACCAACGCCTCCAAGCATGAGGCCACGATCAAGAGCTTCAAGCTGCCCTTTGACAAAGAAGATCAAGGCATCAAGGGCGACATGGGCATCGTGATCGTCAACAACATGCTGCTTACGGGATTCGATGCGCCCGTGGAGCAGGTGATGTATCTCGATAAAATCATCGTCGCGCACGGACTCCTGCAAGCGATTGCGCGCGTAAATCGGGTAGGGGGCGAAACCAAAGACAAGGGTTTTATCGTCGACTACGTCGGCATCGGTCACCATCTGAAAAAAGCGCTCGATAACTACGATGAGCGCGAGCAGAAAGAAGTGACGGACGTCCTGAGCTTTCCCGAGGACGAACTGCGCGAACTCAAGGCAAGTCATGATGCCATCATGGCGCTTTTGAAAAAACACGGCCTCACCGATTTGAGCGATGCCGATGCCTTCTTCGATCTCTTTTACGATGAAGACCTGCGCTTTGAGTTCATGGGCTTGTTCAAAACATTCACCAAGAACCTCAATCTGGTTTTCCCAGCGAAAGAGGCGCTCGACTACATGGGCGACTATCAATCCCTTGTGGCCATCAATGAGATGGCGGCCAAGCATTTTCGAGATGGCAGGCTGAGCATGAAAGGCATCCCGCCCAAGCTGCGCACAATCACCGATGCGTTCCTGGTATCGCGCGGCATCAACGTAATGATTGAGCCGATTTCCATCCTCGATGAGAATTTCCAAAAAGAGGTAAAGAAGCATCCTCGCAACAAGACCAAGGCGGCAGAGATCGAACACGCCATTCGTCACCATCTCGATGTGGAACTGGATGATGACCCCGAGCTGCAAGCCTCCTTCGCTGAGGCCATGCGTTTGATTTTCGAAGAGTTTGCGAACAATTGGAAAAAGATCTACGAGGAACTGGAAAAACTGCGACAGAGAATTGTGAATGCGGGCAAAGAGCCCACGTATGGCCTTCACCGCAAGAAGCAGATGCCGATTTTTCGCATGCTGCGCCGGGAAATCTTTGGTGAGGAGGCTTTGCCAGATGCAGATGCCACTCAGATCGCAGCGTTGCCCGAAGTCGAATACGGCATGAAAGAGGAAGAGAAAATCAGCAAACTCGTCGCGTTGACGCAGGAACTCTACGGTGAAATCGAGCGCGAATTGAAGCTCGTCGGTTTCTGGGACAGCATCCCCGCCCGCAACAAGTTGATTGCGGATCTGCAAAAAGCCATCCTGCAACCGGAGTTTGTAAGAATGCCCGGACTGGTGAGCAAGCGGAAGCAAATTATCAGTCGCTTAATGGAGATCGCCGAGAAAAACCACGACATCATTCTCTACGCCCACTAATGGACCTGAGCTACCAGATTGTCCGCTCATCGCGCCGCAAGAAGCTTACGATCACCGTCGAGCGCGATCGTACCGTGATCGTTCATGCCCCAGCGTCTGCCAGCGAGGAAGCCATCAAGCAAATCATTGAATCGAAACGGCAGTGGCTCTTTGAAAAAATCAATCACTCGCAGAAATATGAAGCCCTGCCACACGCGCCTGGGAAAGAAGTTGTCAATGGCGAGTCCGTCCCTTATCTGGGCCGGGATTATCTGATCGAAATTGCCGAGACAAAAAGTGGCGGTGTTGAGTTTTCTCGCCATTTCCTCATCCCTGCCGCCCAACAAGCGAAACGGCGCAAAGTTCTCAAAGAGTGGTATCTCAGTCGTGCCGCAGAAACCATCCTTCCACGAGCGAAGCGACATGCGAAGGAAATGGGCGTGGCATACAATGAAGCTAAGATCGTGGACAACCGATATCGCTGGGGTTCCTGCACCGTGAAAGACCATGTGCATTTCAACTGGCGTCTGATCAAAGCGCCGATGTTCGTGGTTGATTATGTGATCGTGCATGAACTGGCGCACTTGCTAGAAGCCAACCATACTCCTCGATTCTGGAATATTGTCAGAGCGCGTGTTGTTTGTGCGGATAAAGCGAAGACATGGCTCAAGGAGCATGGTCAGATTCTGGAAGAAGAGTTGTAAGGGGAAAATGTGGATGCTGGGTGCGTGCTTACTTCTGGTGCGATCATTACGGCGGTGTTGCCGGCTTATCTGTTGATTGTAGTGGGGGCCTTGATGCGGAAATTGCGGATTTTGCGACCTGAGCATGATGAACCGCTAATGCATGCGGTCTATCAGGTGATGTATCCGTTTTTCATTTTTGATAAAGTTCTGGGGAGTCAGGCTCTCAAGCAGGGATCGGTGGTGGGATGGAGTCTTGGCATCGGATTTTGCGAATTGCTTGTCGGCATGGCGGTGGGTGTTGTGGCGGGGCGCATGATTCAGCTCCACAAGGGCACGGGCTTGCGGACTTTTGCCTTTTCGGTGGGAATTCAGAATTTTGGCTTTACGGCGATTCCCATTGTTCAAGCGCTCTACGGTGCCGCAGCGGTTTCGGTGCTGATGGTGCACAATTTGGGTGTGGAGCTTTCGATCTGGACCTTCGGCGTGATGGTGATGTCGAACGACAAACAAATTCCCTGGAAAAAGCTGATCAACGGACCCGCCGTGTCGGTGGTTGTCGGTTTGTTGTTGGTATTCTGTGGGCTCGATGGTTACTTCACCGGGCCCATCCGAGAAATGATGAAGTGGCTGGGTAGTGGGGCTTTTCCTTTGGCGCTGGTGGTGACGGGAGCGATCATGACCGACATGGTCCATGCGGAACGGCCATCGGCTCGCGTCGCGATCGGGGGCACGATTTTGCGCTTGGGAGTGATCCCGATGATCCTTTTGTCCGCAGCGAAATTTTTGCCTCTTGCTTTGGAACTGAAGCAGGTTCTCATTGTCCAATCGGCCATGCCTGCGGCGATGTCGCCTTTGTTGATTGCCAAGCTCTATGGCGGCAGACCGGGCATCGCGGCGCAGGTGATTGTGGTGACGACAGCGATCAGTTTGTTGACCATACCTGCCGTGATTGCATTTGGCACGCGCTGGGTCTTGGGGTGAAACTTGTGTTGGCAAGCGCATGGATATTTGTTGATCGAGCCATGGATGGTGCACTGTGACGGCGGATGGCATTTGCTTCGCCTATGAAAAGTCATTGATTGGCTTGGCGCTTGGAAAGCGCCGCCACTAGCTGCGGCAATGTGCTGGGTGCTGGGGTGAAAGTTGTGTTGGCAAAGTTTCGCGTCGCTTCTACATTGATCGCGGATGGCCTTTGAACTTTGCAGCGACTACCGCCCCAGTGGCGACCAACATCAAGCGATTGAGAAGCTTGTGCGCTCGCTCGATGCGGGCAATGGGCATCAAACACTTCTTGGGGTGACAGGTTCGGGCAAGACTTTCACCATGGCCAATCTGATTCAGAAGGTCAATAAGCCGACGCTGATCATGAGTCACAACAAGACCCTCGCGGCGCAGTTGTATTCCGAATTTCGCAATTTTTTTCCCAACAACGCGGTGGAGTATTTTGTTTCCTATTTCGATTACTACCAGCCTGAAGCCTACATTCCGCGCTCGGATACGTACATCGAAAAAGATTCGTCGATCAATGACGAGATTGAGCGACTGCGACTCAGCACCATGGGCTCCTTGTTGACGCGTGAGGATACCATCGTGGTGGCATCGGTCTCCTGCATCTACGGCTTGGGCTCGCCCGAAGACTATTCGAACATGATGTTCCCCGTGAAAGTGGGCGATGAGCTCTCTCGCGATGATTTTCTGCGCCAGCTCTGCGAGTTGATGTTCGAGCGCAACGACATCGCCTTCGGTCGAGGAAAATTTCGCGTGCGCGGCGATGTCGTCGAAGCTCATCCAGCCTATCTCGAAAACACGGCCGTGCGGGTGGAGTTTTTTGGTGATGAAATCGAGCGCATTAGCACCATCGACTCGCTCACGGGGTCCATCATCGAGCGACTGGACGACTACATCTTTTTTCCAGCCAAACAATTCGCGACGCCTGCGGAAAAGCTCAAGCGGGCGATGCAGACGATTCATCAAGAATTGACCAACCGCGTCGCAGATCTCGAATCGCAAAACAAATTGTTAGAAGCGCAGCGCATCAAAATGCGGACTGATTACGATCTCGAGATGATGCGGGAGATGGGATTTTGTCAGGGCATTGAAAACTACTCGCGTCACATCACCGGTCGTGAGCCAGGCGCGCGTCCGTATACCTTGCTCGACTTCTTTCCGAAAGACTATCTCTTGCTCATCGACGAAAGCCACGTCACCATTCCGCAAATTGGTGGGATGTATGAGGGCGATAAATCGCGCAAAACCGTGCTCGTCGATCATGGTTTTCGGTTGCCCAGCGCGCTCGACAACCGGCCCTTGAAGTTCGCCGAGTTCATGGAGATGACGCATCAGCGTGTGTATGTGAGTGCGACGCCGGGAGCCTTCGAGATGGTCAACTCTCGGCCCGACAACAAAAAATTCATCGACGTCAAAACGCGACCTGATCAGCCGGGTTACGTCAATCGAAAAAAACTCGGCATCAAGGCGAGTGGAGCCGATGATTCGATCGAGAGTTTTGCTGTCGACAAGGCGGGCTTTCCGTTGATTGTCGAACAAATCATACGTCCCACTGGTTTGCTCGATCCGGTGATTCACTTGCGCGAGCTCAAAGGGCAGATCGACGAAACCATCGAGCTGTGTCGACAA
>RDYF01000001.1 GCA_004293285.1 Verrucomicrobiota bacterium | reverse complement strand
TGGCAATGTTTGATAGGTATTCTTCCATGCACAGATGCACTACGCCGATCACGCTCTCCACTCGTGGAGTTGGTGCTCGCGTGGTCGGAATGCCACTTTTGGCAGCAAAAAGCACGGAAAATCAACGTTTTTCCGGGGTAGCAAAGTATTACGGCTACCGTTACTACCACCCCCAAACAGGCCGCTGGATCAACAGAGATCCGATCGAGGAAGAGGGAGGCTTGAATTTGTATGGGTTTGTGGGGAATGATGGAGTAGATAATATTGATCTGCTAGGCCTAATCATTAATACATATGATGGTCTAGATTTTTGGGAATCTGTTGATCATTTTTACACAGGTAAAGGCGCACCTGTTACTGTTAATTTTAGTTCTGTTGATCCTGGTTGGGAAATTGCAGACATTATTGAAGTTAAACCATGCGACAAATTAGCAGGATTATTATCATACAAAAAATTGCAGGACAGTAATTCATATTATGATGTATATCAAAGCCTTTACTCAACGAAAACAATTCAATTGTTTCAAGGTAAAGATATATTTTATGACGGCCCAGGCAATTCTGGGCCGGGGCAGATAAACATCGAATTCAATGGGTCGTTTTCTGCATCTAAAAATGGTCGAGATAAATCTCTTTGCTGTGATAAATATGAAGTTTACATAACTGGTGTTTTTTCTGCGCAAGACGATTTATTTAACTTTGATCCTGGTGTACCGGGTCGAACTGCATTAGGCGAAAATATCACAATTAGAGTGGCGCAGTTGCAAAAAATTCATGGCGCTGGAACTGATTTTTTAGTTCGCTTTTCGGGTAATCGTATGGCGAATCCAGTTAAGGAAAATTGTTGCTGCAAGTTGAATTTGAACACAAAAAAATATGAATGCAATTAATATATTGTTAGGATTTGTTGTATTTTTTTCTTTTTTATTTTTAGTCACCATTACAACCAGAGATGAAAAAAATGAAATAGTAGTAAAATATATTTTCGACGATAGAAAATTTCTGAATAAAGATATTATGGAAATTAAAATTTACAAAATTAACAGCAAGTTAATTTATAATGATGCATCAGTATTGGATAAAGAGAAATATACTAAGACAGTATTGAACGATCAGAACTCAATAAAATTTTGGAAAATTTTAAATGATCGATTAAATATATCTTCGATTCCTGCCGATTTGTCCTACGACAACCAAAATTTTCAGTTAATAATTAAAAATAAGAATGGTGAAATAACCACAATTCTTATTACACAAATTTTTTACTCTTCAGATTCAGAGTCAGCATATGCAACTGCAATCTCAGGCCTCAATAACAGTGATAAGTGGGCGGTACGAATGAATCGCAAGGATATCGTATCTCTGGGAATAGAATGGCGTCCGTTTGGGGCAAATATAGCGAATGAAAGGGATGACGTATCCAGATCTCCGGAGGGTAGTCCTCTTGAATAACTCAAGAATGGGGTCAGTAACTGTCTTTTTAACATTTTTTTAGAATTGCGTGATTTCCTTGGGTTTTAGAGTGGCTAAATGCTGCTTCATCAATGACTTTTTTTGGTTTTCCTTTTGCGAGGAGATTTTGATAGCTCGCTTTGAGAATGGGATTGTATCGAGACGCCGATAGGGCCGCCATGTAGATCGCTTGGAGCATATCTTTACGCCCTCCGTGGGTAGTACGGTGTCCTAAATGGGGGCAGTCGTTGGATTTAAGTATTTTTATTTCACGTTAGACGAAATTCGATTCAAATCCAGTCCCTCAATGACATAGGGAAAGGCGAATGACTGAGCCCCATGTTGATGCGACCATGATCGATCACACTTGGTAAGGGGAGTATGTCTTCGCAGAACGAAATTGAGCTCTTTCATTTGACACAAAATCTCCTTTTCCTCCATGGGGATTTTTGCACGGAAAATCAACGTTTTTCCGGGGTAGCAAAGTATTACGGCTACCGTTACTACCACCCCCAAACAGGCCGCTGGATCAACCGAGATCCGATTGAGGAACGAGGGGGATTGAACCTGTATGGGTTTGTGGGGAATGATGGGTTGAATCGTTGGGATTTTCTTGGAAATATTCCTTCGCTATTGATGAATACTTCAAAAGTGCAACTAGGTAATTGCGGCTCATTTTATTGGCCTGCATCTTTCACAACATCGCCTGAAAAAGATAGTGGTATAGTTTTGCAAGAAGTTAATGCGTCTGGGAGATATCAAAAATATGATTATAACGGAGTATTAATTACTTCATTGTCATATTCTGTTGGGCCTAAAACTAATCCATATTTTGAAATTTGGGATGTTGGATTTGGTGTTACGAACAGCCCAGAAGATTTCTTCAAGCTAAAGACGACTACTGATCTCTCTGGGAGGATAACTACATCTGATGGATATACCAATTCGTCAGGCTCATTTGAAATGACAGTTTGGGTCAGATATTATCCTGATTTAGATTTTGAAAGTGAATTACAGAAACTCAAGCAGAATGGATGGACTAATGACGAATCTAAAAACGGTTCCTGGGCTGGAAATTTGTGGGCCGGACCACAAAATCCTGGGTGGCTCAGCGCTGGGAATCTAAGATCTAATTTAGTCAGACGCACAATCAAAGTTAGTTGGGATTGTTGCGGCAACAGACTTAACCCTACAATTATTGTTAACCAATCACCAAAATGAAAAATTACAGTGTAATTGCATTTTTATTATTATTGAATGTATTTTCTTCCGCAGAAGACATCAATCTCAAAAAAAATTATAGGCATACTTATACACACAATAATATCACAATTTTTTCTAAGGATGCGGATGAAGTTAAAATTTATGTTGATAACATTCCAAGAAAAGAAAATTTTATCGATATGAAAGAAATCGTAAAAAATGCGGATTCTTTTTTGCATGATGTATTCGGCAAACAATTTAATCCTGATATTCACGGTGTATGCTTAAAGAGGATCAGGTCATTAGTTGACCAAAATTTTTATTGGGAGTGGCAAGTAGCTTACGTCGATCCCGAATCGCCTCCAACTAGCAAATCGACAAGTTTAATTATAGTTGTAGTTTCAACATCTGGTAAAGTTTTAATGCAGAAAAAATGAATAATCGGGTCACATGCGGTGATGAAATCGTTCGATTTTTCATTTTTTTTAGATATTCTGGATCGAATCGTTTTTGGTGTTTGAGAACTGCGCAGACTTTTCGTCGCGGGGGACATCATGTCTGAGATCGACCCGCTATGGCATAAATGTGAGACGTCATCTGTTGATCACCTCCGCAAGTCTGGCATCCCTTCAGGATACTGGATGCCGAGGCGTGTTTTCCGGTGGTGTCGCCCTTGGGGCTCAACCACCGGCTACAAGATGCCATCCCGCCGGGATGAAGAATTTTCGCGTTGGTGTTTTCTCGGCGAAACGATGTAAGGCAGGTCCAGCATTTTCTCATCCCGAAGGGATGGAAGGTGGTTGACGAAGGTCGAGAACGCGCGCGTGTTCGATACCGCGGGATTAGGTCCCTTAACGAAATCCGTGCGCCCCTTCAGGGCGCGAATGATGTGTGGCTTGTGTCGTTATCCAGGGTGATTTTTTCACAAAAATCACCCTTCGCTTTCACCGTTCACACCTTTGGTGTGAGGGGGAATCTGGACGCGAATGATTTGTGGGTGGGCATCATGTTCCAGGGTGATTTTCTCACAAAAATCACCCTTCGCTTTCACCGTTCACACCTTTGGTGTGAGGGGAAATCTGGACGCGAATGATGTGTGGGTGGAAATCATGTTCCAGGGTGATTTTCTCATAAAAATCACCCTTCGCTCTCTCCGTTCACGCCTTTGGTGTGGGGGGAATCTGGTCACAAAAATCACCCTTCGCTCTCACCGTTCACGCCTTTGGTGTGAGGGCTATTTGTGTTATGGTCCCTATGGGGCAACAGTGATCGTGAAGGGGCTCAATCGAGGCCTGGGGATATACCCAACTACCAAAAAATATTCCGTGCCCTAAGAGGCTGCGATCTAGCTAGAAGTCGGGTCTGTGGTCGCAAGAAGCGACACGGCGACGGTATCAAACCGGCCGATATTCCTCGTCGCCAAGTTGAACCATAGGGCTGTTACTCGATTTTTTTGAGGAGTCGGAAGAGATCGCTGTCGGTGGTCATGACGGCTGTGGTCTCGCGGTCGATGGTTTTGGAGTAGGTGTCGAGCGTTTTGAGGAATTGGTAAAACGCTGGTGCTTTGTCGCTGCTGTTGTAGGCGGCGGCGTAAATTTGTGTCGCTTCCGCATCGGCTTTGCCTTTGATTTCTTGTTCTTGGCGATAGGCCATCGATTGGATCTCGAGCAGTTCTTTTTCCATGCGGCCTTTGATTTTTGCGGCTTCGCCTTCGCCTTCGGAAATGTATTTCGCTGCGATTTGCTGGCGTTCGGTGCGCATCCGATCGTAGATCTTATCGATCACGCCGGCTTTGTAATTGATGCGTTTGAAGCGAACATCGATCAACTCAATGCCCCATAGCGTGGCTTTGCTCTTGGCGGCTTTGAGGATTTCTTGATCAAGCGACTGACGGCCAAAACGGATCGTCGGCAAGTTGCTGGGGATGCCGGTCTCGATCAAGTCATCGGGCAAGGCTGCTTTGCGGTTTTTATCGCTACGGATCACTTCGATCAAATCGTGCTTGGCAATGACACTGCGCGTAGCGCCGCCGATGGCGTCATCGAGTCGGGAGAGGGCGGTGCGGGTATCGCGTAGGCTTTCAAAATAGCGTTTGGGGTCGGCAATGCGCCAGCGGGCAAAGTTATCGACCGTGATGTAGAGCTTATCGCGCGTCGGCATTTCCGTTGCTGGGCCATCCCATTCCATCACGCGTTTTTCAATGCGATTGACAGTCTGAACAAAAGGTTTTTTGAAATGCAGACCTGCTTCATTGACCTTAGGATCGCTATTGATGGGTTTGCCGACAGCTTTGCCAAATTCCGTGATGATGACCTGTTCGGTTTCATCGATGACATAAAGGCAGCTCGAAAGGGCGATCCAAGTGCCGATTCCAAGGACGAGGAAGGTAGGAAGAGAAAGTTTTTTCATACAAAATTAGCGTTGCTTGTTGGTGGGCAGATTGAGGAGTGGCAGGAACTGCTTGGCGTCTTCATCGATGATGATCTTGCTGCCCATCTTTGGCAGGACCTCATTCATCGTTTCGAGGTAAAGACGTTGTTTGGTGACCACTGGGGCCTTTTCATATTGCACCAGCAACTCACTGAAGCGTGCGACATCGCCCTTGGCTTGGTTGGTGCGTTGGAGGGCATAACCTTCTGCGCCCGAGATCATTTGTTGCGCGAGGCCGCGTGCCTTGGGAATGGATTTGTTGTATTCGCCATTGGCAATGTTAATCCGTTCCTCGCGCTCTTGCTGGGCGCGATTCACTTCATCGAACGAAGCCTGCACGGCGCGGGGTGGGTGGATGTTTTTCAACTGAATTTGCTCAATGCGGATGCCCATGTTGAAAATTTCCATGGTTGTTTGCAGCTTGCGCAAGCAATCGCTCTCCATTTCACTGCGGCCATACGTGAGGACTTCATCGACCGTGCGATCGCCAACGACTTCGTTCATGCAGCTTTCTGAGTGACCTCCGGTTCATGCACATTGAAAAGATAGCGCACAGGGTCAGCGATGCCATATTGCACCACCCATTCCACCTCGGCGGCATTGAGGTCGCCAGTGACCATGTTGCGTTCTTGGTCGGGCTCTTGCGCTCCTTGAAATTCATTGGTGGCCCCGCGAGTTTTGAAGCCGAACTCCAGCTTGAGCTGGCGCAGAACCGGCACGATCGTGACGCGATCGACGCCAAACGGAATTTTAAAATGCAAGCCGGGAGGTGTCGTTTGGTGGAATCGGCCAAAGCGTTGCACGACTGCGACAGATTCCGTATTGACCGTGTAAAACGAGCTGAAGATGCCGACGATGGCAAAAATCGCCACGGGCAGAAAGAGCAGTTTTTTCAGAGAAAACGAGCCACTGGCGGAGCGGTCGCCTCCGGGTAAGATATCGATCACTTGCTTCATGTCTCGACAATCTGAACGACGGGCGAGTCATGAGCAAGTGGAATCCGTGTGCCATTTTCCACGACGCTTTGATGGCAGAGTGTTTGGAGCGATCAAGCTAGGGAGAATCTCTCACGATAGGAACGTAAGCGGCCATTCGGGCTGTTTTTGACAGAATTTCAGAATTTTCCGAATTTTGTCATGGCAATGATCCCGAGATGCACCACTCCGATACCGCTTGGTTCAGGCTTCTCGGATATGGATTCATCCGCTTCTAGGATCGTTCAGGAAATTCTGTCAACTTGGCTTCTTTCCATCGAGACAAACGGTTTTCCTTTGTCTGCCTGACAGAGCATGGCTTTTCCTAGCTTGATCGCCGTGGCGGAGTGTTCGTTAGCGTTGGAACTGGCGCAAGCCGCCACCACCGCCTTGACTGCGCAGACCGCCGCCTTGTTGCCAAGAATTGCCGGAATTGATGCTCGGCATCGAGGGGGAAGACAAGTCGCGATCGCGGTCCTCGCGTGGGGCTGATCTTTCCGCAGGGGCGGCGCTAGGTGCAAAAGCCGGAGTGCGTTCGGCGCGTTGGTTGCCACCTCGGTCAAGGCCACCGAACATGCCGCTCGACGCTGGGCGCTGGGGCATGGGAGTTTCCTGTGGAGAAATCGGCTGCGTGCGAGCACGAGAGTTCGACTGCAACGTCGGTTGGTTCCAGTTCGAACGAGCGCCGCGCAAGCCTGCGGAAGAGTCCGTGCGAGAAGGCGAAAACGAGTTCATTTGAGGGGCGCGGTTCAATCCGCCATTTTGCCACGAGGGCGACGTCGATGTTTCGCGGAAGCTCGTGCTTTGCAGCGATTGCGAGCGGAGTTGGTTGCGTTCCGAGCTACTCGCCCACGACGAAGTTCCGATGGCATTGGCGCGGCGGGCCCAGTGATAATTGGCAGCTTGGTAATTGCTGATGCGATTGTCATAGCGACTCAGCGTGTGATTGCGGATGCGTTGGGGAGGAGGGCAATACCCACGGCCCGACCAACCGAAAGGATGGGGGCAGCCGACGATGGGCGCGGGCAAAAAGCCGACGGGGTAATAGCCATAGAGGAAAGGATCGTAATAGCACGAGCGATAGCGATCGAAGTAGCAAAAGCGGTAGGAGTCATAGGCCCAGCGAGGGTCGCCCGTGCTGACAAAAAACGACGTGCTGGTATTTCCGCCAAAACTGCTCACGCCGAAGCTCGCCGACGTATGGCTATTGCCATAGAGAAAGGGATCATAATAGCAGGAGCTGAAAAGAGAGCTGAGAGCTGCTGCACCGAGGAGAAGATACTTTTTCATATCAATCATGGGACGCGGGAAAGGGGAAATTATTCAAAAAGTTTGTTGGTCCCTGAGAAAAGCTTCGAGGGCATGGGTCGAGGACGCAAGAATTTTTCATTCCGTGCTTGCCAGGAAGCGTCCGTAAGATCAAATTCTTCTTCCCGCGCCGGGATGGCGGAATTGGTAGACGCGTGCAGGTTCGAGTCCTGTTCCCGGTACTTCTCAAAAGAAAAAAGCTCACCAGCACGGTGAGCTTTTTTGCGTGATGCGGACTGTGTTCCTATCGAGACCGATGTGATCTGCGACAAATCTGGTAGGGGAGAGCCCTAGGTTGTTGAATGAATCTCACACGAAGGCACGAAGGCACGAAGTTTTGAAGAAAAGAAGAGTTTCAATGAGCTTCGTGTCTTCGTGACTTCGTGTGAGTCATTGCTTTTTGATTGGTGTTAGTGAAGAGGGGCATCACTCTGTCACCGTCAGCGAGCCGGGGCCGGTGATCCATTGGGGGTGGGTGCTTTGGGTGTAGGTGCCGGGTGGGACCTTGGCACCATCGGCGCTGTGGAGGGGGGCGGCGATGGTGATTTTCACGCCGCGACCGAGGTGGATCATGGGCTTGTGTCCGACGAGATAAAGGCCTTCGCCGCGCAGTGAATAGCCATCGACAGGGAACTCGATGCGGTTGACGCGCATGGGGTTTTTCAAGGTGACTTCGCCTGCTTGGCCGGCAAAAACCGCACAGTAGTCATCGGCGCCCAGATCTTGCCAATCGGCATCTTGCGTGCCATCGAACCACGCGGCGGTCGCTGCCGTGGTCCACTCGCCCGAGCCGCCTTGGGCCTTGCTGCCCCAGAATAGCGGGCTGGCCGAGCTCGACTCGCCTTTGTGCACGCGGAAGGCATCCATGGTCAGTCGCACTTGGGAAAAATTGACCCCACTGCTATTGGCCGAATTCGTGAAATGCAGCGTGTGTGTGCCAGGCACAAGGTTTTTCATCTGATAGACGGGTGTGCCGACAATGTTCACGGGTGCATAATGATGAACTCCTTGCCACATCTGGAACTGCTTGTTTTCTAACACATAATGCACGCCACGTGATTCGGCATCGCGCGTCGGAAGCACTTCCACGCCCGAGCCTTGGAAGGTGAGAAAGCCCGTGGCATTTTTCAGGATGCTATGATGCGCGTCATTGCGCAATTCACCGCGTTGACGTTTCGTTTGATAAGCCCAGTAGTCGTCGCGCGTCACCACAAAGCCATCCAACGCAGCGATGAAGCCTCCGGGGTGAGGATTGGTGTATTGGCCGACGATGGTATGGGTGCCGTTCGTAAGGCCTTTGACTTGAAAGAGCGTGCGTGTCGATTGGCCACCGTGACAGTGAGCAGTGCCATGCTCCTTGCCATCGACCGTCAGAACGAGATCGCCACTGCCGTGGGCGGCCCCGCCAAGAACCTCGACTTCCGTGCCGTGGAAGGTAAAGGTGAACTTTTGGCCATTGATCCATGAGTTCCCCCGAGGCTCCCAAGGGCCTTCGAGCTGCGCACTCCTCGCGCCGTGATTCGTCGAACGAGAGAAAGTGACATCGGCATCCGCATCGTTCACCAGATCACTGACGCGGAAGGCATCGACGGTGAGGAGCGCACCACTCTGTTTCACCAAGCGCAGGGTATGTCGGCCACGCTTGAGATTCTTTTGAGAAAAAACTTCCGTCGCCTGCTGCTGTGCTTTGAGGTCGATGACTCCTAGCGACGTGCCATCGATCCACGCTTGCACTTGAGCGGTGGGTTGATCGGCAGCGGCGATCCAAGCGACATCTGTGCCCTCGAAAGTGAATTCCACGGCATCGCCATCGCTGTTGGTACGGTGGTGATCACCACGGTATCCTTTTTTCGTGAGATCTTGTTGATAGCTCCACGAAGAACCCTGCCAGCGCAGAGCGCGACTGGTGTTATTCACCAAGCCCACACCGCCGGGGGCGATGACATCCATGACGATCACGGTATCCGGTGTTTGCCACGTCGCACCTTCCGGCAAAGTGAGAGTGATGCCGCGGTTCGTTTGCTTCATGCTGAGCTTTTGCCCACCGACGAAAAGTCGCGCGTTGCCAAACAACTTACCGTCCGCTGGTGGCGGGAGTTGCAAGGTGTTTCCTTGTGGTGCTTTGAGCACATGGAGAAATTCCTTCGTGTCGTCGGCCGAGCGAAGTGCTACGCCCCAAGTGAGATCATCATAGCGCGCCACCACGCCGCGATAGTTCGGTAGATACGAAGTGCTGCTGCACGTGCCATTCACCGAGTCGGCGATGGGGGTGTAGAGTTTCACAAAGCC
>RDYF01000137.1 GCA_004293285.1 Verrucomicrobiota bacterium | reverse complement strand
CTCGCTTTTTCAATTTCCTCAGGACCGAGTAGCTGATAGCGCCCCACTTCCAAATCCCCGCCCCAAAGCTGACCAATGCGCACCCGCACGAGCTTGGTCACCTGGTAACTCAAGGTTTCATGCATCAAACGAATCTGACGCTTCGCTCCCTGATCCAATACCATCGCAATCCGACGTGCACTCAATCGACGCAAGGATTTGGCATGCAGCTTGCCTTCTTTGGTGTAAACACCGGTCAAAAAGAGATCCAAATGCTCTTGGAGATACGGCTGATTGCTCGTCACGTAGTATTCTTTCTCCACTTTGTGACGCGGATGCATCAATCGCTGGGTCAAATCCCCATCGTTGGTCATCAACAGCAAACCCTCGGAATCCGCATCCAACCGACCCACGTGATGTAGGTGTTGCAATGACCCAGGCAGCAAAGCGTAGATGGTTTCACGACCCATCTCATCATCGGCCGTGCACACTAAGCCACGGGGCTTGTTGAGCAAAATGGTCGTGGTCCGACGCAAGGTCACGCGCTTGCCATCCACCCGCACATGGTCGCCGTCTTTCACCGTCGTTCCCGGCTTGAGACAGGGCTGGCCATTCACCTCCACCCGACCTTCCAAAATCAGCGCATCGCAACCGCGGCGTGAGTCCACCCCACAGGCGGCCAAGTATTTGTTCAGTCGCGTGGTTTCCATACGGTCAAATGTCTACAAGAGAAAAAGGCGCGGATCAAGAGAGATCCGCGCTCAGAAAAGGTTCGTTGCACCCACGAAAATCGTTGGCAGCAAAACACCAGACCAGCAATCAAGCCTCGTGCTTGGTTTTTGGCAAACCAAGTGGGCTGCGGCCTTGTTTCCACTGACCACGCTCTTTCATCAGCTTCACGCGCTCGAAGCGCTTAAGAACGGAACGCTTACCACCCACGGTGGCGGAAGACTTGAGACTGTTGTGCTTGGACATAAAAAAAGCGGTTGTTGGTGTTGCGGGGCGCGAAGCTAGGAGAATCTGCCACCAGGCGCAAGTGAAAAAATGCTTTTTTTAACACTTCTCCCTTTTTTCCTGTTTTTTGCCTCTCGCCACCTCGACCAATTTCCGCCAATCACCCCGCTTTCCCAAGACTCGCTGCTCGATCAACTCAGCCGCCCGTGCCATCGATTCTTCGACGGTCGCGACACTTGACCGTAGATCGACCACATCGTCGAACACTCGACGCAACTCCACCTCGTCCGTGCATCGCCCGGCCACGGCAACACAGGGCACGCCGAGCTCGCCACACAACCGCGCCATCCCCACCGGACCTTTGCCATGCAGTGATTGCTCGTCCAAGGACCCCTCGCCCGTGATCACTAAGTCCACTTCTGCGACCCGATTCCGCCAATCGGCGATTTCTGCGACTAAGGAAAAGCCCGACACCAGTTTCGCGTCCGCATAGGCCATGAAGCCAAATCCCAAACCTCCTGCCGCTCCCGCTCCGGGAACCAGGGCGCACTCGCTCGCTCCCGATATCTCTGCCAGTCGCCCGAGGCAGGCGTCGAGCAACACCACTTGCTCCGCGCTCGCCCCTTTTTGCGGACCGTAAACGGCACTGGCTCCCTTGGGACCACACAAAGGGTTATCGACATCACAAGCCACCTGAATCGGCGGCAGAGGCATTCTCTGACTCACATCCACCCGCGCGACATGCTGCAATTCTCGCGGACAGGGCGAAAGCACCCTGCCATTTTCATCAAAAAATTTCACCCCCAGCGCTGCCGCCATTCCCGCCCCGCCATCGTTGGTCGCAGAACCACCGAGGCCCACTAAAATTTCGTCTACCCTGGACACCTCGATGGCATGCCGAATCAACTGCCCTGTCCCATAGGTATCGGACGCCATGACATCACGCTCGCCACCCGCCATTCGCCACATGCCACTTGCCGACGCCATTTCAATCACCGCAGTTCACCCGACATCGCCGCAATCATCGTATCGACAAACCCCTCACCCCCATCCGCCAGCGGGCACATCTCCACCACCCAATCATCCCCCAAACCACGCGCCACCGCTTCACAAGCCTCCATCGCTCGCAATGATCCCTTAAATTTATCACAAGCAAGCAACGCACGACGCCGATCAACATCTCCACTCATAAGTCAAAAAGAAGTAACAGTCCCACCCAAAAACACAGATTCCCCAAATGTTGAAAAGACAATTTTCCCGCCACCATAACTTGTCTGCTCTTACATTGCGAGCCCACGGGCGTATCGATGCAGGATGAGAAAATGTTGATGGATCTAACTCGCATCGTCTCGCAGAAGAAACACCGACGCAGAATTTCTTCATCCCAGAGGGATGGCAGCGTGTAGCCAGGATGACGAAGAAGCATCATCGATTCGACCGTTGGCGCCAGAATCCCCCTCACACCAAAGGTGTGAACGGTGAGAGCGAAGGGTGATTTTTGTGAGAAAATCACCCTGGATAACGACACAATCCACTCATCATACGCGTCCAGATTCCCCCCACACCAAAGGTGTGAACGGTGAGAGCGAAGGGTGATTTTTGTGAGAAAATCAGCCTGGATAACGACACAACCCACACATCATTCGCGCCATGAAGGGGCGCACGGATTTCGTTAAGGGACCTAATCCAGCGGCATCGAACACACGCGCGTTCTCGACCTTCGTCAACCACCTTTCATCCCTTCGGGAAGAGAAAATGCTGGTCCTGTCTCGCATCGTTTTGCTAAGGAAAGACCAACGCGAAACTTCTTCATCCCGGCGGGATGGCAGATTGTAGCCGGTGGTTGAGCCCATCGGGCGATACCACCGGAAAACACGCATCGGAATCCAGCATCCTGAAGGGATGCCAGACCTGCGAAGTGATCAACAGATGACCTTTCACATATCCAAAATTCCCGTTGATGAATCGATGGGGGCTGTTGGCCGCTTACCAAAAAATCATGAACTTTTCTAAACCGATCCATGGATTTCATCACCGAATCTGACTCCATTCATGTCAAAAATCACCACTATCTTTCTTTTCTACATGATTCTTTTCATTCTTGCTCAATTTATTAAAAAAAGCTATAATAAAAAAAGTGATTACAATATATATAAAAGAGTATGCTATTTTTTCATTTTGTGTTACTACATACTTTTCTCTTATGAAAATCACGCAGCTAGCATAGACGCACCAAAAAAAATATTTCATATATCACTTCCCTTGAATTCCGATCGGGCATGTAAATCTCATGCAATCTAACTTCGAACTATATTCGGCATACCTATCACCAACATCAAATGGGTCAGGTAGACTCGCAACAAATGCTGCTCCAAATATAAATTTAAGCCCCCAACCTGATGCTTTTTTTGTAACAGAACCTACTCCACCAATCAGGACCAAACTCCAGTCAATTACTAATCCTCCGATGTAATGCACTCCATGCTCTTTGTTTGCCTCGACACACGCGCTTAAATTTCCGTTGTATGGTGGTAGTTTGTAAATAGGGACAGTCTCAACCATTTTACCTTTCACGCAGCAATTACTGAAGTCCGAACTGTAACCTCCCTCTATAAGATAACCCGGACATGATTTATCGCATTCATTCAACTCGTATTTATTTGATTTCAAATCAACAATATCCTTGCTATTGTTTTCAATTAGCCTTACGTTGGTTGTAGTTTTTTTCCCATTTGGTAAAATAGTTATTACTTTACCAAGTAAATCGTTATTATTCACTCCATCATTCCCCACAAACCCATACAGATTCAATCCACCCTCTTCCTCAATCGGATCTTTGTTGATCCAGCGGCCTGTTTGGGGGTGGTAGTAACGGTATCCGTAATACTTTGCTACCCCGGAAAAACGCTGATTTTCCGTTCTTTTTGCTACCGAAAGTTGCATTCCGACCACGCGAGCACTAACTCCACGAGTGGAGAACGTGATCGGCGTAGAGCTTCTGTGCATGAAAAAAACCTATCAAAAATCCCCATGGAGGAAAAGGAGATTTTGTGTCAAATGAAGGGGCTTAATTTCGTTCTGCGAAGAAATGAGCATCTTACCCAGCGTGATCGAGAATGACTCCATCACCAAGAGACTCCATAACCTTACGGCGCTCACGCATCCTATTTTCTAACGAAATAAAATAACACTTCCAAGAATCGACGCCGAAAATTGACACCTTCGGCAAATTCATTTTCTATTGATATTGCTACGTTTCTAGCCTAACTAAAAATAAAAATGTTACCATGCGAGGACTGACCCCTGAGATGTCCTGCTTTGCGCACATCAGTCGTAAGTTCAAAGAAGCACGCAGCGATTACCCCCGCATCACCGCGCGCATCCTCTTGCTGATCGGCAGCATCTACCAAGTGGAAAAAAGGCTGAAGCAAGAGCGTGCTGGCCCCTTAGAGCGTCAACGGGCTCGCTGGCTAGAAAGTCGCAAGCCATACGAACACCTCGTCAAACTCACCAAACGCCTCCAACGCAGCAAAAAAATCATCCCGCGCAGCAACCTCGGGAAAGCGCTCGCGTATGCAGTTGCGCAGCTACCCCACCTTGAACCCTGCTTCATCGATGGGCAGATAGAATTTGATAATAATCTAACGGAAAATGCAGTAAGGCCAACCAAGCTCGGACACAAGAACTGGATGTTCATTGGCGGCGAGCACACTGGTTGGCGAAGTGCCGTGATGTATACCTTCGTAGAACAAGTCCGCCGCCACGGTGCAGATCCCTTCGCCTACTTCGAGTGGGTGTTTGAAAAGCTCATGCAAAATCCGCCGTCCGAAGAACTGGAAAACCTATTACCGCTTCATTGGATCAACGAACGAGCAAGAGCCGCCAAGCCAACCGAAATCGAGGCCACGAACGTAGCATAGGTGTCATAGGCCGCAGCCGAGATAACAGACATTTT
>RDYF01000136.1 GCA_004293285.1 Verrucomicrobiota bacterium | reverse complement strand
CGAGCGATGCCTCGCTGCCTGCGTCCGTGCGCGATGAAGCGATGCGTTTGTTGGCTGAGTGGCCCAAGCCTTTTCCTGTCGAACAATCGATCGGCTTCTACGCGCCCTTGCCTGAGCGTTCGGCTGATGAGATCAAAGCGCTGTTGAGCAATGGGCTGCCGCAATTGATCCGCAGTGGCGGTTCAGTGTTGGCCAAAGCACTCGCTTTGGTGGAGCAATACCAGCTCACGCTCGCCGAACTATCGCCTGGAGATCTCGAAAAAATTGTCGACGATGCCTCCTTGCCTGTTGCGGCTCGGGCCAAAGCGATGGATCTTTTCCTGCAATCCCAGTCTGAGCAGCGCGATGCGGCGTTGCAGCGCTGGTCGCTCGACAAACAAGCCACTCTTGCGCTTGCGGCGCTGGCGGAGATGATCAAGCAACAGCCTGAAAAAGCGTTGCAGCCTCTGAGCAAGTTGTTGCAACACACCAATGCCGCGAAAGCGCAAGGCGCGTGGTCCTTGCTGGCGAATATCCCCGGCGACCAAGCTGCGGAGCAGATTGTTCGGGGCTTGCAAGAGCTCACGAAACAGCAGGGAGCCTTGCCGTATGGCATTGAGTTGTTAGAAACAGCGGAGTCGCGGACCGAAGCCTCTGTCAAAGCGGCGCTGGAACAGTGGAAGAGTTCCCTGGCTGCCGATGATGCGCTGGCGTCGTGGTTGCCTGCGATTCATGGCGGAGATGCCCAACGTGGCGAGCAGATTTACCTGTCACATCCTGCCGAGTGCATGCGTTGTCACCGTGCGGGCGATGGCCATGAAGCAGGCGGCGAAGCCGGCCCGAATCTCGCGGGAGTTGGGCAGCGCGGCGATGCCCGCTTCATGATGGAATCGATGATGAATCCCAGCGCAAAAGTCGCGTCGGGCTTTGGCGTGGTTTCGGCGACTTTGCGCGATGGCAAGGAGCTGAGTGGCATTTTGATGAAGCAGACCGATGAGATCATCGAGATCGATGTCGGTGAGACAATCGCACAAGTCAAACGCACCGACATCCAAGAAATGACGCCACCCATTTCTGCGATGCCGGCGATGCATACCTTGCTCAAACCTCGTGAAGCCCGCGACTTGGTGGCGTGGTTGGTGAGTTTGAAAAAAGCCAAGCCTGCGGCGAAGTCGAATAAGGAGGTCGTGCCCGTGACGGTATCAAACGAAGCTCCTGCTCCCACAGTGGAAGCGCCCAAGCCATCGGGTCATTCCGAAGGCGCATCGGCGGAAGTTCTCAAACTGGGCAAACAGCAATACATGCTTTGCGCCGCATGTCACGGCATGGACGGCAGTGGTGCGGGCGGCGCAGGTCCTGCGCTGGCGGGCTCCGAGTGGGTCACGGGTCCTGTGGAAAACTTGATTCGCATCCAACTGCGCGGCTTGATGGGCCCGATCACGGTCAAAGGCAGTGTGTTCAATGGCGTGATGCCGCCGCAAGCGCATCAGAGCGATGAACAAGTGGCGGCAGTGCTAACATACATTCGTCAAAATTTCGGCAATCAAGCCAGTGTGGTCACGCCCGACCAAGTCGCAGCACTGCGCAGTGAAGTGGGTAAGCCCATGCTCACTGCTGCGGATTTAGTGCCTCCTGCGCCTGCAGAACCAGTGTCTCCTGCGACATCCAATGAAACGATGACTCCCGCCGTGCGACTCGGATTTTTCCAACGACTCGGCCTTCCTTGGTGGGCCGCGAGTTTGTTCGTCGTGTGGGTCGCTGGCTGCGTTTGGCTGGGTCTGCGACGTCAGTCGTGAGTACGTTTATGATTTTTTCTTCGGGTAGTATCTCACATGAGACAGCCCTGCGAAGTCATCGTCCTGTGTCCACAGCGTGGCGTGATGTTCCAGGGCTGTCGCGTAAATGATCGCGTCGGCCATGGCGAGTTTATGCTTTGCGCCAAGAAGGGCAGCATTTTCGGCAATATCAGGGAAAACGGGCGCGATGTGGTATTGGTAAAGAAACGTGAGAATCTCTCTTGTGGCCGCTTCATCGGCGACAGACATGACGTGTGTAACGCGCTACTTCGTAAATGCTTATCGCGGAAATCACCACCTTCTCCGCCTTCGCGAGCGCTTTGGCAAATGTCCGAGCATTGGCGCCATCGTGCGTGATTTCAATGATGGCCGATGTATCAAAACAGTAAGTCATTATGGTAAGGGACGATCCGTTTTTTCTCGAACAAAAGGAACGTTCGCTCGTTTTTTGAGGTATCCCAAGAACTGATCGGGGGTGAGGATGGGACTGATTTCGATCTTGCCATCGACTTCTTTCAACTGAAGGCGCTGACCCGGTTGAAGGTTCATGGATTTACGAATCTCCTTTGGGATG
>RDYF01000135.1 GCA_004293285.1 Verrucomicrobiota bacterium | reverse complement strand
GCGGTATTGTTTACCGCCTGTTTTGATGACTGCGTAGCCCATGATCGTATGAAGGTTATGCTCTTGCGAGCGGGGCGCGAACTTCACCATAAAAGATCAAACTGCGCAAGCATTTTTTCAAAAATTTTTTACTTTTGCTCGTCAGGAGCAATCACTTCAAGTTAGCCTCAATGGCAAGATGAAGCTGATCCAACAATGGCATGCCGCCGATTCCGCCGCAACAGAACAATGCGGCGAAGAAGTGGCCCGAATGTTGCAAGGTCCCATGACCATTGCCTTACTTGGTGAAATGGGTGCGGGAAAAACCCATTGGGTGAAAGGCTTTGCCAGGGCGCTCGGTTATTCCGGTGAAGTGACCAGCCCTACTTTTGCCCTGGTGCAGGAATATCATGGCGGTCGCATGCCGATTTTTCATTTTGATCTCTATCGACTCCAACAAGCAGAAGAAGTGCTGCAGCTCGGTTGGGATGACTACTGCGACCAAGCTGGTGTCATGCTCGTCGAATGGGCCGACCTTTTTCCGCAGCTTTTGCCTGAGTCTCGTTTCGTGATCAAAATCGAGCAGGAAAACACGGGTCGCAAGATTTCGCTGTTTCAGACCACAGAATCGAGCGACCCCATGTCATAAGACTCGATTCTTATCAAGGCTTTCAGGTCCATGGCGCAATTCGGCTATCGAGCGAGAAGACTTGTCCGGAGGTATGCGGTAGCAGTTGGTGTAGCGCGAAGACAAAATCGGCGACGGCTGATTGGGTATTGCAGCGTTTGAGGCAATGCGCTTGCACGACCTGTTCTTTGCGAGCCGGACTGACGTGTTCCGTCATGGCGTTTTCGAGAAAGCCCGGGAAAATGGCATTGACGCGAATGTTGGCAGAACCGAGTTCTTGCGCGAGCGCTTTCGTCAACCCGAGCAATCCCGCCTTGGCGCTGGCGTAAGCGACTTGTCCCGCCGGTGGGCTGATCGCGGAAAAGCTGCTGAGGAAAAGGATGTGACCTTCACGCTTTTTGATCATTGCACGACTCGCCTGTTTCGCGCACCAAGCCGCACCACGTAGGTTGACATCGAGCAATTCATTCCAGGTCGATTCTGCTGTCGTGAGTAAGGGCTGGTCGTGGACTTTTCCGGCATTGGCAATGAGCAAATCGCAGGGATGAGCGGCGAAAAAATCTTTGATCGACTCGGCATCGGTGACATCGAGTTCCGAACGTGAAGGAGTGAGCACGGTCCAATGCGGCGCACGTTCGCGAAAAACGGTCGCCATGTGGCTGGCTAAGGAACCGTGCCCTCCAGTGATGACGACAGTGCTGGCGGTGACTAGGGACATTACGGAGCGAGGATCAAAATGGCGTGCTCTTCGTAAGTGACCTTGGCTTGCAAGTTGTCGACGATGTACTTCAGCACTTGGCTAGCTGGCACATTCTGCAATTGCAGCGTAAGTCGTGCCGAGTCGAACTTGTTTTGAGGATCCTTGACGATAAAATTGGGCGAAAACTTGTCTGTCGATGCTTTCTTGACCTGGGCGTTGAGGCTTTCTAAAGCTTCCGTTAAGCTCGCATCGACGTAATCGACATTGTCGATCTGAATGGCTTTCATGCGGTGCATCCGACTGCGAGCTGCATAGCTGGCGCGGTTTGATTTCAAATGATTGAGAGCATAGAGCGCCTGCGGGTGCTGGGGCTGAGCTCGTAAGATGGCTTGAAAATCTTGCTCGGCAGCAATCACATTGCCTTGATTCATTTCAGCAACGGCTCTCTGATAAAGCTGTTGGATGGTCATCTTCGCAGCAACGGGCGTGTTCTTTTCTTGTGCCGTGAGCACCGACACCAATGACAGGAATGTAAGGCAAAGGATGGTTTTCATGATGGTTTTTTTGAGTAGTGTTGACTCTACACAAAACGATTCGGGATGACAAGGAGTCGCTTAGACTTTTTCTTCTGTGGCGGCCTTTTCTCCTTTTTCCATCCAAATGGCGAGTAGGGCGAGGTCGGCGGGGGTGATCCCACTGATGCGTCCAGCATGACCCAAGGTGCGCGGCTTGATTTGATGCAAGCGCTGCTTTGCCTCGGTTTTCATGCCGCGAATGGAAAGATAATCGACCCATGCGGGAATGATTTTTTCCTCTTGGCG
>RDYF01000134.1 GCA_004293285.1 Verrucomicrobiota bacterium | reverse complement strand
TGGCGGAGAGGGTGGGATTCGAACCCACGGATGGTTTCCCATCTTCGGTTTTCAAGACCGACGCGATCGACCACTCTGCCACCTCTCCGTTTGTTACGGTTGCTGTGGTCGCGGGGGGCGTTGTAGCGATTTTATGACGGGATGCAAGAAAAAGTGTTCGTTTTCCTTCGCGAAGGCAGGGAAATGGTCGGCAAGATCGTGGCGTCGCTTTCCAAGCGACAGGCCCAAGAAGGGATTTTTGATCAGCACAGCGACGCAAATCGGTAGCTACGTTTTCCTCGGAATGGCTCCACCAAGGCCTCTGCGGTGCCTTCGGGAAGGGCGTTTGGGGGGCTTGGAGAAAAAAATGAAAAAAAACGAAAAAAAGTATTGACGTTTTTGCTGGGTGCGTTATCTTTTGCGTGTCGCAAGTCGACAAAGGCGGTCCGATCATCTCGCACTAGGTTTTGGGTTTTTCCTAGGCTTTCTGATCGGGCCGCTTCATTTTTATCCTGATGGGCTGTTCTTCCATGGACAGCCTTATTTCGTTTCTGAGGGGAGATTTTCTTGGCATTTCTTTTTCTCTACGGCAGGTTGAGCGCGTGATTTTTGCTTATTGCACCAACATTCATCCAGCAGAATCTTGGCAGGAAACGTTCGCGGCTCTGCAAACCCACGCGCTGGCGGTCAAGAGCTCATTGGAGGGGGAGTCGACTTTGCTTTCGCCTTTTCCTCTTGCTCCTCGCTTGTCCGCGCGGGCGGCGCAGGAATTGCTGGCGGGTGAGGAGTTGCCGCGTTTTGTCGATTGGGTGAAGCAGCAAGGCTGCAAGGTTTTTACCATCAATGGCTTTCCTTATGGCGCGTTTCATGGCACGCGAGTGAAAGAACAGGTGTATCGGCCCGACTGGGCGGAACGGAGCCGGTTGGAGTACACGCTGCAATTGTTTCAGATTTTGTTGCCATTCCTGCAGCCGGGCGAAGAGGGATCGGTATCCACGTTACCGGGGTCGTTCAAAGAATTTCATGCCGACGAGTCGAAGATTTTTGATCATTTGATCGAGTGTGCATCGATGTTAGAAAAGTGGTCGCAGCAGCATGGGGTGGACTTGCATTTGGGCTTGGAGCCTGAGCCGCTGGGGCATTTTGAAAACACTCAGGAGACGCTGGCGTTTTTTGAGCGATTGTGGGCGTATGGTGGTGACGAGCATGTTTTGAAGCGGAGGATCGGAGTGAACTACGACACCTGTCATTTCGCGTTAGAGTTTGATGATTGCGTTGATTCGTTAGAAGCCTTTCGCAAGGCGGGAATTCGGATTTCCAAAGTTCATTTGTCGGCGGCTTTGGCATGCGATGCCAATGATCCTGCGGCGAGGGAGTGTTTGCGATCCTTTCACGAGCCGACCTATCTGCATCAAGTGTTATTGCGTTGGGCGGATGGTTCCGTGACGCGCTATCGGGATTTGCCGGAATTTTTTGAAGCGGGCGAGGCAGCGTATGCGGGGTCGGTGGAGGCGCGTGTGCACTTTCACATCCCGCTCGATGCCGATCCCTTGCCGCCCTTGCGGTCGACGCGAAGCCATGCTGAGGAGCTGTTGGCGTATGCGCGGAAGCATCCGGATTTTTGTCAGCATTACGAGATCGAGACCTACACCTGGGGCGTGTTGCCCGACGCCATGCAGCGGCCCTTGCACGAGCATCTTGTGGCGGAGTATCGCTGGGTGCTAGATGTGATTGCTGCGGGGCGTTAGGATTTTTCATTTTAGATTTTGCGGATTTTTTTTAGAAGGGTCGTTTGGGGGAATCGGGGGTCTGGAGGACTGACTGTGTTTTTTTGACAGAATTTCAGAATTTTCAGAATTTTTTTGCTGGGGGATTTTCGATTTCGATTTGGATTTCGATTTCGATTTGGATTTCGATTTGGATTTCGATTTGGATTTCGATTTGGATTTCGATTTGGATTTCGATTTGGATTTGGATTTGGATTTGGATGGGAAGGCATCGTGGGAATTTTATGCGCACGGCGGTATATGCGGGGTCTTTTGATCCTCCGACCAATGGTCATTTGTGGATGATTCAACGAGGGCTGGAGCTATTTGATCGATTGATCGTGGCCATTGGCAATAATCCGCAGAAAACCTACAGCTTTTCCGTGGAACGGCGGATGGAGATGCTTGAGGCATCGACGCCGAGCAGCGAGCGGCTGACGATCGCGCATTTTGACAATCGGTATCTCGTCGATTACGCCAAGCGGATGAACGCGACCTACATTTTGCGTGGGATTCGCTCGCCGAATGATTACGAGTATGAGCGTGTGATGCGACACATCAACTCCGACATGGCACCGGAGATCGATACGGTCTTTCTCATGCCGCCGCGCGACATTGCTGAGCTATCGTCTTCGATGATCAAGGGATTGATCGGTCCGCTGGCTCAATCGCCGGTTTTGAGGACCTTGATGAAGGCGTCTTGGGGGATATTCACCTTGCCGATGGCTTTCATCTTCTTCTTGCCCTCCTTTTGTTTCTCCAGCAACTTGCGTTTGCGGGTGATGTCGCCACCGTAGCACTTGGCGGTGACGTTTTTGCCCATCGACGAAATGCTTTCGCGCGCGACAATTTTTCCGCCGACGGTGGCTTGGATGGCGACGACAAAGAGTTGGTTCGGTATGACCTCCTTCAGGCGCAGAGCAAGGGCACGGCCAAACGACTCGGCTTTATCGCGGTGGACGATGGTGCTGAATGCTTCCACGGGTTCTCCGGCGATGAGCATGTCCATTTTCACCATCTTGGCGGGGCGGTAGCCATTGTGTTCATAATCCATCGAGCCGTAGCCTCGGGTCATGGATTTGAGGCGGTCATTGAAGTCAACCAGAATTTCCGCCAAAGGAAGCAGGCTGGTGAGCATCACGCGGGTTTCATCGATGGTTTCGGTATTGATCACCTCACCGCGTTTTTCCATGACCAGCGACATGACATCGCCGATGTATTCGCCGGGGACCATGACAAAAACTTTGACGATGGGTTCGCGGACTTCTTCGATTTGCTGCTGTTCGGGGAACATTGTCGGGTTATCGACAATCAATTCCTCGCCATTGGTGAGAGAAACCTGATAGATGACCGAAGGATAGGTCGATATCACATCCATGTTGAACTCGCGGCGCAGACGTTCTTGGATGATTTCCATGTGAAGGAGTCCGAGGAATCCGCAGCGGAAGCCAAAGCCCAGCGCGGTGGACGACTCATTCATGTAGGTGAAAGCGGGGTCGTTGATCTGCAACTTCGCCATTGCCATTTTCAAGGCTTCATAGTCCGAGGTATCGATGGGGTAAATGCCCGCAAAAACCATGGGCTGGATTTCTTTGTAGCCGGGCAGCGGTTCGGCGCAGCCGCGTTGTGCATCCGTTACCGTATCGCCGATCTTCACTTCCGAAGCCGACTTCATATTGGCAATGATGTAACCGACATCGCCCGCGACCAATTGGTCGATGGCAGTCATTTTCGGGGTGAAAATGCCCACTTCCTTCACCTCATAATGATTGTCGGTGGCGAAAAGTTTGATTTTTTGACCACGTTTGACCGAGCCAGAAAAAACCCGCACATACGAGACCACGCCGCGGTAGGTATCATAGACCGAATCAAAGACCGAACAGCGCAGGAGTTTGTCTTCATGCTCCACGGGTGGTGGCACGCGTTCGACGATGGCTTCGAGGATGTCCTCGATGCCAATGCCATTTTTCGCCGAAGCGGGAATCGCGTCCTCGGCGGGGATGGCGAGGATGTCTTCCAGTTGCTTGCGGCATTTCGGTACATCCGCTGCGGGGAGGTCGATTTTATTGAGAATGGGAATGATGGTCAGGCTTTGCTGCATCGCCAAGTGCAAGTTCGCCACCGTTTGCGCTTCCACGCCTTGGGCGGCATCGACCATCAGCACGGCGCCTTCACAAGCGGCGAGTGCGCGCGACACCTCGTAGGTGAAATCGACGTGACCGGGAGTATCGATCAGGTTCAGCTTGTAGACCTGGCCATTTTTCGCCTTATAGGCCATCGTGACCGGGTGCGATTTGATGGTAATGCCCTTTTCGCGTTCTAGGTCCATCGAGTCCAGAAGCTGGTCCTGTTTTTCCCGCTGGGAAATCGTCGCCGTCATTTCGAGAAGTCGGTCCGAGAGCGTAGTTTTACCGTGATCGATGTGAGCGATGATCGAGAAATTACGGGTGAATTCGATGGACATGGCGAGCGCGCGGGAATAGAAAGCACGAAACGGCGGCTTGGTCTATCTTTCAATTGGCGAAAATGCAAAAAAACGCGGCAAAAGGGAAGGTGCAGTCTTGTTTCGATCGAAACTGGCAGGAAGTCGAGCCACAGCGGCGCATAGCGGCTTCCCTGAAACGGCTCATGTTGTGGGATTGCGCCATGTCATGATCTCGGGGAGCAGAAGGCTTTTGATGGTAAGAGGATTGCCTTTATGGGATTGCTGCGGCAAAATCGCAGTTGCAAAGCATTCATATTCTTGTAGATTGACAATATGCCTACGCTGGTAGAACTCGAAGAGCAGTTATTACAACTTCCGGAAGATCAACGTGCATTTCTTGCGGCACAGCTCCTTGAATCTCTCCCGGCGATCCTTCATGACGATGATGCTGGAGTGGCAGAAGCGATGCGAAGAGATGCAGAGCTTGATCGCGATCCAAGTTCTGGTCTGTCGCTGGATGAATTTAAAAAATCCTTTCGACGTTAATGGCTTCGAGCGTCATTTTTCATCGTCTTGTTCAGCGCGATATGAGCGGAATCTTGGCTTATTACACGGACGAAGCTTCAGATTCTGTCGGAGATCGATTTTATCAAGAATTTCTTTCTGTTGTCGAAAAGGTTCTGACAATCCAAGAGTCTATCACTTGATTTTTTCTGATTTGCGCCGTGCAAATATTCCGGGATTTCCTTATCATTTTCTTTATCGCGAGACAGCTCATGGCATTCGTGTACTAGTATTACGCCATGATCGCAGGCATCCATCCTATGGCCTCATGCGAAGATAAGAGTATACCGAATCAGAATCATATCAGTAAGGAGAGCACGCCATGGTGAAAAAGAAGGATCCAATCACAGCTGAGGAATTGGAGCGCCGTTTTGATGCAGGTGAGGATATTTCCGCCTATCTTGACTGGAGCAAGGCTAAGCGGCCTGGGCTGGAACAAC
>RDYF01000133.1 GCA_004293285.1 Verrucomicrobiota bacterium | reverse complement strand
TTGATGTCGCGCTCCAGCGGCTGAACCGCTAGCATGTCGAGACTCCAATCATTGGCATCCTGACCCACCGCTCCACGAAATCCGAGGAAGGTGTTGGCCGTGTTGCGCCATTGATTGTTTCCTAACAAACGACGATCCAAGAACTCAAAGTTCTGAATGCCATATCGCAGACTGACTGGTCGGTCGTTTCCGTAAGCATCGGATTCGAGCCAATCTTTGAAATACAATTCTGCCTGCAAGCGAATCAATTCCGCATCATTGAAATGTAGCGTCGGGAATCTTGCATTTCCACAGCAAAGCGGAAGGGATCGAGCACATCGTGAATGCCGACATACGCACGGGTTCGATGCAAGAACGGCAGGTCAAGACCGCCGACAGGACGCCGGATGTCGTCGTCGCGGTACTCAAAGCGCACGCGGTGATCGACGCCGATATCGAGCCAAGTGAGGTCTTTCCAGCTCGCGAAGTCGCGTGCCGATCCGGGGCGCGAATACTTCGGCACATCCGGATCGCGCGTCGTGCTGTAACTCAGCGGCGCAAGGTAGTAAGACTTTTTCGGCGCTGGCTCCGCCGAGTAGGAAAGTGCCGTCATGGCGGCGAATACCGGAATCGTCAGGTGCCAAAACCCGCGATTGTTACTATGTCTTTTCTGAAGTTGTTGAATCATTCGTTTGTTCGTTTCCTCTTCAGCTTCGATCATCCGATGGCAGGAAGAGAGTAATCGATCGTGCTCCACGCGTAAAGGTAGCCTTTTATCTCACACTTTTTAATGCGCACCGATTTGTATAGATTTAACGGTAGAAGTCAATAAAAAAAGAAAAAAACGTCTTGGGATGTTCTATTTGAAGAATGATGCGAGTTGAAACGCGGGGAAAAGAAAGCTCTCAACGGCTATCGAGGCGTCGCGAAATGGCATCCCACAACCGCAAACGCGCCTGCAATGCGCTGATTGCAGCGGCTTCCGCTTGTCGTTGTTTTTGCTCACAAGTTCCGCACAGCAACGCCACCATTTCTCGGCCCATCGCTCCGTGCTCATCTCCATCGAGCTCAATGTGCCGTTCGAGATAGTATCGAAATGTGGCGAGCCTACCGGGGAATTCGGCATCGAGACGATGCACCAATTGGGTGAACAACTCCGGTATCAGATCCTCACGACCATAGGTGAAAGCTGCGGCGATTTCATGAGACTGCCCGCGCTGGATGACGGCAAAGGTGTTGTCCATGAATTCCTGAATCGGCTCTGCCACAGCGGCCGCGATCATCGCCTCTTTGAGTTCCCTGCCCGAGCGGAGATGGTTCAAAAACTGCTCGATTCCCTCTGCATCAGCTCCCACTTCTTTCATCGCTCGCAGATACAATTCGTAATGACTGATCGCTCCACCGTCGGGCAATGCATCGCTTTCTTCGCCTAGCACAATCTCGTTGACGAGCCGTCCAATCTTACCCTGGCGTGCCGGCAGCCAAGGTGTCGAAACACAAGTCAAGCGCGCTTGTAACGCTTTGAGCAGGGACATGAAGTCCCAGACCGCATAGACATGCATTTCCATAAACACCGATAAATCATCGAGTGTATGCAATTGTTGATAAAGACGATGTTGCCACAATGCTTGACGGAGGGAATCGAGATTTGTCGCAAACTGCTGCTCTGGTAAGAGATGAGTTGTGACCACGGCGGATAATGAAAACCATTTGGCCAAAAAAGCAAGCGCTCTGATGCCTGCTGCATGCCTCATTGCTCATGCCGATTTTTCTATCGCCACGAGGTGGACTTGATCATCGACCCGAAATTTCACATTCCAGCCGCAGAGCAGGGCGCCGTACGTGCGATTGACATCGTCGTGCGCCGCTGGTCGTGGATCGAGAGCGAGCACTTCTTCGATCAATTTCTGGTCGCGCGAGGGCAAGGCCAGAAAAGCAGCGCGCACGCCATCCTCGATGACCACCTCGCGGCGCTGCGGGGATTCATCTGCATAACCACATCGAGCATCAGGCAGGGCCTCGGCGTAAGCAAGATAGGGCTTCACATCATACACGGGAGTGCCGTCGATCAAATCAACTCCTCCTAGCAGCAACGCGGGCCCTGTCGACGTGGATTCGATGCCATCGAGCCGACACAACGACAGCCCTAAGCCGTTCGGTCGATGGGTGCTGCGACTGGCAAATACGCCGACCCGCTGATTCCCCCCTAAGCGCGGCGGTCTCACGGTGGGCGACCAGCCACGATCCAGTGTTTCATGAAAACCAAAGATCAACCAAACATGGGAAAAGCCGTCGATGCCCCGCAAAAAATCCTCGCCGCGATAGGCTTCGTGAAAAAACAATTTCCCCCACGCGCTAGGGCAAAGTCCTGGTTGACGAGGCACGGCAAATTTTTCGCCAAAGCAAGTGCGCAAGACACCAATCGGTTCGAT
>RDYF01000132.1 GCA_004293285.1 Verrucomicrobiota bacterium | reverse complement strand
ATCGCCGCGATCCGCTTCTGCTCGGCGAGGGGCGGGAGCATGAGTGCGAGTTCTTTCACAATGCCTTGGCTGATATTCGGCTGAGCACCGCCGACGCCACGCGCGATGAGATTTGGCACCTGATTCGACAGAGCATGAAAGAGATAGCGAACATTGGCCCTTTTAGGATCTGGGATAATGTGACAGACAGCTTGGTTTGTCGTCGCTTCCACGCCAAGAATTCCTAACCGGCCAACTGTTGCCCCATACAATGCCAGCAAAAGCGCTCCAGCAGGAACGAGCTTGATCGAGGTTTCTCGCAAAGCGGCATCCGTGACATGTTCACTGGTTTCAGTAATTATGTTTTCTCTGAGTTCTCCAGATTTCACCCAAGGGATTGTGCCATTCTCGTAATAGCGCTCTATGTTGCTACGCGAGGGTGTTCCTCCCGTGCCAGTTTTGCAGAACTGCGATATTTGAATCGTGTCCCACTTCATCCCAACACCTCCCCTTCTTTCCGCACAAGGGCGATTTTGTGATGAGCTGACGCGCTGCTGCCTCTTCGTAGGAGAACAGGGAAACGGGATTCTGGAGGAATGGATTTCGTCATGTGGGAGAAAGCTTTTGGAGCGACTGGTAAATTTTGGTTGAAACTCGGGAGGAATCGTGATACATTGCGGCGGGTTGGGAATTCTCAGCCGGCATCGTGGCTACAGGGAAATCTCTGTGGCCCTTTGTTTTTTAGAGGTTTGAGATGCGTGATCTTCCGCACCAACGGTGCATCATTCCTCAGCCTAGGGCAACGCCCTAGGTATCCGTCCGTTGGAATTCCGCGCGCCAACGGTGCGCGATATGGTTGCACGCGGAACCATGCGAATTGATATCGCGACCCGTTGGGCCGCCCATCAATAATCGATTCCCACCCAGCCCGTTGGGCTGGGCTGAGGGATGTTGGCCCGTTGGGCCATAAGAAATGTTTCTGCGCCAACGGCGCATCATCCCTCAGCCTAGGGCAACGCCCTGGGTTCGAAGGGCAACGCCCTAGGTATCCGTCCGTTGGAATTCCGCGCGCCAACGGTGCGCGATATGGTTGCACGCGGAACCACGCGAACACGGATCGCGACCCGTTGGGCCGCCCATCTATCATGGATGCCGACCCAGCCCGATGGGCTGGGCTGAAGGATACTGGCCCGTTGGGCCGGAAGAAATGTTTCCGCACCAACGGTGCATCATTCCTCAGCCCAGGGCAACGCCCTGGGGATGTTGGCCCGTTGGGCCAAAGACATATTGGTTCAATCCCAGACATACTTTTCATCGTAGTTGATGCGGTATTTTTCCAATAGTTTTCGGTATTCATCTTGGAATGTCATTTTGTGGTGATGGCTTTCCTGATTGGCAACGTAGTTAACCACGGTATCGGCATCCGACTGACTGACCGAGAATGCACCGTAACCGGATTGCCAATGAAAACCGGAAAACTCTGGGCCATTGCTTTTCATCCATTTCGATGAACTGGTTTTTACCGTTTCGACGACCTCGGCGATGGTTCGGGTGCGTGACAGGCCGAAAAACAAATGCACATGATCCGCAACCCCACCGACGCGGAGCGAGGGACAGTCGATGCTGTCGAGTGTGCCCGCAAGGTAAGGGTGTAGTTCCGTGCGGATTTCCGGTGTGATCACCGGTTCACGGTTTTTCGTGCTGAAGACCAGGTGAATCAGGACGCGTGATAGGGATTGGGGCATGATTGTGTGGGTTGTATGGTTTATGATTTCGTCCGCGCCAACGGCGCATCATTCCTCAGTCCAGGGCATCGCCCTGGGTTTCCATCCGTCGGAATACCGCGCCCCAACGGGGTGCGATACCGTTGTGCGTGTAACCATGCCGCCCCGGATCGCGGCCCGTCAGGCCGCCGATCTGTTGCCGGTGCAGTCCCAGGGCGGTGCCCTGGGCTGAGGGATGTTGGCCCGTTGGGCCACGGTTGCAGCGAATTCATCCCAACAAACCCTCCAGTTCTTTTCTTCCCTTGGTGATCTCCTCTTCGAGCTCGGCGAGGCGGGTGAGGATGGGGTTTCATGGACGACTTCCTTGTAGCGGTTGAGCGAGAGGTCGTAGCCGTTGGCGACGATGTCGGCCTTGGGCACGAGGAAACTTTGTTCGGTGCGCTTGCGGGATGTTTCTGCGTCGAGATTTTTCCAGCGCTGGAGGATATCGGGGAGGTCGGACTTTTCGGGCTGCGGGCTGCGTTTGTCGTCGAGCGAGAAGCCGTCCTGTTTCATGTCGTAGAACCAGACCTGGTCGGTGCCGCCGGAATTGGTCTTGGTGAAGAAGAGGATGGCGGTGGAGACGCCCGCGTAGGGCTTGAAGACGCCGGAGGGCATGGAGATGACGGCATCGAGCTTCTGCTCCTCGACGAGGAGTTGGCGGATTTGCTGGTGGGCCTTGGACGAGCCGAAGAGCACGCCATCCGGCACGATGACGGCGGCGCGGCCCCCGGTCTGGAGCAGCCGCAGGAAGAGCGCCATGAAGAGCAGCTCGGTTTTCTTGGTCTTGACCATGCGCTGGAGGTCCTTGGCGGTGGATTCGTAATCGAGGCTGCCGGCGAAGGGCGGATTGGCGAGGATGAGGGAGTATTTCTCCGTGTCGTCTTCCTCGTTCTCGGAAAGCGAGTCCTTGTAGCGAATGTCCGGGTTTTCCACACCGTGGAGGAGCATGTTCATGCTGCCGATGCGGAGCATGGTGGAATCGAAGTCGTAGCCGTGGAAGGTGGCCTCATTGAAGCGACGTCGGGCGGCGGCATCCTTGTAGATGGTTTCGCTGTGGTGGGTGGTGAGGTATTCAGAGGAAGCGACGAGGAATCCGGCGGTGCCGCAGGCGGGATCACAGATCTTGTCCTTGGGCGTGGGAGCGGTCATGTCCACCATCAGCTGGATGATGTGGCGCGGGGTGCGGAACTGGCCGTTCTGCCCGGCGCTGGCGATTTTCCCGAGCATGTATTCGTAGAGGTCGCCCTTGGTGTCGCTATCGGCCATGTCGATGGCATCGAGCTGATCGACAATGTTTGCCAGCACGCGGGGCGTGGGGATCATGAAAGTGGCATCTTTCATGTGGTGGCTGTAGGTGCTGCCGCCCTCACCGCTGATCGACTGGCCGAGGGTCTTGATGAAAGGAAAAGCGTGATCCCGCAGCGTGGTGAACATTTCGTCGGGAGATGCATCCTTGAAGCGCGACCAGCGGAGGCTGTCCTGTTGCGGCGTGAAGATGGGTTCCTCGATGGGCTGTTTGAGGCGATTGGCCTTGTTTTCCTTGAGGGTGTGGATCTCGTCCAGGCGCTTGATGAATAGCAGGTAGGTGAGCTGCTCGATGATGGTGAGCGGATTCGAGAT
>RDYF01000200.1 GCA_004293285.1 Verrucomicrobiota bacterium | reverse complement strand
TTACCAAAAGGCCCGAGAAAATGAAACCGACATGCCCATCGGCTTTCTCGCTCAGGGTCGACGCTCGCAGATTCTCGATGTTCCGCATTGCCCCATCGCAATGAAGGAGATCAACGATGCCCTGCCCGCGATTCGTGAAAAGGCTCGCAAGACCCCAGGCAAAAAAGGAGCGACGTTGCTGCTCCGTGCGACGGTCGATGAGAACAATCAGCGCACGATTTCAACCAATCCGCACGACATCGTGACGGAGGTCTGTGGCCAGACACGCTTTGATTTCCTGGCCGGTGAATTTTTTCAAAACAACCCCTTCATCCTCGAAGAGTTTGTCGGCTACGTCGCTCGCGAGGCCTGTCTGGGGGAAACGCAGTTTCTCATCGATGCCTATTGCGGTTCGGGGCTTTTTCAACAAGTCGCCGCCGTGGAGGTATCGGAAGCTTCTGTCGCCTGGGCGAAGAAGAATGCGGAAAAAAATGGCATCCACAATGCCACGTTTCTCGCGGCCAGTGCCGAAGCGATTTTTGCCGACATCACCTTCCCCGCTGCCGCGACGACGGTGGTGATTGATCCGCCGCGCAAGGGTTGCACGCGCGAGTTTCTCGATCAACTCATCGCCTTTGCCCCGCGTCGGGTGGTGTATGTTTCCTGCGATCCCGCCACGCAGGTGCGCGACCTGGTGATCTTGCGCGATGCCGGTTTTCAACTTACGGCGGTGCAGCCGTTCGATCTTTTTCCGCACACCCGACACGTGGAAAATATCATGACTTTTGATGGTCCTACCTAACGATTTTTCTATGGAACGCTGGTCGCGACAAATCATTCTCCCTGAGCTCGGCATCGCCGGGCAACAACGTTTGCTCGACGCGAAAGTTCTCTGCATCGGCTCGGGTGCGCTCGGCTCGCCCGCGACTCTTTACCTCGCCGCCGCGGGAGTCGGACATTTGGTGATTGTCGATCCCGATGTCGTGGAAAGCAGCAATTTGCAGCGTCAAATCCTCCACGGCGAATCGTTTCGCGGTCGACTGAAAATCGAATCAGCGGCCTCGCGACTGCTCGATCTGAATCCGACTCTCCGACTCGAAACGCATGCGGTCCGCTTTACGCCGGAAAATGCCCTATCGCTCAGCGAAGGGTGCGATGTGATCGTCGATGGCTCGGACAATTTCCCCACGCGCTTTCTCACCAATGATACGGCATTTTTTCGCAAGATCCCACTGGTCCACGCCGCGATTCAGAAGTTTGAAGGGCAAATGACCGTCTTTGCCCCGCATCGGGGTGGACCTTGCTACCGCTGCCTCTTGCCGGAACTCCCCGCTCCCGGCGCGGTGCCGAGTTGCGCAGAGGCAGGAGTGATCGGCGCTCTCCCTGGCATCATGGGCAGCATGCAGGCGATGGAAACGATCAAGCTGATCACCGGTATCGGCGAACCAGCGATCGGTCAAATGACCTGCTACGATGCCCTGCTCAATCGCTTTCGCCAGATCGCCCTTGCGCCTGATCCCGATTGCGCGCTCTGCGGCAAAAGTCCTCGCCTTTTTCACGTCTCTAATCCACAAACGAACGCCCCTACCCACTGCACCATGTCCACAATCCCTGCCATTTCTGTCAATGAACTCCACGAGCTGCTGACGACCTCCCCCGGCATTCGCTTGATCGATGTCCGCGAGCCCGATGAATACGCCGCCGCTGCCATCTCGGGCAGTGAGCTGGTGCCGCTCGCGACGATTCCCGAGGCCTCGCAAGATTGGCCGAAGGAGGATGTCATCAATGTCACGGGCGGCATGGACGCTTGGCTCGCCGCTGGTCTGCCGAAAAAGGAGTAATCCTGACAACAATCATAATTGGCCAGATCGATCGGCTTTCATCAAATCTGTGCCCATCCGTGAAATCTGTGGTAAAACTCTTCTCTCTCGCTCCATGTCCTCTTTTCCGCTGATCGACTGCTTGCCACCACCGGATCAGAGAACCAGCGATGCGTTGCTCGATGCTTTTTGCTCGTATGTCGCCACGAAAAATCTGGAGCTTTACCCTGCTCAGGAGGAAGCCATTCTATCGATTTTTAGCGACCAAAATGTCATTCTCAATACGCCCACGGGTTCAGGAAAGTCGCTCGTTGCCACAGCGATGCACTTTCGCTCGCTGGCACTGGGTCGACGCTCGATTTACACCTGCCCGATCAAGGCGCTGGTGAATGAAAAGTTTCTCGCCCTCTGCCGTGAGTTTGGCCCAGAACATGTCGGCATGGCAACGGGTGATGCGACGGTGAATCGCCATGCTCCCATCCTCTGCTGCACGGCGGAAATTTTGGCCAATTACGCTCTCCGCGATGGCGCTGATTCGCCGTTTTCTGATGTGATCATGGATGAGTTCCATTATTACTCCGATCGCGAGCGCGGCGTCGCTTGGCAAATTCCGCTGCTGACGATGGCGAAGTCGCGCTTTCTCCTGATGTCGGCCACGCTCGGCGAAACGGCATTTTTCCAACGCGAACTCTCTCGACTCACCGGTGCACCCACGGCTCTCGTCGCGGGCACGACTCGTCCTGTGCCGCTGGAGTTCCGCTACAGCATGTCGGGCATTGATGAAACCATCGCCGAGCTGTTAGAGAAAAAACAAGCGCCGATCTATCTGGTGCATTTCACGCAGAACGATGCCGCGAAGGCCGCGCAGGATCTGATGAGCATGAATTGTTGCAGCGCGGAGGAAAAGGCTCGCATCACCGAGGCTCTGCGCGGCGTGAAGTTCGCCAGCCCTTATGGCAAGGAGGTGCAGCGCTACCTCAAGCATGGCATCGGCCTGCATCATGCCGGTCTTTTGCCGAAGTATCGAATACTGGTAGAGCAGCTCGCTCAGCAAGGTCTGCTCAAGCTCATCTGCGGCACGGATACGCTCGGCGTTGGCGTCAATGTCCCCATCCGCACGGTGTTGCTCACCCGACTCAGCAAGTTCGATGGCGAGAAAACGAAAATTTTGCCGTCGCGCGATTTCCACCAAATCACCGGTCGCGCAGGCCGACGCGGCTTTGACAATGTCGGCTATGTCGTCTGCCAAGCTCCCGAGCACGTGATCGAAAACGCCAAGATCGATGCCAAAATCGGCGGTGATCCCCGCAAGGCGAAGAAGCTGGTGAAGAAGAAAGCGCCCGATGGCTTTGTCGGCTGGAGCGAGGATACTTTCGTCAAACTCCAAACCCAGCCACCGGAGGCTCTGACCTCGCGCTTTCAAGTCTCTCACGGCATGCTGCTGCAAATGTTCCAGCGCCCCGGCGATGCCTGCCGTGCGGTAAAGCAATTGATCGATGATTCGCACGACGGCCCTGCGCAGAAAATCAAGCACCGCAAACGCGCCCGACAACTTTTCCGTTCGCTTGTCGAGCGCGGCTTGCTGACCATCATCCCACCCGCCCAGCGTCGTTCTGATGGCACGAAGCTCTCGCTCAACATCGAACTCCAAGAGGACTTCTCGCTCAATTACACCCTCTCGCTGTATCTCATCGATACCATCGCCTTGATCGACCCCTCGTCGCCGAACTACGCGCTCGATGTCTTGAGCCTCTGCGAAGCGATTCTCGAAAATCCCGAGATCATCCTGCGCAAGCAGCTCGACCGCGTGAAAAACGAGGCGATGACCGCGATGAAAAATGACGGCATCGACTACAACGAACGCATCCAGCGACTGGAGGAACTGGAATACCCCAAGCCTTGTCGCGATTTCATCTATCACACCTTCAATCAATTCGCCGCCCAGCACCCGTGGATCGGACAAGAAAACATCAGGCCGAAAAGCATCGCGCGCGAGATGTTTGAAAACTTTCGCTCCTTCGCCGATTACATCAATGACTACGACCTCCAACGCGTCGAGGGCGTGCTGCTGCGCCACCTTGCCAGCGTTTACAAAGTCCTTGCCCAAACAGTTCCAGAACAGCGCAAAAATGAAAAT
>RDYF01000019.1 GCA_004293285.1 Verrucomicrobiota bacterium | reverse complement strand
GCTCCCGGCATCACGAAGATCGATCTCGCCAATCAAGGAGCAATCAATGCCATCAATCTCTTGGGTCGCATGGATCAAGTCGCGGTCATTGCCGTGGACTCATCGCCACAAACCTTCGTGCCGATGACGCGGATCGACGACAAGCAGCAAGCACTTGCAGCGAGAACCCGAAAAGTCACATCTTCGGGCGGTGGAATTTTTGTCTATGAAGGACTCAAAGCGGGCTGGGAAGCGCTCAAGAAATCATCCGCAGGCACAAGGCACTTGATTCTTTTTACTGATACAGCAGACACGGAAGAACCTGGTGACTACAAACGCTTGATTCAGGAAATGACCGATCAAGGAGCCACCATTTCGGTCATTGGCATGGGTTCGAAGACCGACCCAGACGCGGCACTCTGCGAAGACATTGCCCAACGCGGCAAGGGGCGCATGTTCTATAGTGACAAGCCGCAAGACATTCCCAACATTTTTGCCCAAGAAACCGTGACGATAGCGCGTTCGGCATTTATCAAAGAACCGACCGCTACAAAACCGACCGGGCGATGGGCGGAAATTTCTCCCAAGAATGTGCAGTGGCTATCACACATCGATGGATACAATCTTTCCTATGCTCGTGAAGACGCAACGGTATCGCTGGTCTCCCAAGACGAGTACCTCGCGCCTCTCGTCGCCACAGCTCGACGCGGTTTAGGTCGGACCGCTGCCATTTCTTTCCCTCTGGGCGGTGATCATTCGCAAATGGTTCGCTCATGGCCCGATTATGCCAATTTCTTGCAAACTACTACACGCTGGTTGATGGGCCTCGATTTGCCTCCTGGCATTGGCTTGAAACATCAAACTCAAGGAACACAACTTTCGTTGGATTTGCTCTATGACCCCGAAAAATGGTCGGACACTTTTTGGCAAAGCCCACCACGCATCCGTTTGATGACACAAGCAAGTGAGGACGCCATCGATGTACCATGGCGTCGCATCGCTCCAGGACAATATTCGCTCACAAGAGATTTTGAGGAGGGTAGCGTCATTCGTGGCGCGATTCAGATCGGACCTCACGCTATTCCCTTTGGACCGATCACGGTCGGCTCTTCGGTAGAATGGGCGTTTGATACCGATGCCGTAAAGGAGCTTCGCGATGCGACTCGTTCCACGGGTGGGCGTGAGTTGATCGACCTCGGCGATGCTTGGCTGCGTCCCACCATGATCCAAGATCGCTCGCTGCAAATCCCTCTGCTGCTTGGCACTCTTGCGATGTTCCTTCTCGAAGCGCTCACCACTCGCACGGGTTGGGCGATGCCCAAATGGCAAAAAAATGCCCTCCCCCCTTTACCCAAGCGCCCTCGCTTGCCGAAAGTCTCTCGCCGCAAGCTTGCGAAAGCTCCAGAAAGCTCACCGCCGCCCGCAAAAACAGAATCTGCCCCGACCAACGTGGACGTCGCCGACCAAGCACGCCGCCAGCGTTTTCAGAAAGCCAAAGACCGCAAATAGCTGTCGGAGTCCCACCATTCTGGGACTGCAAAAAAAATGCAACGATGCGTTTGTCATTTCAACATTCTTTGCTACGCTTCGCGCCGTGAGCGAACCTCTCGATAACCAGCAACGTCTTCTCTCGGCCCTCGATCTCGGACCCTCATGGGCTCGTGATGCCGTGCCTCGTCCCACCAGTCGCCCTGTCAAGTCGAGCGCTCCTGCCGAAGAATTGGAAGTAAAACCCGCGCGCCGTAGCGATGACCGTCGCTCTCGTGGCGAAGGATTTCGTCGTGATGATCGCTCTGGCCGACAAGAGCGTCGACCAAGCTCACGCTCTACTTCCTCGCGTGATCGCTCGTTCAACCAGCCGGAAACTCCCATTGCTCCCGCTCCCGGAGTCAAGGTTCGCATTGAGCCCAATCCCCAAGCTCTCCATCTCATTGCCAAGGAAATCACCCATGTCGCTCGCGTTTACTCGCTTTTTGATGTAGCGAAAACGCTCGTCAGTGAGCGCGAAAGATATCTTGGGGTGTTTAAGGTCGATGAGAAAAAAGCACCACTTTTTCATGGGCATCGCGATCACTCTCTCTGGCTTACGAAGGAAGAAGCAGTTCAGCATTTCTGGAATTCCGACTGGCGAGCTGATTTGTATGAAGAGGAAGAAGTCGAGGTCGAGGGACCTGCGGGCAATTTCCAAGTGATCGCCAAGTGCGGACTTAGTGGCAAGGTTTTTGGTCCACCCAATTATCACGCCTACCAGTCAACCATTCGTCAGGCACACCGCGAGCTTTATCCCTCGATGCCTTTTGATCGCTATGCCGCCAAAATCGTAACGGTTCGCAGTGAAGAAGAGGTGCAGGCGTGGCTGCACGGCATGAAAACCAAACTCCGCTGGCGTCCTGTTGGTCAGGAAGAAAGCGAATGGCTGGAAGATCGCTTGGCGGTGGAACAACACTTTTTGCAAAACCGGTTTCTTGAGATGTATGTGGCGACGCATGAAGTGGAAATTCCCGCTCATACTCCTATCTCTCACTTCTCGCCCTCGCTGCTCGTTTGTTTCAAAAATGCCGCACGCCATGCCGCCTCTCACCCGGCCATCATCATCCCATCGCTGTGCAATTTGTTAGAAAAAGAACACCTACCTGTGTTCAAGAAGCAAGGCAAACTCTACGCCGGCCCCTCGCGTCCACACCCGATTCCAGAAGAAACGACTTTCTCGGATCGGATGCAGGAAATTGTCAATTGGATGCGCTTGCATCCCGAAACAAAACTGGCCGAACTTTGGAAGGCTGTGCTGCCCGCCGACCATGCTGATCCCACGGCCGATTGGCTTTCGGACTTGTTCTGGTTGCTGTCTCAAGGGCATTTGTTGCTCTTCGCCGATGACACGCTGATTCTGCCTCAACGCAAGAAAAGCGAAGCAGCCTCGCCAAAATCGGAAAATGCTGTCGCAACTGATACCGCAAGCACCAAGTCCAAGAAGCCACGCAAACGCAATAAGAAAAAACGCCGCTCACCAAATCGCCTGTTGAGCATTGAGAAACGCGTTGCCGAACTTCCGCCGACGTTGCGCAAAAAACTTCGCGGCTACGAACTCACCGTTAGTCATCGCTTGCGCTTGAAAGCACAATCCCGTCGCGCCAATCAACTCGCATCCACCGAATCGATGGATGACTTTTCACCCATTGAAGATTTCGAATCATGAGCCATCCTACCTCGTTCTCCCAAGTTACCGTCGATACCAAAGCCAATGTGTATTTCGATGGAAAAGTCGTTTCTCACAGCATTCATTTTGCCGATCAAAGCAAAAAAACGCTAGGACTCATCTATCCAGGTGAATATCACTTCGGCACTGCTGCCGCAGAGCGCATGGAGATTAGCGCCGGATCTTGCGAGGTGGTGCTCGATGGCACCACCGAGACCGTGAGCTATGCTGCAGGAACATTTTTTGATGTCCCTGCCCATAGCGGATTTACGATCAAGGTCAACGAGGGCATTTGCGAGTACATTTGCTCTTTCCTTAGCTAACGCCCCCGTCGGCGCGGTCAGGATTTACCAATCCTGACCGATTCCATAACGTGCTCCGATTTCGAGCAGCTCTTCGCGCATCGGCCATTCATCAGCTCGCTCGCTGACTTGGTGACGCTTGCTCGCTCCCTTGAGCATCATGCAGCCGGTGTTGTCGCCTATGCGACGAACTTCATCGATCTCCTCGGCCGTGAGACGCACGTCAGGAAGTGGCACAAACTCCCGAATCTTGTCTTCGATCGGACGCTTGTCATCGCCGGTTTCTTGCAGAAATGTCGGAACAACGGAAGATACCGCAGGCTGAGAAAGATTCCATATGGCGGCAAATTGCAGCATGCTCAAGCCATATTTCTCGGCAATCGGACGCATGCGTTCCATTTTTTCGATGCCGTGTTTGACCCATCCTGCAGGACGATAGGTTCTATGATCACCAGGCTTGAACTCGTGATCTTCCGAAAACTCTTCGGTAAAGACGCCGCCGTAGTCGACCACACGCGTCAGAACTTTGACATTGTTTTTCTCATACGCATTGAGCGCGAGACCCACGGGCCAAGGTTCGAGCGGATTAAGGATGACCATGGTCCAATCGATCAGGCCTTTGAATTTTTCAACGTTGTGAATGGTGTCGAGTGTGAAGCCATTGGCTGGCCCCGGAGCTGTTCCGAGCATTTTGCTCAGACCTTGCTCTTTGAGCGCACTCATGCCACTCCAGACCGACTCGTGCGTGTAACCAATTTCGTCGGGATTGTGCAGCATGACCAAATCGAAGTAGGAACTCCGACAACGCTCTAGTGATTTTTCACAAGCCATGCGCAGATAGCTTTCGTATTGATCAGGACCACGCAAAGAAGGATCCGTGAAACGCGGGTAGCCGGAATTGCCTTTGCGCTGTCCTTCGTAGAAGTCGTGCCCAATCATTCCCACCAAGCAGTAAGTGGATCGATCGATGCCTTCGAGCGCTTTGCCGAGGAGATCATCAGCACGTCCATTGCCGTATACATCAGCGGTAACAAATGTGCGAAATCCAGAGTCGTAGGCCAGCCGCAAGCTGTCGATAAAGCGCTCTTCCGTGAGCATTTCTCCATAATGCATGAATCTTCCGCCGCTCCATGTGCCGTATGCTTCTTGAGTGAGTTCCATAGTGTTAATTGGTGTCTGTGCCCCCTTATTTACTGCAATTCATCGAAAGGTCAAAACAAAGCAAGAGAAGACGATGAAAGATCAGAATTTGCGAACTCGGAAACGCAGAATCGACAAAATCACCGCCGATGGGATCGTTCGCTCGGCTCCGAGGAGAGGGATCGATGCAGCGAAAATCGCCGCACAAGACTGGCGGATGCTGCTTGAGGAAATCCCAGCCGAGGACGGATGGGATGATCGTCGAATCGATATTGACGTCGCCGATGGTGGATCCACCGGCCGACCAATAAGACCACACTGAACAATGCGGCCATTAGAGTATAGTGGCCCCACTGACTCCACCATGAGGCAAAGGCTTGCCGCCAGTCGAAGGAACTCGGGCTCGATCCTCTTTCCGCTTCAATCTCCGGCGCGGCGATGATGCCTGCTTGCCAAGCTTTTTCCATCCAATACAAACGAATCGACATCTGCACGCAAAAGCCATCGAGCTGGTCAACCGGCTGACTTTTGCTACGAGCTTGATTGATGGCACTCTGCAAGGCTCGCCTGCGCTCAGCCTGCCCCACCGAACGAATCAATTCATTGCTCAAATACAATTCCGCACGGCCTGGCTCGTCCATGTAGTACATCACCAATGCTGTCGGACCTGCATCAGAGAAATGCTCTTTGAAGAGTTGTTCCATTTCCATTTCCGATGGCAATTCTTGCTGACCCTCGAACAAGTACACATACAACCCAACCCGAGAATCGCTATCGTGATACTTGAGAAAACTCAGCCGATCCCGATACTCCTGCCGCGTCAAAATGTTTTGAGGATCGATCAAAAAGCTGCTAGGCTTGCGGGAAAAATAGGCATCTAACAGATCCGCAGGAATGTCTCGGATTTTTTTTTCTTCGGCGACTTCGCGCTCGTAGTCTTGCCAAGAAAAACCTTCAATCATCGGCGCTACGGGCTCGATCTCTTGCTGAGATTGAAACAACATGTCGGAGATCAACTCGTCGCCTTGCTCCCATCGACGCATGTCTTCCTCGCTCCACTCAGGCAGTGGAGGAAGTTCATCCACTTGTCCCAACGAGTTAGTCATGGCGATCAAAGTCACCAGAGCGATTCGCGTGAAACTCATGAACTTCCTCCTCTCTTCGATGAGGCCGCGACACAGCGTGGCAGTTTTTTCGGACGCCAGTCAAACCACGACGTTTGATGCAATCGTCGATGACGTCGAACCAAGATTTTTTCAATCGCTGCTATCGTTGCAATCACCCCAGCCAGATAAAGCCCTTCGCTCCAGTGTGTTTGGCCTTTCGCTAGACAAAATTGGGAATCTTCTTCGGTCCAATGCTCCTCCCAGAGGTAGCCGTATACCATCAACGCATGCTTTTTCTCGATATCGATCAACAAGATCATTCCCGCCGCCGAGGCAAGTTCGCCTGCTTCTGTGAAATGGCATCGATTGAACAAAGAAAGCCCCGCTAACGCAGCCTGCTCATGAGGAGAGGGTGCTATCGACATCACCGCCAAAAAGCGTCCCGGAAAACGCTGCATGAACGCTTCGAGCAGGCGTTTGACTTGCTTGCGTTCTTTGAATCGAAGCAGCCCCGCTTGATCGGTGAGGATCGAATATGATGGCGGGTGAGCCATAAGCTCAGAGCTCGATGCTCGATAGAAATACCCGCAATGAGGGCACTCGTCGGCTTGATCGAGCAACCATTTTTCACATTGAGGACACTTCATTTTCCGTGCCTCAGATTGGTCGATTTCCGTTCAATGGTCAAAAGCAAAACTACCGTGTTCGTAAAATCAACGATCTGGGCTTTTGTCATCACGCCACCAATCCGCATCGCGCTCCCAAGCCGCACGTGGACTCGGTGCTGTTTTTGCCCTGGCCTGTGTTTTTGCGTCATCGGCCAACTCCTCAAGCAAGGCATCCACTTGAGGATCTCGACGCGATGCCCGCCAGCGCATGCAGAGGAGCAGTAAGGCCACGACCCCCAGTGCGCTAAAAATCACTGCCATCATGGCAACGGCAAAGGCATCTGACTCAAGCACAGCGATCATGATGGCGGAGGGAAATGTCAGGTAATGATCCTTCGCATGGGAATCATGCTCGAATACTCAAAGCCCATTTTTTTGAAGAAATGCTGCGAGTCCGCACTGATTTTGTCGGTCAAAAGAGTGATGCGCTTGAAATCTTTTTTCTTTGCAAATTCCAGCACATACTCAATCAACATCGTGCCATAACCATGTCCACGATGCACCGGATGGACAATCACGTCTTCCATCAAAATCACAAATCCGCCCATCGCCGTGGAAATGGTGAAGAGCAAGTTGACCATACCGAAAATCCGATCATCGGAACGCAAAACAAAGATCCTGCCACGCGAAGGCTGCTCCAAAATGAGACGCAACCCATGCTCTTGCACTTGAGAGTCCGCCCGAAGATCACCCGAATGAGCAAAAAGATCCATGGTCAATTCCACAAGCTCGGGCAAGTCATCAATCGACGCAGGTTCCACCCGCAGGTTCAGTCCCCCGTGTTCTGATTTCTGCTGCGATGGGGAAGTCATGCCCGAAATATGCATCAATCGTTCCAAAAGTCACGCTTTTCTTGCCAGCGCGATTCACGGACGAGGATCGAGCTTGATCCAACTACGACACCCCCCATAGCGCGCCTCATAGGGAAATTTCCATGGCTCATCGAGCGCAATCACGCGCACCTTGGCCACATGAATGCTACCACGACTCATCCCCTTTCCTTCCCAGTCGAATCTCTCACGCACGGTTTTTTCGGTATAGATGTGCTGATCCGCCAGCGCCACAACATCTTGCCAATCGGTCAAAGTGATCGCAGACTCGACTTCCACCCGATGCGTGATGACGATTTCATCCCCCACCTGCCACTCCGGTAGCGGCGCGGCTTCAAATCCCATTTTTACTTGCTCACTGGTCGCGTGAAATCGAGTCGGAAAAAGATAAAATCGCTCGTGCGCGAAGGAAAAGCCCTCTCTCCCTTCATGAATTCCCCCTTTGCGCAGAATCACCGTCTGACGCCCTTGTGCGAGCGCGTCGCAGACTACTTGCCACTCTTTGAATCCTATCTCATGGTCCATGCGCATTGCTTACTCTTGGCAGTGCGATCGATCAAGCCTCAATCCACGGGGGCTTTTTATGCACCAAGCACGATATCGATCACAATCCAAGCAGCCATGATGACTCCGATCACGAGCTGAACGACCATTCCCATAGCGACTCCGACCATGCTACCGACACCAGCCGTGAGGGATGGTCGGAGTGCTTTTTTGGCAAACCATTTTTCGCCCACAAAAGCCCCGATCAGTGGTCCAAGAAGCAGACCAATAGGAAAGAAAAACATTCCGATCAAACCACCCAAAACAGCCCCCCACGCACTCCACTTGCTGCCGCCAAACCACTTCGCACCAGCCGCACCACTCGCCCACTCAAGCCATTGCGCGAGCCCCCAGAGCAGTACCAAGCCTATCAGTGTCCCGTGATGCAACCCCGAGGCCTCTCCCAGAAGCCATCGAGGCAAGACCGCTGCGAGCACGATCAACATGTGCCCCGGCAAAACGGGTAGAACACATCCGACCAACCCAAGTAGCAGGAGAACCAAAGACAAGCCCCACGCTCCCATCGATCCCTCCCATGATGGCGACCACCCGAGGCAGGGCTCGAACAAAAAAAGAATATAAACATTCATGATTTCAGAAAAGTAGAGCCGTTCCGCAGCAAGATTGCGACAACAAAGGGGAATATTTAGACAAAAAAAACCGATTGCGACATTATAAAAGTAAGGGTATATTCCATTCACCCTTCGGGATAACAACAACACAACAACACTTATATGATCAAAAAACTAATCTGGACCGCTCTTGGCCTCGTTTCTTTCGCCGGTCTTGCCTTCGCGGGCGACTGCAAAAAGTGCGATAAAGACGGTGAGAAAAAAGAAGAGACTCTCCTGAGCGATTGCAAAAAATGCAAAAAAGACGGTGAGGAAAAAGAAGAAACCATCGCTGGTGACTGCAAAAAGTGCAAGAAAGACGGTGAGTCGGAAGAAGGCACTCTTGCTGGTGACTGCAAAAAGTGCAAGAAAGACGGCGAGTCGGAAGAAGGCACTCTTGCTGGTGACTGCAAGAAAAAGTGTGACAAAGAGTGCGATGACGAAGAAGCCACTCTTGCCGGCGACTGCAAAAAGTGCAAGAAAGACGGCGAGTCCGAAGAAGGCACTCTTGCTTAATCTTTGACGATTGTCTACATTCAAGCTGCCAGTGCCACTGGCAGCTTTTTTTATGCCTACCATCTCTCGTTGGATCTCTCTTCCGCAGCTTTTTTCTGCTTTGCTCCTGCTTGGAGGAACACTCCCTGTGCTTGCCCAAAAGCCTCTGAAAACGTATGAGAAATGCCAATTTCATCCGACTCCTTGGGCTGATGGAGATAGCTTTGAAGTGCAACCACCCCATGCACCGCCTTTTACTGTGCGCCTCTACGGTGCCGATTGCATCGAATGGCATATCTCGGACACGACACTCAGTCGCCGACTTCGTGCGCAGCGGGCTTATTTTGGGATTTCTGATATCGATCCCGACCCTCAAAAGGCTGCCGAGATGGCAAAAGCACTCGGGAAAGAGGCCGCGGAGTATGTCGCTCAGAGACTCAGTAAGCCTTTTACTGTCCATACTGCCGAAGCCGATGCCCGCGGAGGATCGACTGTCAAGCGAGTCTATGCATTTATCGTCACCGCCGACGGAAAGGACTTGTCGGAGGAACTCATCGTTCAAGGTCACGCCCGCGCCTTCGGCGTCAGCCGCGAGACCTTCCACCAACCAGCTCTCAGCGCCAAGGAATACGCCGCGCGCCTTAAGGACTTCGAGTGGCAAGCTGCCATGGCCAAAAAAGGCATTTGGTCGAAGACTGACTGGAATCAACTCCCCCAACAAAGAAAAATCCAACGCGAAGAGGATGCCAAGGATCTCATCGGAATAGATCACGCCAAGGGTCATCTCACGGCACGCATCAATCCGAACAAAGCCACTCAATTAGAACTGATGAAACTACCAAGCATCGGCGAAACCACCGCCCTGCGCATCATCGCACAACGCCCCTATCGAAAAGCAGAAGATTTGCTCCGAGTTCCCGGAATTGGCGATAAGACTTTAGGCAAATTGAAACCACACCTCACCTTTGAACCGTAAGGGCGAACCTAACGCTTTTTGTTGGCAATCTGTTTGCGAAAGAGTGGTATGAGTGTCTCATCCATCCAGGCGAATGCCGCGTCGAGTCCATGTTCGGCATAAATGGCACCAATCTTCGCTTCGACACTCGTCGGGTTGCCCAAAGCGCTCAGAAATCCGTTCGAAGTCAAATGGGTGAACCACTCGGCATCCATCGCGTTGCGCTCACGCAAGACAAATTTTCGGGCAAACAAGCACAATACGGCATCGCCAATCCATGCTTTCTCCCGCTCTTCCCGTATCTGTTGCTCTTTGCTCTGATTCATAATTTTTTGGCCTCTTGGGCTTTGATGCTTTTACGCTCTTGCTCAATGCGCTGTCGAAGCTGCTGCTCGGCATCCGCATCCCAATACCCCGGTTGAAGTTCGATGAAAATGGAACTGTAGGGCAAAGCCGATGTCGTGCGCACCACCAACACGTCGAAACTGCGATCGGCATCAGCTACTAAGCTCATTAGCGACTCTTGATCAAGACTGGTCGTTTCGAGCCCAACCAAGCTTTGCTGAGTTCTGCGCTTCAGCTCATCAATCCCCGGCGCAGCATCGTTGGTCATGGAGCGCAGTTCACGCGTCAAATAAATGTTAGGCTTAACATGCTGCGTTTCCGCGATCACTTGCAGCACATGCGCTAGCACTTCAGGCGTCTCTGCATCGGCTGCAACTTGTCGCGCACGGGGACGACTGTATGCGGGAAAGGATGACTCAGCGATGACAATCCAATTGCGAAAACCTAACTCGCTGACATGACGTTTGACTTCTCTTCGCCAACTCTTGTCGTAGGAAGACCGCCAAGCACAACCTTGCTCGAAGGAAGCCAAGAGCAAAACCAAACACGTGCCTAAACGAAACATCAACAAACGAAAACAAGCAAAATCCTTCATGACTGTCAAGTCGATCCACCCAAGCCCACCACACGAGCGATCAATCTAGAAAGAGAATCTTCCATGATCGAAACGCCAGCGGCCATCGAGACGGGTTTTGACAGAATTGCAGAATGTTTCCGAATTGCGCCATGGCAGTGATCCCACCGTTTCGTAGATCCGGCGATTTGGTGCTGGAAATGCTCCCCTCATGATGATTTGCTGCGTCGCGAAGATGACTAAGTTTCGACCATGCATTGATTTGCACCACGGCAAGGTAAAGCAGATTGTCGGCGGCACGCTGCGCGACAATGAATCTCCCAAGGAAAACTTTGTTTCATCGCACGATGCCGCCTGGTATGCCCAACGCTATCGGGAAGATCAGCTGCATGGAGGACATGTCATTTGCCTCGGACCCGGCAATGCCGATGCCGCCCGACAAGCCCTTCGCGCGTGGCCTGGTGGCTTGCAATTGGGTGGTGGGATCTCTGCTGCCAATGCAGGAGAATGGCTCGATGCTGGGGCAAGTCATGTGATCGTTACCTCAGCACTGTTTTCTCCCGACGGGCAGTTCTTGCCAGAGCAATTGCAAGATCTTGTCGACGCTGTGGGACGCGAAAAATTGGTCATCGACCTCAGTTGTCGCCGCACGACAGATGGCTGGACTGTTGCCATGAATCGCTGGCAAACTCTGACCAATCTGAAAGTCGACTTTTCCACGCTCGATTTGCTCGCCAATCAGTGCGCCGAATTTCTCATCCACGCAGCCGATGTCGAAGGTCTGTGCGGCGGCATCGATGAAGAACTCGTGCGTTTGCTAGGCTCCTGGGGTCGCATTCCCCTCACCTACGCAGGGGGTGTTGCCCACATGCAAGATGTGCAAAAAGTTCAAGAGCTCAGCGACGGAAAAATCGACGTCACCGTCGGCAGTGCGCTCGATCTTTTTGGCGGATCAGGCGTTGCATACGCGGACCTCGTTCGCTGGAATCAACTTTCGTAATTTTCGATATGCTCATCGATTCTCATTGCCATCTCGCCTCGCACCGCTTTGCCGCAGAGGAACTGGATGCCATCATCGAACGCGCCAGCGCCGCTGGAGTCAAGGGCATGGTTTCTCTTGCCACTTGTCTCGACGATGCCGAGGCCAACTTGGCCATCGCTCAGCGCTTTCCACAAGTCGGCGTCTGTCTGGGAATTCATCCTTGTGATGTGCATCACGCGCCCGATGACGCGATCGATCACCTCAATTCTCTGGTGGATCACCCATGTGTGGTCGCCGTAGGCGAAACAGGTTTGGATTACTATCACCCCGCACCCGAAGGATGGGAGGAGGAAGCTTTTCGACTGCGTCAGCGCGTTTTTCTTGATCAACACTTCCAACTCGCCGAACGTTGGGATCTCGGAGTGGTGATTCACACCCGCGACCGCCAAGGTACCGCTTCGTTCGATGACGCGATCGCCATTTATCAGCGTTACGCCCCACAGGTCCCGGCTCTGTTTCATTGTTTCATTGGTCAACTGGAGCAAGCTCATCAAGTGCTGTCTCTCGGTGGACTACTCGGATTCGGCGGTGTGACGACTTTCAAATCTGCTGCTGATGTTCTTGACGTCGCAACGCAGCTACCTGCTGCTTCTTTTGTGGTAGAAACGGATTCTCCGTATCTAGCCCCGGTGCCCCATCGAGGTCAGCGCAATGAACCTTCTTTTGTCCAGCATACCGCCGCACGCATCGCAGCATCGCGCGGAGAATCGCTCGAACAATTGAACGAACACTGCGCGCAAGCAGCGCGACGTTTTTTCCGCAAATGGCAATGGATTCGGTCCTAAGACGGCAAAAACCCTCGCGCTTGCAGGCGAAAACTCCACTGCGACATGCTCCCGAGCCTGTTTCGAGCTCAACACCACATTGATTTTTTAAAAATAAGCACAGGAATCGCACGCGAAATCTTCAAAAAATCAGTCACAAAGCGGATGATCTACCACTCATAAGTATCACCAATGACTAGCATGTAGGATAATTTTAAAATTTAGACTTGATGATTATCGGGGAGTTGGTTTAATCATGCCGTCCCGATGAAATGATCTACGTCCCAATTCGATCATCTCATCTTCCCTTACCAAATCAGCCATGAAACAAATTCACCCGATGAATGCGGGCCCCGCTGTGCAAGCGGAGGCCGAACGCCTTGCCGACTTCGTGTTGTTCACTCAGCGCAGTTGCATCCTCAATCTCTCTGGAGAACTCAGCAAAGGAAATGTCTCGTTTCCTCAGTTTTTCTTGCTCGCCTATCTTTCGAGCGAGGAATACCTGACGATGTCCGATATCGCCAAAAAAATGGGCCATTCCACCGCTGCGGCCACCGGTTTGGTCGATCGCTTGGAAAAGCTCGGTTATGTGGAGCGCATCCACGCCGCAGAGGACCGCCGCAAGATTATGGTTCGCATCATGCAAAAGGGTGTCGAACTGGTCTCACGCATGCGCAAGGAAATTTCCTCGGATCTTGCGAACATGCTCTCACACATGGACCAAGAAGAAGCGGATACGGTCGATGCGACGCGTCGCGCCATGGAGTATCTCCCCGCTCGTGCGTAAGTTCCTCACTTCGCCCCTAGCCCGAAAGTCTTGAAGACTGCTCAGCGCTAGGGGCTTTTTTCTGATGCAAGATTTTCTCCGACCTCTCCAGCAGGTGCCGCATGTCAAATTGGCATTTGTCGAACGCATTGTCGATGTGCCGACGCAGGTGGATCGCGATGAAGCGATGCGCCGACTGCGCCCTCACCACCTCGGCGTAATTGAAAATCTCGGCTTCTCGGAAACCCACTGGTGGCGCGCCGAACAAGTGCACGGGGCATTAATTGGCCTTGCGGGGCAGAGCGACACCATTGTTGCGGCCGATGGCCTACCGGTGATTCCTGGTGTGGATGGATTGATTACCCAACAAAGTGGCTTGGCGCTGTCGATTTACGTCGCCGACTGCGGCGTGATCTGGCTCGCAGACCCCACCTCTTCTGCTCTAGGATTGCTTCACTCCGGAAAAAAAGGCACTGAGGCCAATATCCTCGGTCGCGCTGTGGCAATGATGAAACAACAATTTGGCACGAACCCCAAAAATCTGATTGCCGTCCTTGGTCCTTGCATTCGCCCCCCTCATTACGAAGTGGATTTTGCCGCGACCATTGCGGAACAAGCGAGAGATGCGGGCATTCTCCACTATCACGATGCGAAAACATGCACTGCATCAGACTTGCCACGCTTCTACAGTTATCGTAAAGAACTGGGCCACACGGGCCGCATGATGGCGGTCATCGGATCTTTACCACCACCATGAGCGCACCTAGCATCACTGTCAACGCCCCCGCAAAAATCAATCTTTCCCTGCGCGTCATCGGTCAGCGCCGCGATGGCTTTCACGAGGTCGACACCCTGATGACTCCAGTGCCAGGTCTTTTCGATACTCTCACTTTCACTCCCGCAGATGAATATACCTTGACGTGTGATGTCGCCGGCATCCCGCTCGATGACACCAATCTCATCACGCGCGCAACTCAGCTTTTTTCTTCTCTCACTCAGCTCCCCTGCCTTGCTCACATCCATCTGGAAAAACGCATTCCTCACGGCGCAGGACTCGGTGGCGGAAGCAGTGACGCCGCTGCTACCTTGCTCACATGGAATCAATGGCACGGCCAACCGCTTGGAGAAAAGGCTCTGCATGACGCCGCAGCATCGCTCGGCAGTGACGTCCCGTTTTTTCTCACAGGAATGACCGCTCGGGCGACCGGACGCGGAGAAATCCTAACCCCTGCCAGCACGCCTCCTCGGCAACACCTTGTTTTGCTGAAACCGTCGTTCCATGTTTCGACGCCCGACGCCTATGCTCGCTGGAAAACGGCTGTCGCCCTGCCAGGTGTGAATTACGACCCCGTTGAACTGCCTTGGGCGACTTTAGTGAACGACTTGGAAAAACCCGTTTTTGGAAAGTTTCTGTTTCTCGCTGAACTCAAAAATTGGCTTCAAGCTCGTCCCGAAGTCCAAACTGTGCTGATGAGTGGCTCGGGCTCAGCCATGTTCGCCATTTTGTCCGACCCGAACCAAGCGGAAACGCTGATCCAACAAGTGCGTGATCGTTTGGATCCTGTGATCTGGGCGTGGCAAGGAACGATCGGCGAGGAAGAAGCTTAAGAATTTTGCTCAAGGTCGCTTTTTCGCCCCTTTATGGGCCTTCTTTGCGACTTGTTTGTGAGCCACCTTTTTTGTCGCAGCTGATCGACTCTTGGTCGGCGTGAGAAGTTTTTCCGCTAACTCGGATTTTTGCTTTTTCGTGAGATTGCCTTGCTCTAACATTTGCCACACTGCCTGATGCCAAGCTCCTCCGTAGTTGCTGCGCACAAATTCTTCCATCAAAGGCCCGAGAATCTGAGTCTCTGCATACGCAGCCTCGTAAAGATGTGCCCTGCCAATTTTTTCGCGATGCACCAATCCTTTTTTCTCCAAGTTCTGCAACACCGTTAAGACGGTCGTGTAAGCACGCTCTTTGTCATCCATCATGCTGTCGCAAACGGCAGTAACTGTCGATGCCCCCATCTGCCAAAGCACGCGGAGCACCTGAAGTTCCAAGGGAGAGGGTAGTATTGGAGGATTCGTAGACATAACAAAAAGAAGAGCAAAATGGCGCGACTTGCTACTCTCACAGCGCGCCACTGTCAAACTTGAATGACCACTTTGCGTTCGTAACAAATGAATCACAGCGCGACATATTCACTTGAACCACGGCCAGTCATGTCCATTGATATCTCATAGCGAAAGATCTTTCATGGTCATCAAATCTAGACACACACGCAAAACCAAGCGTAAAACAAGCTTTCCAAGAAAAGCGAACAGAAAAAGAAACAAGACAAAGTGCCACCGGCCGGACTCGAACCGGCACGCCCTTGCGGGCAACGGATTTTAAGTCCGCGACGTCTACCGATTCCGCCACGGTGGCCTTTGCCAAAAACGCGATTCATTCGCGCGCACAGGCTTACCTCTCATCGTCGATCACGTCCAGAACATTTCGTTCGCGAAACGTTTTTCTTGCAGCTCATCACTCCGCGCTTTGACCTATCGCTTTCAAATGCGTCTGACTAAACTGGATTTTCTCCACCGATGATTCATCGGGGTGCTGACGGTGACGTTCGACCACTGGCATCAGGCGCTTCATCAAGCCCACGCCGTTGGCCATTTGAATTGCGAGACCTGGTCTGGCATTCACTTCGATCATCAATGGGCCCTTGGCTTCGTCGACCATTAGATCGACTCCTAGGTATCCCAGTTCTGTCATTTCATGACAAGTGACAGCAATCTCCAAAATCTTATCCCAAAACGGAATTTGCACACCAATCAACGGCGACTTCAGATCGGGATGTCGTGTGATCGGGTTGCCATGGTGCACCGCACGCACGGTCAGCCCCGTCGCGAGATCAATGCCAATGCCAATCGCACCTTGATGCAGATTGGCTCGTCCATCCGATTCCTTTGTCGCAGCACGCAGCATCGCCATCACAGGATAGCCATGCAACATCACAATCCGAATGTCAGGAGCTCCTTGAAAACTGATGTCGGTCAGAACTTTCGCCGGTGTCACTCGATATTCGATCAAAGCGTGATCTCGATTTCCCCCAAGGCTGTATAGTCCAGCAAGGATGTTTTCCGCATGGTGGCATAGCTCTGCACCACTCAAACGCGAACCGCTCGGTTTGACGTAGGCGTCGCCATCGCGATGGTCGATCACCAACACTCCCTTACCACCGCTGCCCCTTGCAGGCTTCATCACAAACGCCTCGAACTCTCCCAACTGCTTTTCCATGACCGCAACATCATGCGGGGATTTTACAACCAGATAGGTCTTTGGTACTTCCAAACCACGTTCCTCCGCCAAAGCTTTGGTCATGAGCTTGTTGTCCACGCGTTGGTAGAGTCGACGAGGGTTGTTCGGCAATAAAAACCGCGCATTTCGCATGTTAATGCCTACAACCCCCATCTCCCGAAGCTCCTTCGGGGTTCGAAACCAACGATGCCACCAACGTTTCATCTGCGATCAGTTAGGATTCGGAAAAATTGCGGAAGCGATGCAATTCGCTCAAACGATATCCTGTGTAGCGACCAATCAAAAGAATCGCGGCCAGCAAAACCAACAACAATTCCGGGAAATACTGCGCCCAATATTGAATCTGAGGCACATTCATGAACAAAAAGGCGACCACCGCAACCGCAACGGAGCCCGCGACTTGCATGATGGCATTGCGCTTTCCTTCCTCTTCCCAAATCAACGACATCCGTTCGATCGTCCATGCAATGATGATCATCGGGAACAAAGTAATTTGCAGCACGCCGCGCAAACCCAGTTTCCAACTGATCAAGGACATCAACACCATCAGCAAAGTGACAATCACCACGCAGGCCGCCACGCGGGGAACCACGAGCAAATTCATGCTCGAGAGCAAGAAACGGAAATACAATCCTGCCGCCACAATCACCGCAAACATGACAATCCCTAAGCCCAATTCCATTTCCAAAAAGGCGAGCGCCAGCAAAACGGGCATAAAGGTTCCTAGTGTCGGTATACCAACAATGTTGCGCAAAATCACTACGACAAATGCGCCCAGTGGGATCAATACCACATAGCGAAACACAGCTCTCTCGGATGCTGGCAATGCCAAAATGGTGGAAAGCAAGAACGAAGAATCACGCAAACGATTCAAATTCTCTAACGGAATCATATCGCGAATCACGGTAAAAGTCACCTTCGAATTTTCACCCCCACCGAACACCTCCAACAAAGGCGTGCCACCGCGATTCCATACAAAGATGTTGTCGCCTCGTAGCGAAACATTCGGCTGACTAGGATTTTTCACCTTCCAGTTGGAGCCATCGCAGTATTCGATCAAGGGAAAAGCCTTTTGCGGACCCAGGTTAGGATCAAGCCGAACACCATGCGCTAAACGGGCGGGAATGCCAGCCATGCGTAGCAAATCAATGCCCATGACATACAGCAAATTTTCATCACTGACTTTCTCCACCATTTCGTAATGACGCTTGAGAATCAGCACTTCCTGCGCACTACTTTCTTTGGCAATTTGCAAAAACAAATGCGTGAAAAAAGTGTCCGGATCAGCAGAAACCGCAAACGACCGATCGATCAGTTTTTGAGCGGCTTTCTCAACCGGTCCCGACAACCCGGGCGACTCTGCGATCGGCGACGTTCCTTTGACCTCTTCATTGCCCCCACCCGTTTTGATTCGATCGGGAAAACGCACTCGATAGTAAAGAGATTGCGATCCCTCTTTCGGCTTCCGTGCCGACCAGACAGCTTTCAATGTGTTGAACCCAGAATCAGAAAAATATTCAAATTCACTAGAGCCAGCATCCTGACTCATCGCCTCATCTGCCGCGGCAGCAGGAAGAGAAAGCTTCACAATGGTGGGCACATCAGGCTGCGCGAAAAAAGTCACCTTGGCTTCCACCAACCAAGTAGGAGATTTGCGCCCCGCTTTCAGAGGAACTCCTAATTCAAAATGCTTGTAACTGGCAATTCCCAGTCCAACCGCACAAAGCAGCAGCACCGAAAAAACCAATCGCGTTTTAGAGGACATAGATGAATCCTAGCGAAAGATTTTATCGTCGGCAAGATAAGTCCGAGTCGGATCCACCCAGCCGAGAACTTGAATGGTCTTAAGCCCAATGAGTACCGGGCAGGTCATGTTGTTACGGTTGTTCAAAGTGAACTCCGACTTAATCTTGCGATCACCCAACTGGAAGCTCAAGCGCACCACATTGCGTTGAATGGACTGCCCTCCCGGTTCCTTGATGCGAACCAAGCGCGACAAGGGAGCTTCGATGTCGTAGCGTTTGGAGTCAGGCTTACTCGGATCCGTGAGAACAAACTTCACCCATTTTTTGCCATCGCGTTCAAACAGCTGCTGGTTTTCAGCATGCAGTGAACTGGTCATAGCGCCCGTATCCAACTTTGCATTGAGAAGATCAGGCATATCCGCCATACGCACCTTTTCTCGCCATCCGTAAATTTGCACAGGATCAGAATTGACCGGACGAGCTACTTTGATCGTATCTTCTGCTTCCTTTTTCTCCGCATCCGATTCGTCATCTGCTGCCAATTCCGTAACTTGTTCGACAGCAGAGTTGCGAACTTTTGGATCAACGGGTGCCGTGGCAGCAGCAGGTTGAGCTTCCGACTTTTGCGGACTCGACTTGGCATCTTGGGCCCAAGAAAGCGACAAAACCGCAAGCAAGAGGGCCGTCAAAAACAAGGGAGAAGTTTGGGAATTGGGCTTCATCATCTACATTCAGCTCAGAAAAGAAAAAACGGGCCACCCGAGGGTGGCCCATGAATGAACATCACATTATCGCGTCGCAATCGGAGCCTTGGCCGTGTTAGCTTTCAGCGAGGCATCGGACAAACCCTTGGCCCAAGTACCATACTCTGTGGCATCGACTACCTCTAAGGAGCCGACCATGTTTCCATGACCTTCACCACACAACTGACCGCAAACAACCGATGTTTCCAAGGTCTTGGTCGGTGTAAACCACATCGGAATCTCCTTGCCGGGGATCGCGTCCTGCTGAATGCGCATCGGCACAATGGCATAGTTGTGAATCACATCTTTGCTGCCAATGTTCAAAATCGCAGGAACACCCTTGGGAAGTTTCAAGATCGGACTGGTAAAGTCGTCGGCTGCATTGGGATCGGTGGAATCAATGCCTAACTCATTGGTGCTCGAAATCGCAAATGGATCGATCCGTCCAAACTTACCGTCGTTTCCTGGATAGTGATAGGTCCAACCAAACTGCCAACCCACAACACGCACCCGCACATGTTCATTCTGCACAACCAGTTTGAAGGTGTCGGTACGCTCGCGCCAGAGCGGAATGGCAAAACCGAGCAAAAGAACGGCTTCGACAATGATCACCGCAATCTCGACGTGAGATGATGCATGATTTTTCACGCCGTGATAGTCCGCCTTGGGTTGAGCAGACCGACGGAAACGAATCAACGTTACGGCCATGTAGATCGACCAACCGACAAAGAGCACAATCATGAACCAATGAACCACATCAATCAAGTGATCGACTTGGGGACCGTGATCAGAAAAGCTTTCTGGGATACCGAGGAATTTGGATGGAGACATAAGTGAGATAGGTAAGAGATAAAAATTAATCTTGGGAAAGCAAAGCGGCTTCTTCTTCCATAGCAAATTTCTTCGCTCGCATGGCCATGCGGACCATGAAAAAAACCACAGTTGCCATCACCATCAGGATGACAATCAAAAGAAAGAAAATCGACCAGCCTACAGCATCACTACCGCCGAGAGAGCTGTTGGCTTGGCAAGTTACGCAACTAAGAAAAGAGCTCATAATCTTACAGGATGATGCGTGACGCTTTTTTCCAAAAATACACCGCATAGACTGGCACCAAGGCCAAGCCTGCTACGCCACTCCAGCCAATGGCTTTCGTTGCAGTGGTGACATCCACCGACAACACAAAAGCCCACAACACAAAGAACAGGCTCATCAAAAAGGTGAACGTGACAAAGACAATGTGAAAAGACTTGAGTGACATAGCAGTTCAGAGGTGAGGGTTAGAACGGAAGACCAAAATTGAAACCGTTGAAGTGGATGGGGTCACTTTTTGCCGACATGATCAAAGCGATCATGAAAGCGAAAAATACCATCGAACCAAAGAAAATCCAATAAATCGCTTTTTTCTCGTGATTCAAGTGCATGAACACATATCCTACGAGAGTCGCTTTGAAAGAAGCGATCAACAGACCGAGGATCATATCCCAGACATCAAAGCCATGAACGCCGATGTCAAGGGCAGGCACCGTGGCAACCGCTACGGTAATCCCGGTGAAAAGAAAGAGCACAAGACCAATGATGGTGTAAGTCTTGATCGATTTTTTGATTTGTTCAGGTGAATCAGCCATAAGTCAAAAAGGATAGAGTGAGAAAAAATTACATCAAATACAAGATGGGGAACAAGAAGATCCAGACCAAGTCAACAAAGTGCCAGAAAAGACCGCCCACTTCGACTCGATTGGCCAGCCACTCGGGGTTGCTTTGATACATTTTCTTCCCGCAGAAGAGGTAGTAACCTAGCACCACAGCACCACCCACAACGTGCAAGCCGTGAAGGAAAGTCATGGTGAAGTAAATGGCGTAGTAAGTATTCCAAGCGGGAGTAAATTTGCCACTCAAGAACACCAAATCGCGAGGCACTTTGAGGTGAGGAAAGGTGTGCTTGGGCTCACGAAGCTTATAATTGGGCCCCATGAACTCTTCGCTCACGTGAATCTCTTCTTTGCCACGATCAACGCCATCGGCCTTCGCAATAAAATCTTTCCAACCGATCCGGTAACGCTCTGTAGCTGTAGGAACGCGCTTCGCTACGCCATTCTCATCTTTGCCATGTTTTTCAAGGAGTTGTTGCTCGAGCTTGGCTGTCTGCGCTTTGTTCCATTCCCACGCCTCGCGAGCTTCCTTGCTGTTTTTGATCAGCCAAGTATTCTCGATGGCCACGACGGGATCAATGCCTTTTTCCTCGGCTTTCATCACGACGTGACGGAAGTCAATGGCGTCAAGATTATGAAACGCAACTGGGCTATCAAGCAATTTACCATTCAACACGGTGTCATCACGAAGACGTGACTGTGTCGCACCTTCTTTGACATCGCGATGATAGAACCAAAAGTTGGTGGTAGGCTTGACGGCGAAAGTCACGGAGGGAGTTTCAAGCATCAACTGATCTTTGATTTTCGCTACGTCGATATTAACGCCTGGAGCCAACTCCCAGCCTTTTTTGTCAGCATTCTCGGGTTTGGCATATGTAGCAATCCACTCCGCACGCAAGGCTTCGGTTCGAACATCGGAATTGTTGGTACGAGACTGGATGTGATTTTTTTGAATTTTCGTAAGCAAATCCACCGACAATGGCGTGCCGGCAGGAATTTTTTCCCCTTGGATCGACAACTCTTCGGCCAATTCTACTTTGGCACCATTGCTTCCAGCCTGCCGCAAGAGTTCTTCCACCCATGGTTTGTGGAAACGCAGTGTATTGAAAGTCAAGCTTTCGGTCGCGACGTGAATTTGATCCGCTTCCGCAAACACAGGCTTACCATCCTTCGTGACTTCGCCTGTATTGGCTTTTTTATCATAGTCGAGGTGACCTTCCAAGATCGTGTAATCCTTCAAACGCACGGCTTGGTGATGCCATTTCACGTTGTATTCAATGGCTTTCAACACCATGAACACCGCCGCGCAGGCGATGGTGATACCCATCGACACTTGGAACATACGCCATTTGCGCAGCTTCAAGCCTGCCCAAGCAAAGACCACAGTCACCGATGAAAAAATCAGCACGAAAGTGTTAATCAATCCCGGCAAAACGGGTAGCGCACGTTCTGGCCATGGATAATCAGCACCGAGGCGAAGATAGACATACGAAGAAAAGAATCCGCCGAATAGCATCACCTCAGAAGCGAGGAACAACCAAATGGCAATCTTGGAATTGACCATTCCAGTGTCCTTGCGTGGCGTAAAGATGTAGGGAATTTCCATAAATCAACGAGAAAAAAGATGGTAAGTGGGATGAGCGAATCAAGAATTAGTGAGCAGCAGGAGCTTGAGTTGGTGCATCTGCTGGAGCCGTGGTAGCGGGCTTTTCCCACTGTGGCAAATAATCTTTTTCAGCACCTGGCTGACTGTATTCGTATGGACCGCGATAGGTAGCCACATCGAAAGTGAAGTTGCCATGTCCCGGAGGAGTCGGTGTCGCCCACTCCAAAGTCGTCGCATTCCAAGGATTGTCGCTTCCCACTTTTTTCCCTGCGAAGAGAGAGAGGAAAACATTGACGATGAAAGGAATCTGGAATGCCGCCATGATCCAAGCGGCCCATGACATGGTGATGTTGAGGTCGATGTGTTGAGCCACAGTTTGTCCAAACACGTTGGTAGAATCAGCAGCTTTCGCCAGATACGCGTCTCCACCATTGTACCAACGACGATGGAAACCAGCCATGCCCTGAACCAACATTGGGAAGAAGAGGAAGTTCATGCAAATCAAGGTAGGCCAGAAGTGCATGTGATTGAGAGTCTTGCTCATGTAGCGACCTGTGATCTTAGGATACCAGTGGTGCACACCAGCAAACAAACCAAACAGAATGCCGGGAGCAACAACGTAGTGGAAGTGACCAATCACGTAGTAGGTGTCGTGCAGGTGCAAGTCAACCAAGTTGAAAGCGAGCGGCAGACCAGTGAGACCACCAATGCCAAACATCGGAATGAAAGCACAAGCCCAAGTCATTGCAGGAGTGAAACGGATGGATCCACCCCAAAGGGAAATCATCAGAGCAGTCAGAAGAATCACGGAAGGAACCGAAATCAAAACGGTCGTGATCTGGAACCATGTCGAGATCTTCGGACCCATGCCCGTGAGATACATGTGGTGAGCCCAGACAATGAAAGAAAGAAAACCGAGAACAATCACCCCATAAACCATGGACTTATAGCCCCAGAGAGGACGGCGTGTGTTTGCAGGGATGATTTCTGCAACACAGGCAATAGCAGGCAAAAGCAACACATACACTTCGGGGTGACCCAAGAACCAGAACAAATGCTGGAACAACAGTGGGCTACCACCGCCGGAAAGCTCAACCAAACCTTCCGATTTCGTAAATAGGCCTGATGGCATGAAGAACGAAGAATGGAAAACACGATCAGCCAACTGCATGATCCCTGCGGCTTCCAAAGGAGGGAACGCCAAGAGCAACAAGAAGCCCGTGACCAACATGGCCCAGACAAAGAAAGGCAAGCGCATCCAGGTCATGCCACGAGCGCGCAAGTTGATGATCGTAGTAATGAAGTTTACCGAGCCCAATAGCGACGACGTAATCAGCAAGACCAATCCAAGCAACCACTGGGTTTGACCCGCCAACCACTGGTTGACAATTTGGCCATCAGCAAAACCAGCCAGCGGAGAATAGTTCGTCCAGCCAGACTTAGCCGCACCCGACTCCATGAAAAACGAAGCACACATTACCAAACCACCAACGAGGTAAATCCAGTAAGAAAGCATGTTGAGCTTCGGGAAAGCCATGTCCACTGCACCAATTTGCAGCGGGGTAACGTAGTTGCCAAAAGCACCAAAACCGAGAGGAACCACACCCAAGAATACCATGATGGTTCCGTGCATCGCCCCAAACATGTTGTAGGTATCACCCGTGACTTTTCCATCGGAAAGCCAACGCGCTTTCCACGTATCAGTGAATACCCAGCTCATCCAGCCTGGAAGAGGCTCGTGCGGATAAGCAATCGACCAACGCATCACCATCATCAGATAAAAGCCAAACAGCAAAAACAACATCGCGGTGATGCCGTACTGAATGCCGATGGTTTTATGATCTGTCGAAAAAACGTATTTTTGCAAAAAGCCAGGCTCATGATGATGGCCATGATCGTCATGATGACTATGATCTGCGGTCGCTGCGTGTGCACTCATGGATAAATAGTGTGGTTAGAAAGCCTAGCAAACCTTGATATTTCAGCGATTTTCCCTGCGTATTAGCGCACTTTTGATCACCTCAAGCTCGTAATTTGCCTGCGACAAAGTGTACCTCTTGCCCAAGCTTGTAAAGGAAAAGATTCGTTTTTGGGCAACTTTGTGAAATTTTTCACAAGCTTTTCGCCCCCACTCAACCAGCAAGCCCGAATCGATCTCTTGAAGGCGAAAGAAAATCCTCCCAAGCTACGTCGAAGGCCTGCATTCTGATGCTGTAATCAGGCTTCCAACGCGGCGCTACGGGCTTATTTTTCGGATGCATATTGACCTCGTGGGGCAACTGACTGCCCTTGCGAGAATTGCACTTCACACAGGAGGTTACAATGTTGTCCCATGTGGTTTTGCCACCCTTTTTCCGCGGGATGACATGATCCAGATTGAGCTCGGATTCCGAAAAGGACTTGAGGCAATACTGACACGTGAATTGATCACGCCAGAACACATTTCGACGTGAAAAAGTGATCTCTTTCGCAGGAATTTTGTCGTACAATGCCAATACCAATATTTTTGGCACGCGAATCGATACGCGAACAGAGCGAATCATCACGGGCGAAGGAGCTCGCTGGGAATAGCTTAACCAAGAATGAAAATCATGTGTCTCGTATTTTTCCTCTCCTTCTTCCTGAACGACTCGAGCATGACCGACACTCAGAAGATGGATCGCGCGGCGGGCCGAACAGGTTTGAACAGGCTGCCAATTCCGATTCAACACCAACACCGCTTGATCCAATGCCTGTTCGTTCATTCACCATTGGAATTACACAAGAAACGGACGGAAAGCAAGGAGCAAATCGGCTCTTTTTCGAGGATTTTGCTGCCAACCGAAATCATGCTGCGATTCATCCCCTCGCCCGCCAACTACGTTTAAGGGCTCGATGCATCTCCCGAGATGGGCAGGGAAATGGGATCCCCTCCATGGCGTGGCTGGGTATCAAGGACATAAAGGTCGAGCCACATTTTGAGGCGTGCCGCAAATTCACGCCACTTGGTCTTCCGACCAGCTGGGCCCGACACATCGCGCGCATTGAAACCTCGGACCACCATGCCGTGCACTTCACCAATCTTGATCGCACGCTCGTTCTGAAATCGTTGCGAAACCACTAAACATTCATGGAGACCAAAAATGGTTTTTGCACGAACCACCGAATCCAAAGTTCTTAATCCTGCAAAGTCACATGCAATATGATCCGCAGGAACTCCACGCGCCATCAAAGCTCGCTTCATTTTCTGAGGCTCGTTGTAATAATCACTGCGATTGTCCCCAGAAACAATGATGAACTTCAACTTGCCAGCATGCCACAGCGCGGCGACTGCCTCCATTCGGTATTTAAAATAAAGATTCTCGCGGTTTTGAAATCGATCATCGCAACCAAACACCAAGGCGACATGCTTACCAGACAACTGTTGGGGATCATCGAATGTTTTCCCCCTTGCTTGTGCGACGATCTGGTATTGCAACAGCAGAACCGTGCAAGCACCGACCACAAAAAGCAAGATCAGCGACCGACCCAGAATGCGTAGGCTCCTTCGCCGCTTTTTCCGTGAAGTCGAGACCTTCTCATTCATAGGCTTTATGATATCCCTTGCCACTTTCTTGTCCAGCCCCACCACGACTTCATCGCTTCACTGAAGCGACTGACCATAGGATGCTCAGGAGCCAACACGCGCAATCGACGTTCCATCGGCAAAAACTGAGCACAATCTCCCCTGCCCCATAATTCGCCGTCAACTTGAATGGGGAAATCACTCTCACAGCGTACCGTAAAATGCGAGGCTTGCAAGTGCACAACCGAGTCGGACAAATCGACACCACCACGCACCAAGTTGGTCAATGAGTCGAGCACCAAACGGTAACCAGACTCTTGAAACACAAGCACATCTAACATTTCATCTTGATTATCGGCTTTTCGAAACAACGGAAACTGACCACCATACAGCGTTCCATTCCCCGCTAGCACCGCAACGCCCGATACTTCTCTCCCGTCTTGCGTGGTCAATCTCATCATCGGCGGCTTTTCTCCAAGCACTTTGACCGCTGCGAGCAAATAAGCCAATGGGCCTAACATTTTTTTACTTTCCCATGTCGTTTCTTCAATCACCGAAGCATCGAAACCCAGGCCCGCCATTTGCATGAAGGGGCTATCGTTCACAGCAAACAAATCAATTTCTCGGATGAAACCTTGCTCAATCACCTGAAATGCCAAGTCAAGATGTCCATTCGGAATGCCCAACTCACGCGCAAACACATTCATGGTTCCCGTAGGAATCACCCCGAGAGCCGTATCTGTACCTGCAAGCCCTTGCACCACCGCATTGAGCGTGCCATCCCCGCCCGCAGCAACAACGACCGGCTCCCCTGCCGCAGCAAATTTCGCAGCGAGATCGCAGGCTTCTTCGGACGAACTTGTCGCATAGAGTGCAAAACGCGTCGCTCGGTCCATGATGAAACGCACAGCCCTCTGGGCCCGCTGGCTTCTGGCCTTGGGATTGAAGATTAAGGGATAGCGTGGTGGTAGCGGCACGCAGAAATCATACCCCAATCGGCAGATAGATCCAGAGTCAAATTTACTTCATTCGCTCACGCTCTTCGCGAACGGCGCAAAGAGCATCATAGAGAGCAAACACGATGACTAGCAAAGCCCATCCCAGGAGCGCCATCCAATACAAAAAAAATCGCCAGATCGAATGCGACAACCATGCTGACAAAACACTCGTTCCAGCGGCAAAACCCAACACCAATATCAAAGCAAAGCTCCCTAGCCATTTGCGACGCACCGAACGATCACTCAAGATCGATTTCGCCAAAAGAATCGAAGAAGCATTTGCGGAAGATGGTCGTTTCATAAAAAAAAGCGGATCCCGTCATAGGACCCGCTTGGTCGAAAAACTTCAACTACTTCGCCGCAACGGGCTTCAGAGTAATCGGATCAACCAGTGTGGCTGGATCGACTTTCTCCCCAGGGAGATCTTTTTCAAACGACTTCAACTCGTCTGCCGTAACAGGAGCCGCAGGATTTTTCCGAGCAGCTGCAAGGTCAATCGCCGCTTGCGCCATTTCAGGAGTGACCACGTCGCCCACCGCATTGCCGAAGCTGTTGCGAATGAAGGTCATCAGGTATGCCAAATCTTGCGCACTCATGCCACCACCTTGAGCGGGCATCACGCCTGCACCGTAGACTTTTCCGGTACTGGTTGGACCTTGAAGACCATTCAAAATCACCTGAGAAAAGCGCTCGGTATGACCCGTCGACCAAGCCGAACCAACCAAGGAAGGGTAATTGACGCCGTCGCCCTTGGCATCAGCACCGTGGCAACCGTTGCACTTGGCACTGTAGAGAGCCTGACCTTTCTTGACGTAAAGATCGAGGATCGGCTTCGGCGGCAGAGCCTCGTCATCGGCAGCACCAGGTGCTTTGCCGCGAACATAATTCGGTTTCACCTGAATATCATAGTCAAACAAAGAACCACTGGTCGTACCAAGCACTGCACCGCCAATGATCAGCATGACCGCGCAAAGCGCGAAAGTAGCGATCGACAAGGGTTGCTTGTCCGCACCAGGATTGGGAAATTCACGCGCTGCGGCAGCGGTTGCTTCCGGCGTGTGAGCTTGCGTGACATTGATGACCTCGTCCAGATCAGGACGGCTCGATTGTGGAGAAGAAGAGTCTTGTGACATGTCAAAAAGTAGTGAGAGATGAGTAAACCGCAAGGGCAATTATTTGTCAGCTGGCTTGGGTGGCGCGTAATTCAACGAAGCCGGAACCGCGTCGTTTTTCTTCATCGACATCAGGTAGCTCACCAAAGCACGAGCTTCGGGCTTTGGCTTGGGCAAAGCACCCTCTGATTTCGCTTCGTGGAACAGAAACGCAACAGAGGGACAAGTCGACCAACGCTTTTTCACACTCTGACGTGGGTTGAACAAATGCTGATACATCAGCGACTCAGGTGTAATGAGCATTGAAGCATTCCAGGCATCGCCCAGTTTCTCTTTCGATGCTTTGTTGAGGTCATTCGCTTCTTTGGTAAAGCGAGTGCCCACGTTCGATAAATCTGGACCAATGCGCATCAAACCAATTTGAGCAAACTTTTCGTCCTTGTAGTCGAATGCATTCGATTCACGGCGAGTATCGCCACGGTCAGGATCTTGCTTATATCCCGCAAAACCATCACGATGAATGTCATTACCAGCATAGGTGGGACGCACCACTTGAGTGTGGCAGACGTAACAACCATTTTGCGCATAAACGGTGGCACCATTGGCGATCTGACCCGTGCGCTTGGGAAAATACACACCCGTCTTTTCATCGACGGCTTCCACATACGGCACGGGCTGCAGTTCACGAGTTTTGAAAAACGGGATTACCACAGCAAAGAGCCATGCTGCCCCGAAAGTGGCCGTCATACCCAGAGAGAAAAAACGAAGTGTCATAGCGAGAAAATTCAGAGATTACACGGAAATTAGTGAACGACAACCGTTCCTGGACCAGCGTTGTCGATATCCCCCTCAGGACCATGAGGGTTATCGGAATGAGGATGACCCAACAGCGTCGGATGTGAGGAACGACGACCCAAACGCATCCACATAAAGAGCAGATGGACGCAGAAAAACAAATTCGAGATCAATACAAAGCACCAAGCAATGAGAGTCGCGATCAAATAAGGATAAGCACGGGCCACAGCATTTTCCCATGGGAATTTGAAGTCTTCTTGACCTTGACCGTGAAGCAAGCCACCAAGCACTGCCAAAACCGCAACCGTGATCACGCCATACATCGAGAACAAGAAGTGCCATTTGATGAAGCGCTTCGACAGCCACTCGCGTCGTGTGACCCGAGGAACGATGAAGTAAATCGCACCGAACATCACAAAACTAAAGCATCCGTAGAGAGCAAGAATGTCCATACCATACGAAGTGATACTGAACTGCGCAAGAGGCAGAGTCGAGTTCGGCAGGTTGGTGAAAACCGAAGCGACACCAAGCAAGAGCATGCACACCACACCCGCTGCGGTGAATCGCAGAGCTGGACTGTAAGCAAACTTTTCTGGGGCAGAAATCATCGTGCGCAAGGTGCTGACCGCAATCGCAGCGGTAGGAACCCCAATCAATACCGCCGCAGCAGCACCAAGATAAGGCAAGAAGAAAGGAATGGGGGCACCCGATAGCTTCTGCATGCCTGCCCAAGGGGCAACTAGAGCGAGCGTCCAGAAGCCAATCAACGAGAGCGAGTAACTATGGACTGGGCGACCGGTAATTTTCGGTGCCAAGTAAAAGGCAGCAGCAGCAGCAGAAGGTAAGAAGAACAGATAGGTCAGTCCCGAGCGAAACCATGCGGCGACGCCAGCTGACATGAGCGGATTACCGCCGACGAGGAAAATCAGCACAAAAGCAGTGATCAAAACCCAAGGAAACCAGATCAGTGCGGCAATGGCATACCACTGTGCGACGAAAACTTCACCGGCAGCGCGAACGCGGAACTGAATCATCGTCCAAACGGCAATCAAAGCATAAGCCAACAACATCGCTGGCCAGGACATGGTGGGGAATTCCATCCATGGAACGCCAGAACCATAGCCCAGCAAAATGGCAATCGTGCCGAGACCAATTACCAAATTCCACGCATGACCAGCAGCGAGAACAATGCCCGATGCGCGATTTTCCGAGCGGGTCAAACGAGCTACCAGCCAAATCAAAACGCCGAAAGCCGCCTGACAACCCCAACCATAGATCAGCGTTGAAATGTGCGCGGCAAAGACCCGACCTTGCGTCAAGAAAGCGCAACCGTCCAAAAACTCGGGCGACACCATTTTCGCCACGGCGATGATGCCAAGCACCAAAGACACGGCCAACCAAACGGCACCACTGGTGAAAAAGAACATCACAGGATGGCGCAACGAAAGGTCAATGGCCGAACGCAACTTGGCGTCTTGCTCAGGAGATGTAGAAGATACAGAGGACATCGGAGTAAAGAGAGGTTACGTTAAAAATTATTGTGGAGCTTTCAGATCCTTCGCTTGCAAAGCAGGAAGACCCACTTCGCCACGGAATGCTTTCACTTGATCAGGAGTGACCGCCGAGGCTTTGTTGCCAAATGAATTGCGCACATAAGTCAAAACATTAGCCAACTGCTGGTCGGACAAATGCGCTACCGCCATCATCGGCGCTGCGAGATTGTAATCCACGCCCTTCACTTTGATTGGGCCACCAAGGCCGCGCAAAGTGATGCGAATCGGATTTTCAACTGGACCTACAACCCACTCCGAACCAGCAAGCGGCGGAGCGAGATTCGGCACGCCTTGGCCTTCTGGACCGTGACAGGCAGAGCACAAAGCATACTCTTGCTTTCCTGCTTCCATCACCTTGGGGTCAATGGGGGCCGATGCATCATTTTCTTTGATTTTCACAGGAGCAGCACTAGCAGCTTTATCAGCAATCGCCTTGGCGGACGCTGTTCCCGCAAGGACTTGCTCTGGTTTTTCCACAGCAGCCGCTATGGTGGTCGCAAGCTGCTTGCCGACATGGGCGAAAACATCCGCAGGCTTCACTTGTACCAATTTGCCAGGCTCCACTTCTTTGTAAGAAAAATTCGCCGCTTGGCTCGCGTCCACTTTTGCACGATTTTCATATCGTGCCCCAGCTACCACGTCTTCCAGAGTTTGCGGTTCTTTGGATTTGACCAAAGCCACAATGGCTAGTGCAATGCCAAACAAAGCGAATACGCCGAGCGCCCAAAAAAACGCTTTGAAACGAACGATAGGATTGTCTTGAGTTGGGTCCATGATCGGAATGAGAAAAAAAATGATTAGTTGGAAAGATTCGCCGACTCCAAAATGCGTGGGTCGCGATGCGGATAAAGAGCGTGTTGCGTCAGTGCACGAAGATAGAAGAACACAAAACCTGCGCCAATGGTAACGAAGGCCAGTACGTCGCCAACCCAAGCATTCGGAATGGTCACAGCGATGTTGCCGAAAGTCTTGTGATCAATGTTGCCGAGAGAAATTCCACGCTCTGGGATCACAGCAATGTAAAGATCCAGCGCATGAACCAACAACATGTAAATCGCCACTGCACTGAGCAGATAAGGCTTTTTCTTCAGCCACTGTTGCAGCAGAACTACAAAAGGAAGCACAAAGTGCAAGATCACCAAAGCAATGCTGGCAGTGTTCCAACCTTCCGTATTACGGATCAGGAAATACTTCGTTTCCTCCGTGATGTTGGCATACCAGATCAAGAAAAACTGGGAAAATGTGACGTAAGCCCAAAACACCGTGAATGCAAAGAGCAATTTGCCCATGATGTGGAAGTGCTCAGCGCTGACCACGTGCTTGAGGTAACCAGCACGACGCAGCAAGAACACGGTGATGATGATGACCGCCATCGAGTTGATCGCGCAACCAGCAAAGATGTAAACGCCATACATTGTCGAGAACCAAGTGTAGTCCAGGCCTTTCAACCAGTCGAACGCAGCAAAGGTCACCGTCAACGCCAAAATCGGCAAGAAAGCAGCAGCGCGTCGACGAGCTTTGAACAAGTGAACCGTGCCAGGATTTGGGTCGGTATCCTGTGCCGTCGAAAGCTTACGCAAACGATAGATCACATAGCCGAGTGCAGCAAAGAACATCACCGTGCGGAAATACCAGAAAGGCAAATTCATGAACCAGTGCTTGTTGAAAAGCAAATGATCGGCATGATGGAGACGCTCGGCCATGGTCGATGCCATCGGCACGGTCTCACCGGTGAACAGATATCGGAAACCATTCAGCACCCAATTCCAAGAGCCGGCCAACCACTCGGTGGTCAAGGTCATCAGAGAAATGTCGCCTCCCACTTTGCGATGAGTGTTCATCCACTCAAACAAGTAGTGTTGCACGTTGGGGCAAAGCAAAGGAATCGCAAAAATGCTCAGCCAAGGAAAAACCGAACCCAGATTTTCCATCACACGACGCACACTGGTGCCCCAACCGCTGTTGGAAACATTGTGCAGTAGCGTCCAAAAACAACCACCCAGTGCGAGGGTGAAGAAGTAAAACAAGGCGAAAACCCAAGAATAGGCATAGCTACCCTGCTGGGACTTCGGCGCCAAAAACAACAAGTAAATGCTGAGCAAGCCCCCCAAAACCATCACCGCAAGGGAAATCGTTTTGAGTTTGCTGATCTTGGACGAATCCAAATGCTCGCCATTGACAGGGATATCGTGGGATGTGACGTGGTGTGCCATCGTTCTATAGGGAAAGAGTTAAGAGTTAAGGAGCTTTTGCAGCTTCGTCTTGTAGTTTCTTGCCTGCTTCATAGGCATCCTTGACAACATCGTAAGGAGCGCTGCGGGCAACTTGCATGGCGCGAATGTAGGCAATGATGGCCCAGCGATCGCGGACAGGAATGTTGTAGGCATAACCCGACATCTGACCTTTGCCTTTGCTAATCACTTCAAAGAGGCGACCATCGGGATAGCTTTGCGGAGCGTAAGGACCCGACATCAAGTTGGCAATACCTGGAACACCGTAGAGTCCAGTAATGCCGGCACCGTCGCCCGATTTGCCGTGGCAAACAGAGCAATACACATTGAAACGCTCTTCACCTCGCTTCAACAATTCGATCGAGTTCTGCTCGGTCAATTGCAATTCGTCAGGCATTCCAGTGCCATAAAAATCGCCGTAGTGACCAGTGTAGTAGTATCCAGTGGCTCCGGAAAATTCCGACTCAGGAATGCCACCCAATTGGGTTTGACCATCAGCGCGGAAACCACGCGGTGCCGTCTCCGCTACGGGCTTACGTGCGCCTTGACCATCAGCAAAGAAGTCGCTTTGTTTTTGCGCCTTGAGCACATCCTGATCGTCCATGTCAGGCAAAAGTTGAATCGGTGGTTGTTCGAAGAAGTGACCACGATACTTAAAAATGCCCACAACCGAAACAGCCACGATGGCGTAAATGAGGAAAAAGTATTTCATGTCAAAAAATGGTTCTAGGATTACGCAGGCTCTTCTTCAATCAATTCAATGCTCGATCCGCCGATCTCCGCCAAAAACTCTTTGGTTCCCGTTGCCGAAAATTTGGGATCGCGCGCCTCCAAAGCAATGAAAAACCCATCGTCCGTGGCACGCTCGAACTGCTTGCTCGCAAACAGAGGATGGTTGTAGCGAGGAAGTTTCATCAAGCCCAATAGACCGAACAGCGTTGTGAAGCCCGAAAACAAAATCGTCAATTCGAACATGATCGGGAAAAAGGCTGGCAAGGTGAAAAAGTTAGTAGGCTTAGCTTGCACCACGGTGGGATAAATCACCACTTGGGTAGTGTAAGCCAGCAAAAATGCGGTGATCGTTCCGGTCATGCCACCGAAGAAGACCAAGTAAGGAAGAATCGAACGCTTCAGACCCATGGCCTTATCCAAGCCGTGAATGGGGTAGGAAGAATAGCAATCCCATTTGGTAAATCCTGCATCGCGAACTTTCTCGGCTGCTTTGTAAAGAGCCGAAGCGCTCTTGAACTCCGCCAAGTATCCGTAAACTTTTTTCCGTGTTGTGCTCATGTTATCAGCGATTCAAATTTTTTGCGATTCAGACCGTTGTGCCCTTGTCCGTGGTTTCAGGAAGCTCCGCTTGGTAAGCTGGAATCTTGACTGTGCCGTCATCAGGATGATCGTTCAAGTCATCGAAATGCGGATCAGACTCCCGCAAGGTCCACTTCACTTCGGCAATGTTGATGCAAGGAAGGAACTTCAAGAAGAGCAGGAACAGCATCAAGAACATGCCAATGGTGCCGACGAAAAGAATGATCTCGAAGGGACTAGCAGTGTAGTATTTCCAATCACCTGGGAGCCACATGCGAGCCAATGTAGTAACAATGATGACAAAACGCTCGAACCACATGCCGACATTCACCGCCATCGATACCGCCATGATCACCCAGAGGTTTTCTCGGCACTTCTTGAACCAGAAGACCTGAGGAGAAATCACGTTGCAGGACATCATCGCCAAGTATGCCCACCAGTAAGGACCAGTGATCCGATACTTGAATGCTTCCATTTCATAGATCGCTCCCGAGTAGAAGGCGACGAACAACTCCATCAAGTAAGCGTAACCCACGATCGTGCCAGTTAACAAAATGATCTTGGCCATGTTCTCGATGTGCTTCATCGTGATCATGTCATGCAGGCCATAAATGGCACGAGCAGGAATCATAATGGTCAACACCATCGCGAAACCACCGAAGACCGCACCCGCAACGAAGTAAGGTGGGAAAATGGTCGTGTGCCATCCAGGAACCACCGAAGTCGCGAAGTCGAACGAAACGACTGAGTGAACCGAAAGAACCAGAGGAGTCGAAAGAGCCGCCAGCAACAGGTAAGCCATTTCGTAGTGACTCCACTGACGGTTGCCTCCGCGCCAACCGAGAGCAAAAATGCCGTAAAGCATTTTGCGCAGACCAGGCTTGGCACGGTCGCGAATCGTAGCAAGGTCAGGAACCATGCCGAGGAACCAGAAGATCAGCGAAACGGTGAAATACGTCGACACCGCGAACACGTCCCACAGCAGGGGCGACTTGAAGTTTTGCCAGATGGCATTCGCATTCGGAATCGGCGCCAAGAACCAAGCCATCCACACACGACCAACGTGGAAGGCAGGGAAAATGCCGGCGCAGCACACCGCAAAAATGGTCATCGCCTCCGCCGCACGGTTGATCGAGGTCCGCCAGTTTTGGCGAGTGAGGAACAAAATCGCCGAAATCAACGTGCCTGCGTGACCGATACCGATCCAGAAGACGAAGTTGGTGATGTCCCATCCCCAAAACACGGTATTGGTCATTCCCCAGACGCCGACACCAGTCGACACCAACAAACTCAATCCACCACCCACACCAAGCAAAGCGATGAGGGTGCTCGGAATGAACAAAATCCACCACAACAGCGGTTGCTTGTTTTCGACAATCCCACAGATGCGTTCGATGCTCGCGTTCCAAGACCGGAAGCTTGGGACCCTTACGTGGTTCGTGAGCGGTAGTGCTAGCGTGTGCCATAATACGAAATGAGGTAAGATGAAAAAATTGATTTATGCCATGTGGATCGTAGCGGTGCCGACGAACTTCGCATCAGGCATCTTGGCATTCGGATTCTTGACGCGCGCCATGTAGAGCGTGCGTGGAATCGTGCCGATGTAATGAAGAAGTTCGTAGCTTCGAGCCAATTCACGAGCACGAACCACGGTCGCAGATTGCTCGTCCTTGAGGTTACCAAAGCTGATGGCGTCGGCAGGACAGGCCTCTTGGCAAGCCACCTTGACGCTGTCAACGGGAATGCGCAGAGTCGATGCCGAAACAGGAACTTCGGGCGAAGTTTTGCCGGACAGCAACACATCTTGCTTCTGACCGCGCTTCTGACGGATCTTCGCGTCTTTCAGACGCTGCACGCAATAGGTGCATTTTTCCATCACACCGCGCATACGCACCGTGACGTTCGGGTTGCGCTGAAGGTGCGGAGCCTCGCCCACTTGTTTGACACCAGCAGGTCCTTTGTAAAGGTTGTGAGCCACCAGCGGATTGCGCTTGTTGTAGTCGAAATAGTTGAAACGACGAGCCTTGTAGGGGCAGTTGTTCGCGCAATAGCGAGTTCCAATGCATCGGTTGTAGGCCATCGCGTTGAGACCGTCTTCGGTGTGAACCGTTGCATTGACTGGGCAAACGGTTTCGCAAGGAGCGCTTTCGCACTGCACACAAGCCACAGGCTGTGGCACCATCGCTGGGCTATCGGCGTCGAAGGGTTCTGCGCAAAGTAGCGGTCCATGCGAATCCAGTGCATCGCACGTCCTTTCGCCACTTGCTCTTTGCCGACCACAGGAATGTTGTTTTCTGCTTGGCATGCGACCAAACACGCATTGCAACCCATGCAGGAAGAGAGATCGATGTTCATCGCCCACTGATGCAACTCGTCACTCAGGTTGGGCTTGGCATTGCCATTCTTATCGGGATCCCAGGTGGAGCTGCCCTCCTGTTTGTAGAGAGAAATGTTTTCAGGAGCGTGGGAATCATTGCCCTGCTTCGCAACACCATCGTATTGCTTGTCAAAGCTACCCTTGTCCCCTTTCAAAGTAGAAATCTCACGAGCCAGCGCACGACCATACATGGCGTGGTGCTCTTGAGTGAGTGCGACCGAATAACGCTTGTCGGTGAGGGCCACCTTGGCGCCTTGTGCCAAATAGCTCGTCGCCGCCGTGCGCAGCGGGAAAACATTCACACCGCGATTGACGCCAACCAAGCCGACGTGTGTCGCGTTGAGCGGACCGCGATTCAGTTCATCCTCGGCATCGTAACCTTGACCGTAGCCCACAGGGAGGACGATGGTGTTTTCTGCAAGACCAAAGGCGATCAATACGGGAATTTCAATTTCCTTGCCTGCCAACGAAACTTTGATGATCGGAGCGCGACGATTGCCCGCTTCGCCATCGACTGGACTTGCGGCGCGAGGATCTTCGAGGGCGATCACTTGATCGTAAATGCCCAGAGCCTTTGCGGTTTTTGGTGCCACCAAAGCGGCATTGTCCCAAGTCAATTTCGAAATCGGATCGGGAGATTCTTGCAGCCATGCATTGTCGATCCAGCGACCGTCAAAAATCGAACCGTCTGTCGCAAAAATCACATCAAGACTCTCCACGCTGGCCTGCTGATAAGAAACAGCATCAGCTTTAACCTCGGCAAGAGTGCCTTTCGCGGATGTAGCCGAAGTCACAAAACCTTCGCGCAGGGCTTTTTTCCATGCCGCATTGTCACCACCGAAAGTCTTGCGAACGGCAGCAAAAGCGGAGGATTCTTCACCGGTCGTCAACTTGCCTTCTAGCAAAGCAGACAGCAGTTCCAACTCCGAAACGCATTCGTCGTAGAGTGGTAGGATCATCGGCTGAATCAGAGTATGAAGACCCTTCGCCGAGCGAGCGTCCGACCAGCTTTCCAAGTAGTGAGCGGCAGGAATGTGCCAAGTCGCAGCATGCGCTGTGGCGTCGGTGCGCAAGCCCAAGTGAAAGCTGGCTTTCGCCTTGTGAAGCGAAGTCACGAAGTCGAGATCAGCCGGTGCATCGAACGCGGGATTCGCGGGAGTGAGCAAGAAAACATACTCCACTGCCGCAGAGTCGAGATCGGCTTTCAAGTCGGCCAACGTGCCAAAACCGGCGTTGTCCGATTGCAGCACGTGCAAGGTCGAACCAATGGCCGCCAATGTTTCATTGATGGCCTGCACTACTGCTTTCAAGGCAGGTGCGGTGCGCGATCCCGCCAAAGCGAGAGATTTGCCTTTCGATGCCAACAAGTCTTCCGCTGCCGCATCGACCCATGCTTGAGTTTTCTCATCGCTCACCGCAGGAGCCGAAGCCACCAAAGGATGAGAAACGTTCAGTTTGCGAGCCACAGCGGCAGCAACGGCAAAAACTTTGCTTGGCTCGACACGCAGACGGTGGTCGGCCATACCGCCGGTCAGGCTGAAAATGCTCTCTACCGCATACAGACGGTTCATCGCATTGACATCGCGCTTGCCTTTATAACCCTTGCCCTCGGGCTTACGGCGATCGAAAAACGGTGTCACAGGACCTTGGAGGTCGAGCGAAGCAAAGTCGCAATCAAAGGCAATGATGCGATCGGCTTTGGCAAAATCGGCCACCGTGCGCACAGCAGTTGCCGCAGGAGCCAGCGCTTCGTAGGAGTAAAACTTCGCTCCAGCATACTTCGCCGCAAGCTCTTTGCTCAGGCGTGTACGGGTCGGCGACTCATCGGCACCAAAGACAAAACCCAATTTGCCCGAAGCTGCTGCTTCCGCAAGAGCTTTCTCCAGCTCAGCACGCGAAGCCACTTTGCCGTGATGCAACACTTTCTGCGAGCGCGATGGCGAGTACATGTCCAATACCGAAGCTTGGACAAATGCATCGGTGCCGTCGGAATCAGGATGAAGAGTATTCGGAGCGACCTTGGTCGGACGCCCTTCAAAAGTTGTCACCACAACAGGAGTCGCCCCCGTGGCACGCGGCATGGCCGAAGCATAATACAAAGCCTTGCCAGGAATCACCCACTCCGGTGCTTGAGTGTAAGGAACCGTGTATTTTTCTGCACGGCGGCAAGCCACCATGCTCAAACCGGCGAGCGCGGAAGACGCACCCATCAGTTTCAAGAAAGAACGACGTGAAGTTTCAGCGTCCGCCTCATCTTTCATGGCAGCGGCGCTTGCAGGGAATTCACGATCCAGCCACTGGCGGAATTCGTTGCTGCCCTCAAGTTGCCCGACACTGCGCCAGGAGACGGTGGTTTCCTCCGCGGGGATTTCTGGATGTTGCCAAATGCGTTTGCTCATGGTCGTAGGAAATTCGGTGAGAAAGGATTAATGGTGGCAAGTAGCGCAGCTCTCGCGTGGTTGAAGTTGGAACACATCGGTCAATTTCTTGCCGAACTCTTTCGGATCTGTGATGCGGTCGCCCTTGTCGTTGAGCACCACATGCTTCTTGAGATACTCCGCAGGATCGTATTTCAAGTTGAAAACCTCTTCCAAAGGACGCACTTCGTTTTCTGGATTGCGATGGCAATCAAGACAGAAGCCCATCGAATGCGGCTTGGCGTGATAGACGACTTCCATTTGATCGACTTGACCGTGGCAGCTCACACACGAAACACCGCGGTTGACGTGAGCGCTGTGGCTAAATTTCACGTAGTCGGGCGCCTTGTGAATCTTCACCCACTCAATCGGTTTGCCGTCATATAAAGGATGATTCGGATCCATCGCACGATGCAGCGGCTCCAATTTGGGGCTATCACGCTTCACGTGCTGGTGACAGTTCCAGCAAGTATTCGCCGATGGCAAATTCGAGTGATCCGATTGATCGACAAATGAGTGACAATAACGGCAATCGAGACCGAGCTGATCGACGTGAATTTTGTGCGAAAAAGGAATCGGCTGCGAAGGCATGTAGCCGACGTCAGTCGCTTTAGGAGTGGCATACACCGTGAAAGCGGCCACGACACCAACGGCGGTAACAGGTTAGTCCAGCGAGGAAAAATATTGGCCATGGCGAGTTGCGGTGCGCGAAACTTGCAGCTTGTGAAAAATTTCACAAGGAAAATTTCACATCAACGAAAGATTTTTCTGTGTTTTCTCGTATGGCAAAGAAATCCGCTTTTTCGTTATGGAATCGCTTGACATCGATCGCTCCACCCCCTCTGCAAGCTTCTAGACATCGGGCAAGGCCTGAAAGGCGATGAAACCACAAAGCCTTGGAACCGTGGCGTTTGGCGACTTGATCAAGCAAATGACTGAGCGCTTCATCGCGCGGACTCGGAGCAAACAAGGGCAAGCGCGGATCACTGTGCGGAAGCAAGCGAGTGAGCTCGACCGCGACAGCAAAGGGATGACTCAGAGGACGCGGACGCTCCTGCCACAGCGCACGCCACACTTCGAGCAATGGACGAATTTCTTGCGTGGAAGGAAATCGCGCCATCACTCGCCAGGTCGGCTGCTCGTAATCCCGCCGCGCTTTGATGCAGACTGCATTTCTCCGCATTCGTATCCTTCGCGGCGCAAGCGCAGGGCCGCTTTGTAGACCAATCGATCCAACATCGCCCGCGCACCCTCTTCGTGCCGTAGTTCGGGATGCAAAATTTTCGAATGCCCGATTTGTCGCGTCGTCACCGGCGGACGCACGGGCTCGATCCCATGCAAGGCTTGCCAAAATCGTTCGCCCTCGATCCCGCCCCACACCGCTCGCAATTGCTGCGGCGTCGCTTGCCACAACTGACGCACCGTGCGAATCCCCCGTCGCTTCAAGCGCTCGTGCATGTTTTCGCCAATCCCACAGAGATCTCGGAGCTCCAACGCAAAAAATTCCGGACCCGGCTGCTGGGCATCGAGCCACATCAAGCCATCGGGCTTGCGCATATCGCTTGCTGTTTTTGCCAAAAATACCGTGGGCGCCAGACCGATGGAGCAGGTCAAGGGGCCTCCAAATTCTTGTGCCAAGCGCCGCTTAACCTGCAAGGCGATCGACCACACTTTGTCTTTTTCGGCATAAGGTCCTGTGAAAACACCATACAGTTCATCGATGGAGCAGACTTTTTCGACGGGAATCTCCTCTTCCAACAACGCCACCAGTCGACGGTGGTAGTCCATGTATTTCACGGCATCGCTTAACACAAAAATCGTCCCAGGACAGCGACCACGCGCCTCGCTCACCGGCGTGCCTGTTTTGATGCCAAAACGCTTGGCCTCACGACTCGCCGCTATGCAGCAAGTGGCATCGGTCATGGTCGCAATCACCGCTACCGGCTTGCCGCGCAAAGCAGGATTGGCATGCTGCTCTACGGCGGCAAAATAGCTATTAAAATCGACAAAACAAACGGTGCGCTGCATGGCGAATACTGTTCATTTGAACTATTTGATTAGCAAGTGAAAAATCGGCGTTTTGCTCAGCCAATGAGAGATTTCTTTTTTCGAAAGAAATGCCAGCACACCCCCGTAACGATTTTTTGATGAAAAGCGCGCCCATACGATTTCTTGCTTGGCTCAGTATGACCTACTGCGGAGCTGGCATCGCATGGACCCAAGAACTGCCACGCGAGCTGCTCGAGAGCCAATGCCTCAGTTGCCATTTTCCGGAAAAAACCAAGGGGCAGCTCGACATGAGCACGCGCGATAGCCTGCTGCGGGGCGGCGATAGCGGCGCGAGCATCGACCTCGAGCATCCGGAGAAATCGGAATTATTGCGCCGCGTGCAGTTGGAACCGGATGACGATGAAATCATGCCGCCGACCAAGCACGGCAAGCCCTTGAGTGCCGAAGAAGCGCAGCGCTTGGCAGCATGGATTACCGCCGGTGCGCCATGGCCCGAAGGGGTCGTGCTACAACCTGCCGACCCCAAAGCCATGCCGCGCTACGATGCCGCTGTCGACCCTTCGATTCAGCGCATTGAGGCATTTCCCAAGTCGATCTCTCTGGAAACCAAAAGCGACTTTCATCGCGTGGTGGTGATTGCCCATTTTGCCGATGCCGCGATGCGCGACGTCACTCATCAAGTGAAGCTATCGCTCGCCGATCCAACGATCGCAGCACTAAAGCAAAATCTGCTCACGCCGCTGAAAGACGGCCAAACTGAGCTCGTGATCGACTACCGTGGTTTGCAGCAAAAAATTCCCATTTCGGTGAAACAAGCCGAACAAGCTCGTGCGATTTCTTTCCAGCTCGATGTCATGCCCGTGCTCACATCCGCTGGTTGCAATGCCGGTTCTTGCCATGGTGCCGCCAGCGGCAAAGACGGCTTTCAATTGTCCTTGTATGGCTTCGACCCACACGGCGATCATTTCCGCATCACCCAGCAATTGCCAGGACGCAGGCTCAACCTCGCGCTGCCCGAGCACTCGCTCTTGATCACCAAAGCCGTTGGCGATGTCCCGCATACAGGCGGCAAGCTTTTTGACAAAGGCAGCAGCGCTCACCAAATTTTGCTCGAATGGATTCGACAAGGAGCAACCATCGATGACGAGGCCAAAATCCCCCACCCTGTCGGCATCACGGTCGAGCCGCCGCAGATGGTTCTCAAGGGCGAAAACCTGCGTCTGCCGCTCACCGTGCGAGCCGCGTATTCCGATGGCACGGATCGCGATGTCACTTCGCTTTCGTCGTTTTCGAGCTCGAATGATCACTCGGTGGCCATCGACTACCGCCGCGGCCTCGCGACGTCGCATCATCGTGGTGAGGCGTTTTTGCTCGCTCGCTTTCACACCTTCACCGAGGGCTCGCACGCCATGGTCATTCCGGAAAAAAGCGACTACACGGTTCCACAGGTGCCGCGCCATAATTACATCGACGATGCCGTTTTTGCAAAACTGGAAAAGCTCCGCATCGTGCCATCGGAGCTCTGTGGCGACATCGAGTTCCTGCGCCGCGTGCATCTCGACCTCGTCGGCGGACTACCCACGATCGAAGAACGCGCGGCGTTTTTAGCCGATACCCGACCGAACAAGCGCGAACTTCTGATCGACGCCTTAATCCAACGCAAAGAATTCGTCGAGATGTGGACCATGAAGTGGGCCGAACTTCTGCAAATCCGCACCTTCAATGATGGCCCGAAGCAGGTCAGCTACAAAGCGGCTTTGAACTACTACAACTGGCTGCGCGAACGCATTTCCACAAACACGCCGTTTCATCACATCGTCGAGGAATTGCTCAGTGCTCAAGGCGGCACGTTTTCGACCCCAGCAACGAACTTTTTCCAGATCGAACAAGACGTGCTCAAGCTCACGGAAAACATCGCGCAAGTTTTCATGGGCACTCGCATTCAATGCGCGCAATGCCACAATCATCCCTTCGATCGCTGGACCATGGAGGACTACTACGGCTTCGCTTCTTTCTTCGCCCAAGTAAAACGCAAAAATGCCGAAGATCCCCGTGAGCGCATCATCTTCGATGGCCAGGGCGAGGTGCCTCATTTGCTGACGAAAAAACCCGTGCCACCAAAGTTTCTCGGCGGTCCCGCTCCTGATTTGAAACAACAAACACGCCGACAAGCCGTCGCTCAGTGGCTGGCATCACCCGACAATCCTTGGTTTGCCAAGAACTTCGTTAACATCACTTGGTCACACTTTTTCGGCATTGGCATCGTCAATCCGGTCGATGACATGCGCATTTCCAATCCGGCATCGAATCCCGAGTTGCTCGATGCACTCACCAAGCACTTTGTCAGCTATCAGTTTGATCTGAAAAAAATCGTCCGCGACATCTGCACCTCGCGCACCTATCAGCTTTCCTCGCGCACGAACGAAACCAATGCCACGGATGATCGCAATTTTTCCCACGCCCTGATTCGACGGATTCGCGCCGAGGTGCTGCTCGATTCCATTTCCCAAGTCACTGCCACGCCGAACAAGTTCAAAGGTCTTCCGCTCGGCGCCCGCGCGGTGCAGATTGCCGATGGCAATACCTCCACGTATTTCCTATCGACTTTCGGTCGAGCCACTCGCGCGACGGTTTGTTCTTGTGAAGTCAAGCTGGAGCCCAATCTATCGCAAGCCTTGCACATGCTTAATGGCGACAACACCAATCAGCGCATCCGCCAAGACAAGGTCATCGGCCCCCTCTTGCAGCAAAAGACCGAGCCGCGTGCGATCATCGAGCATCTTTACCTCCGCGCTCTATGCCGACCACCCACTGCGGGTGAGATGCAGCGACTGGAAACTTTCCTTGCTAGTGCCAAAAATAACGCCGAGATCCGAGAAACGCTGCACGACATCTTCTGGGCGATTCTTAACTCGAAGGAGTTTCTCTTCAATCATTGAAACATCACGCCGATCCATCAATAGCAATGTGAATGCTACTTCTGTGCGTCAGACTTTACAGAGAAATCACTTTGCGTTCGACGCAAATGAGGCCTTGGCTTTGACGAAAACGCCGCGGTAAGGCTTGGTGGGATTGCCTTTTTTGGTGAAGATACCGGCACTAACTAACGTTTCTTGAATTTCGTCGCTAGTCATCCGCTCCAAACGTTTTTTGGTACGTGCCCAAACAGCCGAAATATCGGTTTGATCAAACTTATTTTGTGTCTGTTTGAGTTTAACCTTCACGCGTTTATGATGGCCTGAAATATCCAAGAATGCAAGCAGGATTTCGAATGGCCAACTGGATATGCGATTTTAGACGGATCGAAGACCCAGGAAACGAAGCATCAGATTCTTGGAACATACCGCGAACTGAGTCGAATGGTTTTGATTGGTCATTTTGCATGATGTCGCAAAGCCAGTTAATCATGGAACAATCCAATTTCCGCAGCAGTAAATCGTTGTCTTGATCATGTGTTGCTTCATTGACTGGAAGTTCCGAGCCCCTTCTTTCACAGTGTTTTTTGAAGGTTGGGAATGCTTCTTTCAAAATCCGGGTATAGCGAACGTCCATGAAATCAAAGCAATTTCCTAAATGAATCACCGCTCCTACCACCGCAGGAAATTTGATTTTCCCGCGCTTTTTTTGTTCGATGGCCCAATCCATGACTCGCTCAGGTCCATGTTCCCAAAAGTAAATGCCACTGCCAAGCCAATCGTAGTGCTTCTCACTTTTCTTGAGCATGTCCTCCCCCGCCAACACACGATCCGCCACGGATTGATCACATCCATGGTAGCCGAGGACGAGTCGATGATACTGAAAGGATTGGTTCATGATGGGAAAGAAAATACGCCCGATCGCTCGGGCGTATGAGAAGAATGGGCATGGCGGAAGAATTCCGCCGCCACAGTCACGCAATGATCTGACCCAACACGTAGGGCAGAATGCCACCAGCGCGGTAGTAGTCGATCTCCACAGGGGTGTCGAGGCGAACGACCACGGGAATCTCGAAGCTACTGCCACTTTGTCGTAGTCCTCTTTGTTGACGAAGTTGCAAGGCAACACACCCATGCCGACAAGGTTGCTGCGGTGAATGCGCTCGAACGACTTGGTGATCACCGCCTTGACGCCAAGCAGGTTCGTGCCCTTAGCTGCCCAGTCGCGGCTGGAGCCCATGCCGTAATCCTCGCCGCCCAAGACCACCAAGGGTGTGCCATTTTTCGCGTGAGCGACGGCAGCATCGTAAATGGCAACGGTTTCTTCACCCAGCTTCGTCACACCACCTTCCACACCAGGAACCATCAGGTTCTTGATGCGAACGTTGGCAAAGGTGCCGCGGGTCATGATGCGGTCGTTGCCACGACGTGAGCCGTAGGAGTTGAAGTCGGCAAAGTCGACGCCATTTTCGACCAGATAACGGCCACCAGGGCTGTCTTTCTTGATCGCACCCGCAGGCGAAATGTGGTCGGTGGTCACGCTGTCACCAAAGATGCCGAGCGGTTTCGCGTCAATGATCTCTTCGATATCGCGCGGAGTCGGCGTGAAGCCATCGAAAAAGGGCGGCTCTTGGATGTAGGTCGATTGACGATCCCATTCATAAACATTTCCGGTCGATGACTTGATGCTATTCCATTTCGGATTCTGGTCGGAGAAACCGGTATAGAGGCGTTGAAACACATCAGGCTTCAGCGAGGCATTCATCGCCGCTTCCACCTCGGCGGAGGTCGGCCAAATGTCGGCGAGATAGACTGGCTTGCCATCGGCAGAAGTGCCGAGCGCGTCTTTGGTCAAATCAATATCGACCGTGCCCGCAATCGCATAAGCGACAACCAGAGGCGGCGACATCAGGAAGTTCGCTTTGATCGATTGATGAACGCGAGCTTCAAAGTTGCGGTTGCCCGAAAGCACCGAGGCGGCGACGATGTC
>RDYF01000199.1 GCA_004293285.1 Verrucomicrobiota bacterium | reverse complement strand
AGGAGGGGATTTTTTTCAATACTCGCGATGAACTATGCGAGGCCTGCACGGCGAATGTTTTTGTGAAGATCGATGGTGTATGGCACACGCCTTCTCTCGCTTCGGGCTGTCTGCCCGGGGTAATGCGAGAGTTGATTCTGGAACGCGATGCTAGCATCCACGAATCGCTGATCACCCGTGAGCAATTTGCCAGAGCGGAAGAAATGTTTCTCACTTCGGCGATACGCGGGATGGTGCCGGTATCTTCGTGCGATGAGAGAGTTCTGATCAGGAAAATGGATTGATTGCTTTGATGCCCTTGATGTCAGCAAAGTCCTTCACATTTTCTGTGACAATGGTAGGAATTTTCTCGCGAAGCATGAGCGCTGCTAGTTGTCGATCGAAGTAGTTCTGGCGCGTGATGTTGCCGCTGACGCAGAGGTCGAGTGCGTTTTGCACACATTCCATGGTTAGTGGCAGCACGGTGATACCCCGAAGGCGAGAGAGGGAAAAAATTTTTTCCCGAGCTAAGCTTGGGCTGTCTGGTGGTTGATTTTTAGGGCCAGTGAGATTGGGATACATTTCTGCCAGATTTTGCACTGAGACAAACATTTCAATGCCACTTTGATGACGGAGTGATAAGACCTTTTGCGCTTGTTCATGTCGGGCATCCGCAGCGAGAGTGGCGTAAATCAGCACGTTGGTGTCGATCAGTATGCGACCAGATAATTTCTTAACGTTCATACGTGTCTTCTCTGCTGAAATTCCCGGCAAAACGCCCCTGTTCCTCCAGTGCCATTTCGATGATCTGACTGCGTGAGCGTCTCTCTTCCGTGCCGAAGCGATTCAAGTCTTCTAGAATCTTTTCGTCAATCGTAGCACTGATGTGTGATTTCATAACATGACAGTAATACTTTTTTCCCTGTGGTCAAGTTTCTTATGCGCATTGCGCCAAATAGAATGACGCCAGGGGGAACCTCAAAAAAGAGTCTGTTCAGGGTCGTTGTGCAGCGTCCCCTCAAGAACTGGACAGGAAATGGGAATAGTTAGAATCGATCGGAATAGTTCAAAATACTACTGAGAAATAGCGAGCGTGGCCAAGTTGATGACACCTTGCTGGGGTCCGGGCCGTCTATCCCTAGGTTGTGACTGAGCTGGATAGGAGACGTGTTTCGAGTCCTTGCTCCAGTGCTGCGATGGCTAGGGTGTCATGGTATATCGGCGATTTTTTAAGAGTTTGCGGAATACTGTATAGGTGATGGCAAATGCGGTTCTGAAGTTGCGGCCGGGCAACGCGTTACCGCCAAGTTCACGACTTACCATGGATTTGCTTATCCCGATGGACTTTGAAACGGCAGGGTAAGATTTTCCTTGTTGCTTCACGTGTGGAATGGTGTAACTTTGTTCTGTGTCGAACGGTCTATTGTTGCTTCGTCTTGGCGGGCCAGATAATCTGTAGTGTTTTGAGCATCAAAAGGTAAGGGCTGTAAAAACCCCTTCTCTTTGGAGTGTTTCAAATTGATACAGATTGCTATTTCTTCAAGGTTGTATTTGCTATTTAGAACTCAAGGAGAAGTGCTTGCATGTAGATTTTTATTGTGAAAATTAATGATATGATTTCGAATATCAATATCGATCAGTTAATAGAAATTGGCAGAACAGGATACCAGATCATTTTTGATAATTTACCTGACAGTTTTGCGTTGGCAAAATCAGCGCGTGGCGACACACTGCTTCATGTCGCATCTTCAAGGGGTTTTATAAGTGAAGTGAATTATTTACTTCAAAATGGCGCGCAAATAAATGCTCATGGTGAATTTTTATTTACCCCTTTGCATTGTGCGGCTATCGGAAATCACGAAGAAATATATCAATTCCTACTGTTAAATGGGGCAGACGAATCGCTAGTAGACTGTTATGGTTTAACTGCTGATACTTATTTTGATTAAGTGCCAAGAAGAGTCTGCATCAAGCTAATGCTAAATGCTTTATTAAAGGATAGAAATTGTTTTCATGCGTCTAGCATTTTTGAATCGTTCCCGGCAAGAAATTTTGAGAGAATATGAGGAGCTTTTGAGGTAGGCTCTCGGCAAACCTTGCTCATGGCATAGTTTTCGGTAGTCATGGGCGGATTTGTCGTTCACAGTGATGACACTTCTTCATACTTATGGCTAGAGCAGTTACCTTATTCACTGGGCAGTGGGCTGATATCCCGCTTGCAGAGCTTCTTCCACGCGTCAAACAAATGGGCTACGACGGTGTCGAGCTCGCTTGCTGGGGCGATCATTTCGACGTTCAGGCCGCCCTTACTCAGCCGGGCTACATCGAGGGGCGTTGGGAATTGCTGAAAAAGCACGACCTAGCTTGCTATGCCATCTCGGCTCACCTTGTCGGTCAGGCGGTTTGTGATCTGATCGATGAACGTCATCAGTGCATTCTCCCCGCCCACGTCTGGGGCGATGGCGAGGCTGAAGGAGTGCGTCAGCGTGCGGCGCTAGAGCTGGCCGACACCGCGCGGGCTTGTCGCAAGTTTCTCGATGCCGGGAAATCTTACATGGCGAGCAAGCCAGCAGGATCGGGCAAGGCTGTAGTCAATGGCTTTACTGGTTCCAGCATTTGGGGCGCATTGTATGCTTTCCCGCCGACCAGCCAAGCGTATCTGCAAAAAGGCTACGACGATTTCGCCAAGCGCTTCGGACCCATTCTCGATGTGTTCGAAAAAGAAGATGTCTATTTCGCTCTGGAAGTGCACCCGACCGAGATCGCCTTTGACATCGTCTCCGCGCAGCGCGCGCTGGATGCGGTGAAGAATCACAAGCGTTTCGGCTTCAACTACGATCCCTCGCACCTCGGCTATCAAGGCGTCGATTACGTGAAGTTCATTCGTCAGTTTTCCGCGCAAATTCATCACGCACACATGAAAGATGTGTGGTGGGGTCACGGTGACGGCAGCGTTGGTGTGTTCGGTGGTCACACCGATTTCTGCGATGCCCGTCGTTTCTGGGACTTCCGCAGTGTGGGTCGTGGCGACATCCGTTTCGAGGATGTCATCGTCGCGCTCAATGACATCGGCTACACGGGTCCGCTCAGCGTTGAATGGGAGGACGGTCGCATGGATCGCTTCCACGGTGCGACGGAAAGTTGTGCGTATGTGCGCAAGCTCGATTTCCCCGTCAATCAAGTCGCCTTTGATGCGGCCTTTGATAAATCCAATCAATAATTCATCAACCTCGAACCCATTATGGCAACCAAAGTAGGAATCATCGGAGCCGGCGGAATGCTGCAATATCATGCAGCAGGATTTCGTCAGGCAGGGGCAGAAATCGTGGCAGTGGCCGACGCCGCTCCCGGCGCGGCAGCTAAGGCGGCGGAACAGTGGGGGATTCCCCAATCCTTCGAATCCGTCGATGCGATGCTCAAGGAGTGCAAGAAGCTCGATGCCGTAAGCATCATCGTGCCAAACAAATTCCACAAACCGCTGGCCGTTCAGTGTCTGAAAGCAGGCAAGCATGTGTTTTCGGAAAAGCCCCCTGCGCTGAACGCGAAGGAGGTGAAAGAAATCATCGCTGCGGCGAAAGCGGCGAAGAAGAAAGTGATGTTCAATTTCAACAACCGTGCGCGTCCCGAGTCGCAGGCAATGATGAGATACATCGAGCAAGGCACGGTAGGCACGATCAATTCTGCGCAAGCGAAATGGATTCGTCGCACCGGCATTCCGGGCTTCGGCGGTTGGTTCACTACGAAGGCTCTATCGGGTGGTGGTCCTTTGATCGACTTGCTGCACATGATCGACCTCGCGATGTATTTCATGGGTTACCCCGAGCCGAAGCATGTGCTGGGGCAGACCTTTTCCGATTTCATCGAAGACAAAAGCTTCAAAGGTCCCTGGGGTATCCCCGACCGCGTGGGTGGAGTCACCGACGTGGAAAATGCGGCGCACGGCTTCGTCACCTTCAAGACCGGCCAAGTGCTGAGTCTGCAAGTTTCTTGGGCAGAAATGATCAAGCGCGAGGAAGTCAGCGTGGTGTTCCAAGGCACCAAAGCGGGCGGTAAAGTCGAGCGCCTCTTCGGCATCGACGGTCTCGACGAAACGGCGATTGATACCTGTGAACTCTACGTGCGCCTGTGAAGACATGGGTCGCAGCGCCAGCGCGGCGAACTTCATTCACGCCATCGAGGGCAAAGCTGCTCCGCTCAACACCCCCGAGCAAGCCCTGCGTCTGATGCAAGTGATCGACGCGATCTACGCCTCCGCCAAATCCGGCAAGCCGGTGACGGTCGCCTAACCGTGGCGCGGGCGTGCCGCCCGCATGCCATCAACAAGCAAAACGCCAACGTGCTCACACGCGTTGGCGTTTTTTTCTGAGGGAGGGGGAGGGTTCGGGCATAGAGGGTTCGGGCATAGGAAGTCAAAGTGGTTAAAGTAATGCCGAGACGGCATTTAATCCATTTACTAAAACTACGCAAATTGTTATTTATTCTCGTTTTTGCTTGACATAACAAAGCTTCCTAGCAAGTCTAGCGGTGTTTCGGCGCAACGATTTTGCGTAATTATTTGCTATGTCTGAAGACCACAAAAAAACACTCCAAACACAACTTTGGAACATCGCCAATACCCTGCGCGGGAAAATGGGTGCGGATGAGTTCCGCGACTACATCCTCGGCTTCATTTTCTACAAATACCTCTCGGAGCGCATGCACCTCTTTGCCGATGAGATTCTGCAGCATGATGGCATCCGGTTTGATGAGATCGACGAGACTCACCCAAAGGGCAAGGAAATGCTCGCTGCGGTTCAGGAGGAGGCCATCGAGCGACTCGGCTACTTTCTCAAGCCCTCGCAACTCTTCCACAAGGTGGCGGAAAAAGGAGCGCGGAAAAGCGACAACTTTATTCTTGATGAACTGACTTCCATCCTCAAGCACATCGAGTCCAGCACCATGGGTCACGATAGCGAGGATGACTTCGAGGGACTGTTCGGGGATCTCGATCTCGGCTCTTCCAAGCTCGGCAAAACCGAGAATCAGAAAAATGAACTCATCGCCAAGGTGCTCAGCCACTTGGATAAGATCGACTTCCGCCTCGCCGATACCGAGGCCGATGTGCTGGGCGATGCCTACGAATACCTCATCGGCCAGTTTGCCAGTGGAGCGGGGAAAAAGGCGGGCGAGTTCTACACCCCACAGGAAGTCAGCACCATTCTGGCGAAAATTGTCACCACGGGGAAAAAGCGCCTCAAGAGCGTGTATGACCCCACTTGCGGCTCCGCCTCGCTCTTGCTGCGGGTGGCGAAGGAAGTGCCGGATGTGGGGAAATTCTACGGCCAGGAAATGAACCCCACTACCTACAACCTCGCCCGCATGAACATGATCCTGCACGGCGTCCACTACCAGCGCTTCGATCTGCGCAATGAGGACACGCTGGAGCATCCCGCGCCAGAGCATGCCGAGTTGCGCTTCGATGCCATCGTCGCCAATCCTCCCTTCTCCGCCGGCGGACTTCGCCTTCGTCCAGCACATGATCCACCACCTCGATGACGGCGGCACCATGGCCTGCGTTCTCCCCCACGGCGTGCTGTTCCGCGGCGCGGCGGAAGGTCACATCCGCCGATACCTCATCGAAGATTGCAACTACCTCGATGCCGTCATCGGCTTGCCATCGAACATCTTCTACGGCACCGGCATCCCCACCTGCATTCTCGTGCTAAAAAAAGGCCGGGAACACCCAGAGAACATTCTTTTCATCGATGCCAGCCAAAGCTTTATCAAAGAAGGCAACCAAAACTGCCTCAAGCCCGAGCACATCGCCTACATCGTCAGCACCTACCGCAAACGCGAAAGCATCGCGAAATTTAGCCACGTCGCTCCACTGAAGGAAGTTGCGGAAAACGACTACAATCTGAACATCCCTCGCTACGTCGATACCTTCGAAGAAGAGACTGTGGTGGATCTTGCCGAGGTTTCGGCGAAACTAGCGGCTTTGGAAAACGAGATGGGCGAGACGGGCAAAGTCATCGCGGGTTTTTGTGAGGAATTGGGAATTAAAGCACCTTTCTGATGAGTTCCCCAATCTTCACCGTCCCTAAACTACGATTTCCTGAGTTCAGCGAACAATGGGTCGAAACCAAACTCGGTGTTCTCGCAACCACAGTTACAAGTGGCTCACGTGACTGGGCACAATATTATTCAACCGAAGGCAGCAAGTTCGTCCGCATGACTAATCTGCCTAGAAGCGGAATCCAATTGTTACTGGATGATCTTCGTTACGTTAAATTGCCTGAAGACAGTTCGGAAGGGAAGAGAACGAGCCTCAAGGAGCACGATCTTCTCATCTCAATTACCGCAGAGCTTGGAAAGATTGGATTGATTCCTTATGGATTCGGAACGGCATATATTAATCAACACACAGCTTTAGTGCGCCTCAATCACGCTCGCTCTGATGCTCGATTCATCGCGTACAAGTTGTCGTCAAAGCGGATGAACAATATAATTAATCGACTCAATGATTCCGGGGCAAAAGCAGGATTGAATCTTCCGACGATCAAGTCGTTAAAGCTACATGCACCCAGCCTCCCCGAGCAACAAAAGATCGGATCGGGCAACTTAGCCAAAAGAAATCCCTGCTGGAAGAATACAAAAAAGGCCTGATGCAACAACTCTTCACCCAAGCCCTCCGCTTCAAAGACGGCAACGGCAAGGATTTTCCGGATTGGCAGGAAAAGAAATTAGGTGAGATTGCAACTTTTTCCAAAGGATGTGGGATATCAAAAGCCGAAGTTCACGAAAACGGAGTGACTCCCTGCATCCGCTATGGCGAATTGTATACTCACTATTCGGAACTCATCAGCGAAATAAAATCACGAACAAACGTTGATGAGAAGTATTTGGTCATGAGTAAGCGGAATGATGTCATCATCCCCGCGTCAGGCGAGACTCATGTCGATATTGCCAGAGCTGCTTGTGTGATGGAAGAAGGTGTGGCACTCGGTGGTGATCTGAACATTATTCGAGCGAAAACAAATGGAGTTTTCCTAGCTTACTATCTGAACAACGCTATGAAGCACGCGATTGCGGGTATGGCACAAGGAAGTTCTGTAATTCACCTTTATCCCGCCCAGCTCAAACTACTAAAACTCAAGATCCCCTCCCTCCCCGAACAAACCAAAATCGCCAACTTCCTTACCGCCCTCGACCGCAAGATCGAAAGCGTCGCCACCCAAATCACCGAGACCCAGACCTTCAAGAAAGGCTTGCTCCAGCAGATGTTTGTCTGAGCGTGGAAGCTACTTGCCAGTTTGCCCACACTATCGTATGGTAATCCCGTT
>RDYF01000103.1 GCA_004293285.1 Verrucomicrobiota bacterium | reverse complement strand
TCGCGGGAAAAACGTTGCAACTCTTTCAGCGATAGTTCGCGCGACAGCACCGCACGTTCCAGTGGGAATAGGCTCTCGATGAATCGCAATCCTTCAGGACAAGTGATGGTCATTTGCGTCGAGGCGTGCAAGGCCAGCTTCGGCGCGATTTCGTGGGCCAATTTCGCTAAACCGAGATCCTGCACGATGATGGCATCCACCCCCACGATTCCAGCCAAAGAAGCTGTCGCGCCGCATCTTCGATTTCGCCAGGGAAAATCAACGTGTTCATCGTCACAAAGCCCTTGACCCCGTGGCGATGCAAAAATTTCATCAGCTCAGGCAAATCTTCTTCAGTAAAGTTATCGGCGCGCAAACGAGCATTGAAACGCGGCAAGCCGAAAAAAATCGCATCGGCCCCATGCGCCACCGCCGCGCGCGCGCAGTCCCAATTTCCGGCAGGAGATAGCAATTCTGGAAGATCAGCCGATGGCGCAGTCCCAATTTCCGGCAGGAGATAGCAATTCTGGAAGATCAGCCGATGAATTCGTCACGCAAAGGAACTATCACAGATGACAGAAGTTGCACAGCCCGCATTTTGTTGTTATTTTTGCGCATCAATGAACGTATCGTCATTGACGAAACCCCACTATGATCCCCAATTCCTGTTCCTCTGTTTTTACCGCGACGAGAACCATCCTCTGTCTCGCCACTCTTGCGTTTGTTGCTTGCCAATCGAAGAAGAAAACCGCAACGACTGATTCTGGTGCGAATGTCCTCGTCAGCCACCTGCCGGAAAAAATCGACTTCAACCGCCACGTTCGCCCAGTGCTCTCGGATCGCTGCTTCGGCTGCCATGGACCCGACGGCAATAAAGGTCGCGAAGCAGGACTGCGACTGGATACTTTCGAAGGTGCCACGATGGTGCTCGACAGCGGCAAACGCGCGATTGTCCCTGGCGATGTCGAGGCGAGCGAAATGGTCGTTCGCATGCGCACGCACGATGCAGAGGACATCATGCCTCCGCACAAAATCAATCGTCCGCTCACCGAGGAAGAACGACTGATCTTAGAGCGCTGGATCGAGCAAGGCGCCGAATACCAGCCGCACTGGGCTTTTGTCGCTCCGAAAAAATCTCCGCTGCCGGAGGTGAAGCAACGCGATTGGTGCAAGGATGAGATCGATTTTTTCACCCTTGCTAAAATGGAAGAAGCCGGCATCGCACCCAATCCACCTGCCGACCGCGCCGCGCTGCTGCGTCGAATTTCTCTCACCCTCACTGGCTTGCCACCGTCGACCCAGGAACTGGATGCTTTCCTCGCAGATAACGCGCCGAATGCTCTCGAAAAACGTGTGGACGCCCTGCTTGCCTCACCGCGCTATGGTGAACGACTCGCTCAAGATTGGCTCGATGTCGCACGCTTTGGATAATGATTGTTTTGTCTGGCCCTACCGCGACTGGGTGATCAATGCCTTTAACAAAAACTTGCCCTTCGATCAATTCGCCACATGGCAGATTGCCGGCGATCTGTTGCCCAACGCCACGCAGGAACAAAAGCTCGCCACGTTGTTCAATCGACTCCACCGCCAAACCCAAGAGGGCGGCTCGATCGCGGAAGAATTCCGCATGGAAAATGTCTCGGACCGCGTCCACACCTACGGTACTGCCTTCCTCGGCCTGACCATGGAGTGCTCGAAATGCCATGATCACAAATACGATCCCCTGCCGCAAGCCGACTACTTTAGCATGGCGTCGATGTTTGGCCAAATCGATGAAACGGGCCTTTATCCTTATTCCATCAACACCACCGCCCCGCCACCCTCCATGCGCCTGATGGACCCTTCGCAAGAAGCAGAAGCCGCGAAACGCCGCGCTGCTTGGCAGGAGGCGCAGAAAAAGGAGCAGTCGGTGCGCGGCAGCCGCGATGCCGAATTTGAAGCTTGGCTCACCTCGACCACCACTCTTGCGCCTACGGCACCCACCGCGCATTACCCGCTCGACTCTGCCGAAGGAGGAAAAACCGCCAATGCCATCGCCGGCGCCGCACCCGCCGCACTTGAAGGATCGGGCTACAAATCGGTGCCTGGTGCTGTTGGTCAAGCACTGGAGTTCGATGGCGACACCACCATGGTGCTCCACGGCGTCTCGGGCATCACACGTCATCACCCACTTAGCATTTCCTTGCGCATTTTCACCCCAGAAACGAAAGACCGCGCGGTGATTTTGCACAGTGGTCCGGCCATGTATTCGCAGTCCGCCGATGCCGCCGGTTTTGAACTCTTGCTGGAAAAGGGCAAACTCCGCTGGAGCTGCATCCACATTTGGCCCGGCTGCGCGGCCTCGATCGAAACTTCTGAACCGTTTCCCGTCGGCAAGTGGGTTCATGTCACTGTCACCTACGATGGCACTTCGCGCGCCGATGGCATGAAGCTGTTCTACGATGGCAAATTGGCGGCCACTCAGGTGCTGCGCGATCATTTGGATCAATCCATCGCCGCCGATACCTTCCGCGTGGCCTCTCGCCCTCGCGATGACCGCGGCTTTGCCCAAGGACAAATCGATGACCTTGCCATTTTCCCGAAATCCCTCACCGCTGGGGAAGTCGCTCATCTCGCCGGACATGACATCAACGCCACCCTCGCCGCGGCGAAGGCGGGTGATGGCGCGGCACGCTCGGTACTGAAGGATTTTTATCTCGATCACATCGATCCCGCTGTCGCAGCCGCTCGCCAAGAGGTCACGAAGGCGAGCCAACAGCTCCACGATGAATACTTGGAAAAACTCCCGCTCATCATGTGCATGGAGGAATCGAAACATCCTCGCCAATACCACATCCTCACTCGTGGCGACTACGCTTCGCCCGATCTCACGAAGCCTGTGCAGCCCGCGCCGCCATCGGCTGTGATGCCGTTTCCGGATCATCTGCCGAAAAATCGACTCGGCCTCGCTCAGTGGACGACGGACCCCCAAAATCCTCTCGTCTCGCGCGTCACGGTCAATCGCTTGTGGATGATGTGCTTTGGCAATGGCATTGTTCCCACCCAGGAAAATTTCGGCCTCCAAGGTGACGCTCCGACACACCAAGAGCTTCTCGATAGCCTAGCACGCGATTTCATCGCCTCGGGATGGGATGTGAAGAAGTTTGACCGCAGAAAAATTGGAGCGCGATCCGAAGAATCAACTGCTTTGCCGTGGACCAAATTATCGTCTTTCGGGCGAAGCCATTCGCGATCAAGCACTGTTTGCCGCAGGTTTGCTGGTGGAAAAAATCGGCGGCCCCAGCGTCAAACCTTGGCAGCCGGCAGGCGTGTGGTCGGAAGCAGGTGCCTCGGGTGGCGACTACACTCCCGACCAGGGCGAAGGCCGCTATCGTCGCAGTCTGTATAGCTTCATCAAACGCACCGCGCCACCGCCGAACATGGTGACGCTCGATGCCGGAAGTCGGGAAATTTGCCAACCTCGTCGACTGACCACGAACACGCCTTTGCAGCCGCTGATTTTCCTCAATGACCTGACGTTCTTCGAATGCGCCCGTCATCTCGCCGATCGCACGATTAAGGAGCAGCCTTCTGGAGCCACAGCGCAATACCAGCACGCCTTCTCTATCAGGAACAAAAGGGCATTTATGAAAAAGACCTCGCCGCCGCGAAACAAGTTTGCGGCCACGAAGACGCTCACCGCGCGGCGATGACTACACTTTGCTCGACCTTGCTCACCTCGGATGCCGTGATCACCAATCGTTAATTTTTACCCACACCCTTTTTTATGAAACCTACACCTCCTTCGTATGATCAACTGATGATGCAAACGCGTCGTCATTTCCTCGGCAGCACGGGTCTCGGACTCGGTGCCATGGCGATGGCACAAATGTTTGGCACGGGCTCTGCCTCAGCTTCGACCGCAGGCATCCTCGGCGCGCCGCATCACTTCGCCAAGGTCAAGCGCGTGATCTATCTGTTCCAAGCCGGCGGTCCCTCGCATTTGGAAACCTTCGATGACAAGCCACTGCTGCGCCAAGGCCACGGCCAGGCCTTGCCGAAGTCGGTCATTGGCAACCAGCGCCTCTCGACGATGAGTGGCAATCAGAGCTCGCTGCCGATGGCGGGATCGTTCACCGATTTCACCAAGTGCGGAAATTCTGGCATGTCGATCAGCAACATTTTGCCTTACACGCAGAAGATCGCCGATGAAATTTGTGTGATCCGCAGCATGCACACGGAAGCCATCAATCACGACCCCGCGATCACCTTTTTCTGCTCGGGCAGCCAGATCCCCGGTCGCCCTTCGATGGGTGCTTGGGCCTCTTACGGCCTCGGCAGCCTCAATCACAATCTCCCGGGCTTCATCGTGCTGGTCTCGAAAAATGCCCAGCGCGATCAACCGCTCTACACCCGCCTCTGGGGCTCGGGTTTCCTCCCCAGCGAACACCAAGGCGTGCAATTCCGCTCGGGCAAGGAGCCGGTGCTTTATCTCACCAATCCCGAGGGCGTATCGCCTCATGCGCGTCGCAGCATGCTCGATGCTCTCGGCAAGCTCAATGGCGATCAAGCCGCGCAGGAGCTCGATCCCGAAATCAACGCCCGCATCGCTCAAGCCGAGATGGCATTCCGCATGCAAACCAGCGTGCCCGATGCCACGGATCTCTCGGGTGAAACGGATGAGACTTTTGACCTTTACGGCCCCGATTCCCGCACGCCCGGCACCTACGCCGCGAACTGCTTGCTCGCTCGTCGATTGATCGAACGCGATGTCCGCTTTGTCCAACTCTTCCACCAAGGCTGGGACCAACACGGTGACGTGATGGGCGGGATTTCTCGCCAGTGCAAGCAAACCGACCAAGCCTCCGCCGCACTGGTGATGGACCTCAAACGTCGCGGTTTGCTCGATGACACTCTCGTCGTCTGGGGCGGCGAGTTTGGTCGCACCGCCTACTGCCAAGGAAAAATGAGCGGCAACAACTACGGTCGAGATCACCACCCCCGTTGCTTCAGCATCTGGCTCGCCGGTGCTGGCGTGAAACAAGGCATCACGCACGGCCTCACCGATGAATATGGCTACAACATTCTCGATGGCGGCGTGCACGTGCACGATCTCCACGCAACGATGTTGCACCTGATGGGCATCGAGCACGAGAAACTCGTCTACAAATTCCAAGGCCGCTACTTCCGCCTCACCGACGTCGCCGGCCACATCGTCAAGCCCATCCTAGCCTAACCCCAGGGCGATCAAGTGAGGGGGAGAACACGCCCCCTCGCTTGTCGCATGTGACGTCCTCGTCTCATGTGTGCGGTGTCATTCGCGACATTCCTCCTCATCTTGCAAATCCTGTCATCTTGTCTCAGAAAAGCGCCCTTCCCCCTTCGCAGAACCATTACCTGCAAAAAGCCAAAGCCGCCGAGACGGCGGCTCTCCCTGCCTTCACCGTTCCATCGCGTTGTGAAGGTGAATGGCTGCGGCGATGATGGGCTGTGCCCATTCCGGCGCATTCGAGAGGTCGGCTGGGGCAATGATTTTGCGCGTTTTCACTTCTAACAAAAGTCGCGGTGTCGGTGCCTGGCCTTTGGCTGGATCGGCATCGGCGGAGTTGTCATAAACGCGCAGATGATGCAGCGAGGGCAGCAGTCGGATCAAGTTCTCGCGACTGCTGTTCCCAGTTCGGGACTTTCCAGACCGCAAAACCACATATTCACTTGGTGCCCCTCGCGCGCCGCCGATTGCAGCAATCGCGCGATACTCCGACCACCCAGTGTCGTTTCAAATCGATAGTCTCGTTTCTCCGCCATCGCTTGCTCTAACAACTCTCGCCCCATTTGCCACGCATGCCCATTCGCCTGGGCCGCCGAGATGTCCGGATGCAGCGCGCGGATTTTCAGTGCAATCGTATCGGGATTGAAAAAGAAATCCCTGATCGACTCAGCGAATTCTCCCGCGATACTACTTTTCCCGGCACCATTAACACCGGCTAACACAGTAATGGTAGGTGTGTGATTCATCGCTGTTCTAAGGCTCTGCGTTGTGCTCCTCTTACGGCTGCGGCTCCAAGCTCTTCGGGAGTTGCTTCAAATAACATCTTCGCCGCCTCTTTCTGCTCGGGCGATTGCATCTCATCCAACATCGTACGGTATTCCGCACGCAACTCAGACAGCACATCCGTCTGCTGCGCGGTCAGCTGACGGTATTGCTCGATGGAAATCATCACCACGCGCGCTTTATCGTGGCGTGTCACTGCCACCGCTTTTCCGGCACTGACTTGGTCGAGCAAATCCGCTGTCGATTGCTTGAGCTCGGTGGCGGTCACGGTGGGCAGCTCTTGCAGGCGTGGGCAAGGCTCGTCATTCGTTTGGTAGATTTTGTTCATTTGTGCTAATTTAGCTATTTTTCTGATTTTGTCTACTCAAAATTCCCGATTTTTTCGCAAATCGCGATTTTTTGCTCAAATTCTTCTCGATTCGCGCATGACTGACCCGGAAATCCGATGGCTCATACCCCGAAGGTCGCTTGTCGCGTTTGTGCTGGTTGAGCGGGAAGAAATTTTTTCGCTCGCCAATTTCGTCAAGCACTGCTAATCCTTGTAGCAATCATGGACTCCACCAAACTCACTCTGTTGACCATTTTGCGCGATCGTGTGGCTCATTTGTGCGCCGAGGGCAATATCACCGAAGCCTTGCATGCAGCGACTGCGGCGGTTTTGAAGGCTGAGCAAGAATTGAGCAGTGATCTCGATAGCATTGAGGTCTTCGCCTTGGTCTTGGAGGTGCGGGGTGATTTGTATCGTCAACTCGGCGATGCCGAAAAAGCGCGCGATGACTATCGTCAAGCGATTGATCAGCTCAACAACCGCCTCGATCTTGCGGAGCAGTTGGGTCGTCTTCATGCCGCTCTTGGTGCGGTTCATGATGATTTGGAAAATTTTGAGCGCGCGATTCATCACTGGGAGGTTGCCATTTCCTACTTCGAGAAAACCCAGCCGCCTTCTCCCATGATGATTGCGGCACTCTCGAACAATATTGCGTATCTGAAAAAATCGTTAGGTGATCTCGATGGCGCGGAGACGAGTCTGCTGATTGCTCTCGAAATTTTCCATCGCGAGCTGGGGCCCGATGATGATGAAACGGCCAGCGTATGCAACAATCTCGGCGCTCTCTATCACCAAGTCGGTCACTACGAACAAGCGCGTGAAATGCATTTGATGGCATTGGAGGCGCGACGCAAACTTTACGGCGAGAATCATCCCGATACCGCGCAGTCGTACAACAACCTCGCGCTCGCGCTGAGCGAAACGGGTGATCCCGAGCTGGCCAAGGATCATTTTGAGTGCGCGCTCGATGCGCTGTCTCATTGTGGTGCCGAGATTCAGCACGAACTGGTATCGGTTTCGGAAAACTACATCCAGTTCTTGCAACAAAGCGAAGATCATCAATCGAGCAAAAAAGTGGCAGACCGGGTGCAGCAAACTCTTGCGCAGTGGGCTTGATTACGCCTCCTCGAAGTCCGCTGCATAGGTCGCCACATCTTGCAGCAGGAATCGCTCGGGCGCGCAGGAAATGGCCATGCCATCGAGATACATCAGGCTCTTGATGATAGGAAATGCTCCCTCAGGGAATTCGAGTCCTTTTTCGACAGCCATGCGGATGGTTTGCATCATTTGCATGGTGAGACTTTCTTCGCCTACGGGCTTGTTGCCAAAATTCGCGTAGAGCTGAAGGAAGGCTTCGCGAAAGGGCAGGGGATTTTTCATCGGCTTCACCCCCAGCGCTTCGATAGCCAGCGCGGCATCGTCGTAGCGCTTTTCTCCTAACGCAACCATGAAACGCAGCAGCCCTCGCGAGAATGCTTGCGGCACGGTTTCGAGATTGGCGTTGTCGATGAACCAAAAGGTGCTGCCATCGAAGCAGATGTTGCCGGGATGGAAGTCGCCGTGAAATTCTCCTCGATGAAACAAAAAATAGCCGTGAATGCGGAATAGCAGCAGCAAATCGGCATAGCCAAAACGCTTTTCCTTGAGCAAACGTCGCACTGTCGGCGCAGCTACGAATTCGCTCACTAAGAATTGCGAGGTCGATAGTTCCCGATAGATCTTGGGAAATGCCAGTTGCTTCAAATGCGGCAGCTGCGCCAGTCCTGCGTCGCGCAGTTGCTTCATTTTTTCCGTACCCGTCGCCTCGGCGAGCAAGTCCATTTCGGTGACGGTGGTGCGACGAATCGCTTCTAAGGTGCCGATGGGGTCTGCGAGACGTTGCAAGGGCGGATAGAAAAACAATGAGGTTTTGGCCAACCAACGCACCGCTTCGACATCGCGCTGGAATTCCTCTGCGTGATCACGACGCAGCATTTTGACTACGATTTCTGTGCCGTCTTTGAGTCGACCCCGATGCACCTGTCCCAGCGATGCCACGGCTAGAGGTGATTCTTCGAGGTGGTCGAGCTCACGCCAAAAAGCCGCAGGGGCTTCGCGCTTCGCAGCGGCAAGGAAATCCCCTACAGGCATGGGTGTGGCTTCTTCGTAAAAGCCATTGAGCTTGGCCGTTTTTTCGGGACCTAACAAATCGGCGCGGATCGCATACATTTGGGCGATCTTTACCGCCAGCAGGCCCATTTTTTCGATTTTCCGAGGATCGAGCTTTTCCGCAGGACCGAAGATCATGCGAAAGAGTTGTATGAATCGCCATGCGCGCATGAGACAGCATCGTCTCGATTTCTTTTCCTGCAAGTGGCGATTCTCAGCGTTCGCCCGCATTCATGTCTTCGATTTTCGTGCGATAGCTTTCTACCGCCCGACCCCACTGAGCATGCATTTGTTCAAAGGGTCGCGACCACACCGATCGATGCATTTGCAGCATGGCTGTGGCACTGTACATGACTTCGGTCATTTCGTTTTTGTCGAGCGCGTCCGATCCTTCCGCAAGCCAGCGTTCCATGGAAGCTTCGGGGAAATTTTCGGTATCTTGTTCTAACAACGAGACATGCACCCCGTTGACATAGGGGTCGACCACCGCCGCAATCACGCCTTCGCGAGCGGGAGCTTGTGCGGTGAGAGCAGGGTCGACTGCGGCCACGGCGAGATCGGCGATTTCCAAAATGGCGGGCGGATGCAGTTCTTCGGGCGTGGCCAAAATTTGATTGGCCTGCAGGGCTTTGCCGTAGCGCGAGCGACTGGTCCAGACTGAAACTGCTGCTGCGAGCAAGAGGCCGGCTAGAATGGGCGACATCCAGTAGAGGAAGGAATCGCCGACATAACACGCGACGCATGTCCATGCGATCCCGAGCACAATCGCTGGCCCGTGGTAGCGAAACGCTTCGCCCCAGCTCGTGCCGTCGGTCTCACGCGTTTGATTGCCCCATTTCACGGAATGACCGAGCACCATGCCCAGCACCATCAGAGTGTGTGAAACCATCACCGAAGGAGCGAGTAGGGCCGAAAGCAAGGCTTCCATCATCACGCCGATGGTCAGGGAAAATCCATTGCCAAAACTGCGTCGACGTCGCGGATGCAGCACGGTGCCGAGATAGGCCAGCACTTTCGGGAGGAACAGCAAGCAAAGCACCATGACGGTCAAAATCCATGCCTGTTGGACCCCTGTGAGACCGAGGTACTCGCCGACGTAGCCATCGAAGGGCAATTGGCTCAAATTGCTGTGGCGGAAATCCCACGCCACCCAAGTACTGATGAGCAGGAAAAGAAACCACACCGGACTGCCGAGGTAGGCCATGATGCCCATGAACAAGTGGGCTCGGCACGGGAAAGGAAATCCTTTTGCGAACACCAACCATAGGTGCTGGAGATTCCCTTGGCACCATCGTCGGTCGCGCTTGAGGTGGTCGATCAAGGTCGGCGGCGCTTCTTCGTAAGTACCTTCCAAATCCCAAGCGAGCCAAACCTCCCAGCCCGCTTTGACCATCAAGGCTGCTTCCACAAAGTCGTGACTGAGAATTTTTCCACCAAACGGCTCTTTGCCGGGCAGCGCCGGAAGTTCGCAAAATTCCGAGAAGGGCTTGACCCGGATCATGGCGTTGTGACCCCAGTAGCTTCCTTGTCCGAGTTGCCAAAAATTGAGCCCACGAATGAACAGCGGACCATACAAGCGCATCGCAAATTGCTGCAAGCGTGTGAAAACAGAGGAACCACGAATCAACTTCGGCGGCGTTTGCAAAATGCCCAAACGCGGATTGCGATCCATGATGTGCGCCATTTTCACGATGTCGCGCCCTTCCATCAAGCTGTCGGCATCGAGCACCAACATCCCTTCATAGCCGCCACCCCATGTTTTGACGAAGTCTCCGATGTTGCCTGCTTTGCGATTTTCGTTGATCCGACGTCGACGATAGAAAATCCGACCAAAGGCATTCAGCTTGCGCGACAAATTGGTCCAGGCCACTTCTTCTTCGACCCACAAGGAAAGTTGTGTGGTGTCGCTCAACAGGAAAAAATCAAAAGCGGCAAGCTGTCCGGTTTGCTCGATCGAGCGATAGATCGCTTCGACACGCGCGGAGACTTTGACAATGTCTTCGTTGTAAACGGGCATCACCACGGCATAGCGATGCGTCAAAGGCGCGGCATCTTCACCGCTCGTGCGGGTGATGCGCACCGAGCGCCAAGAAAACAGCCAATCCCAGACGCCGGCAAAGGCGTGAAAGGAGCCCAGCACAAGCAGGCCATTGAGCAAGGCGAAGATGGTGAGAATGAAGTAGTGCGATGTATGAAATCCTTGTCGATAAAACAAATCCGCCAACCAGAGCACGGCGATCAGATTGACCAAAATCACTGCGCCAAAAAAACAGAAGCGTCGCAGATTGACGCGCAGTCGACTCACCAACACGGGCGCGCATTCGGGCGGCGAAATCACTGGCGGAATCTCAGGCGCAGGCGCAGGCACCGGTTTTTCCTCTGTCGCAGCAGCATGGACCACATGCGCAAAGTTTGCTTCATGCGCCGAGGGAATGTCAGGAAGTGGATCGTCTTGGCTCATGATTTATCCTTTCCAGATCATCCACACCAGACCTGCTAGCAAGAGGATGAGGGCAACGCGATAGAGCTTTTTCAGCAAAGGACGACGCTCCATCATGCCAAACCACTGCGCGGCACCACTGCCCAGTGCATTCAATTCGAGCGGCTTCGGCGTCATGGTGAGCGCGGCGAATTGCGGACCAGCTGCTAGGTATGCCGAGCGCATTTTTTTCACAAAGGGCTCGGGCCAAGGCGATTGTGTCAAAAACACGGGCTGCCATTTGCCTGGCATATCAGCGAGCAACAGCGCCAAACGACCGCGCGCGGCGAGTCGATTGTTCTGCAACGGTTCGTCCAATACGTTGGAAGTCCAGTCCGCCACCACCTTCAGGGTTTCTTCCATGGCCAAAATCCGCGGCGTTTTTTCTGGTTCGTGCGCCTGACGATCCGAGGCCCGGAAGAGAATCGCACGAACCATATCGGCGACGAGCAGACGATTCCTCAAATGCAATGCTCGCAAGTAGCATTCCACGGAAATGTAGGCCTCTTCCCACTCGGCGAGTTCGGTCTCGCTCAGTGGTCGCAGACTGCCTATGGTTTGACCCGATATACCCATGTTTCTGTGAGAAAATCTTCACCACGCTTGAGACAGCAGCGCAACTCAACCGGAGCGATGTCAGCCATTTTGCCGCCCTCTTGCGCAGGTGCGAGCAAAAAGCTCACACGCCAGCGACCGCCTTCCATTTGCTGGACGTTGGAAAATTTCACTTTCAAACTTTCGCGGCCATCGCCGCAAATTTCAATCATCGGCTGCAAGGTCGCGGGATCGGTGACTTTGTCGAGCTCCCCGCCCGCAAATTCCACTACCATGGTGCGTTGATCCGGTTCCCACTCGTGCACTCCCGTGCGCGTGGCGACAACGTGACCCCCTGCGGCGGCGAGATCTCCCTGCAGGGTCCAGCGCTGACGGTAGCTGAATTCATACCGACGCCCCGGCTGCGGCGTTTCATCAGGTACCCAGGTGGCGACGATGTTGTCATCAAGCTCGCGCACGGTCGGAATTTCCATCAGCATGACCTTTCCTTTGCCCCAGTCGTTCGTGGGTTCGATCCACACAGAAGGACGCAGATGATAGGCAGCTTCGCCATCTTCGTAGGCAGAAAAGCGACGATCGCGCTGGGCCAAGCCGAAGCCTTTGAGGTGATCGGCGGAAAAGAAGCTGAAATCGAGCATACCACTATCGTTGGCGATCGGACGCCAGACTTTTTCGCCGCTGGCCATGTGGATGACCAAGCCATCAGAATCATGCACTTCGGGGCGGAAGTCATCGAAGCGGCGCTTCGAATTTTCGCCAAACCAATACATGCTGGAAAGCGGAGCCATGCCGAATCGCTGCACGACTTTGCGCGGGAACAAGACACAACGCACTTCCATCACAGTGTCTTCGCCAGGAATCACACGGAATCGATACGCTCCCGCCACCGAGGGACTATCCATCAGCGCAAAGAGTTCGATCGAGTCGGCTCCTTCGGTCGGCTTGCCCAACCAAAATTCGGTGAAACGTGGAAATTCTTCCGGCACGCCATTGGCACCGGTGTCGAGAGCCAGACCCCGTGAGGAAAGTCCGTAGCGGGTATTTTTGCCCAGTGCCCGCCAGTAGCTCGCTCCTTGGAATACCACCAATTCATCGATCACACCCTTGCCGTGGAAATCGTTGATGATCTTTAAGCCCGCAAATCCGGCATCGACTTTGTCCTCCGCGCGCTGCGGCACCAGTGGGCCGTATTCGAAGAAATCTTGCGAAAAGCGAATCTCCTGACGGTGGGTGTCAGTGTATTCGTGGAGCATCACCGGCTCGCGAAAGAGGTAGCCCGGATGAAAAAACTGGGCGCGGAACTTGCTTTTCTCCTGCGACCACAGCGAATGATCCTGACGGAAACGGATGTCGCGATACTGATCGTAGCTCAGCGATTTCATCCACGCCGGTAGAGCTTCGCGATCGACAGCTACATAAGGTTTGTCAGCCAGTGCTTTGGCTTTTTCCTCAATTTTAGAAAATCGAATTTCATCGCGTTCCCATCCGCAGACAGGAGAACTCATCACACAAGAAATGCCAGCGAGCGCAGCGGCGAAATGTTTCATAAGAAAGATGGTTTACCATGACCAGCACCCCCGCAAGAGTCAAGGCAAGTCTTTCAAAGAAAATGATCGATCTTTGACAGCATCGGATAGCCTCCTCAAAAAAAACACCCGCGCCCTTGGTAGGGTCGCGGGTGAAAAATGAAAATATGAAAAATGAAAAATGAAATCGTAACAGAAGCAATCGGATTATTGATCCGCTGCGCCTTTGACAGCCTCAGCTGCGTCTTTGACAGCTTCTGCCGCGTCTTGTGCTTTTTCGGCTTCGGCTTCGACAGCTTTCACAGCTGCTTCGACGGGAGCAGGAGCGGCGGCAGCGGCTTCAGGAGCAGCAGCAGGAGCCGTTGGGGCAGCCTCAGCAGGGGCGGGAGCAGCTGGGGCAGCAGGAGCAGCCTCTTCCTTCGCAGGAGCTTCAGCAGCAGGAGCGGCAGGAGCGGCAGGAGCGGCTGGTGCTTCTTCTTTCGGCTTGCAAGCTGCGGCAATCAAAGGAAGTGCGGCGAGGGCGATGATGGTGCGTAGTTTCATAACGTGTGTGGTTGTGTGTGTTGTTTTTTGGGAAACCAATGTTTCCCTAGTCGTTTTAGGATTTTTTTTTCCTACTGTCAAAGCAAGAGTTGAGAAAATCACCACTTGCGCCATGGTGTTTTTATGGAGATGCACGATGTCATGTGTCCGAGTTGTGGCGAGGTTTTTTCGGTCATGGGTCCCTCTCCCGAGGAATGCCCGACGGAATGGGACTATGACTGCGAGGTCTGTTGTCGACCCATGATCCTTGTTTTCGATGAGTTCGATGCCTACGCCAAAGGCCTCGGCGAGTGAAGCATGCTTCAAGTTAGAATGGATTTTTTCCCGCACTGCCGTAGCATCCGCGCTTTGTGAATCTTCGCACACCCATCCAAGAACTGACCTTCACTGCGATCGACTTCGAGTCTGCCGGTGTCGCCAGTGGTCGCACGGATGTGCCGATTCAAATTGGCATGGCTTCTTGGCAATTCCAACGCGGTCTTGCCGATTTGTTTGTCTCGTACTTGCACACCGATCAATCCATCACTTGGTCTGCGCAAAACATTCACGGCATCACTGTGAAGGATCTCGTCGACGCCCCAGAATTGCGCTCGCTCTGGCCTACTCTCAAGACCATGCTGCAGCACCAAGTTGTCGTCGCTCATGGTAAGGGCACGGAAAAAAAATTCCTCCGCGCCTTTCCCGGTCATGGCTTCGGTCCATGGGTCGATACCCTGCTTCTGGCCCGCGCCACTTGGCCGCAGTGGACGGATCATTCGCTCGGCACCCTCTGCGATGCCCTTTCACTGACCCCGATGATTGAACAAGCATGTCCTCGGCGACAGTGGCACGATGCTTTGTTCGATGCCGTCGCCTCGCTTTTTTTGTTAGAAAAAATTCTCGAACTGACGCAAGCCTGGCAAGCACCGCTGCAATGGTTGCTGCAACCGAATCAATCGGCTTGGCACGCGCATCAAGCGCAGGTGCGTCGACGCGGCGCAGGCGGCAATGCCTAAAAAAACCGCGTCGCTCGGGAGAACGACGCGGTGCAAATCAGCATCACTCAAGGCGATTATTTCTCGCACTTGCAGGCACCGCAATCGCAAGCATCGCACTTGCAGGACTTGCATTTGCCACAGGCGCACTTTTCGCAGGCGCATTTGCTGCAATCACAGCACGCGGTTTTCATCGACGTGGTGAGTGAGCAAGAGACGCAAGCAAAGCTGGCGCAAAGAATGGTAAGAAGAAGTGTTTTCATAAGAGTCTATCGTAAGAAAAAGTTCAGGTTTCCCGGAAAAACATTCCGGCCGACATGATTCAAGCGATGGACTTCTTTGGTGGCGGCAATGGCGGTGAGTCGTGCCGTTGCAAGGCTTTTTCATGGTCGATCCCATGACCTTTCCTGGCATCGAATGCGAACAAACGCAGCAGCGTGATCTTTTCGCAAATGATTCCAGCTCGCATGACTGCGGCATACGGTGAGCAGCAATGACGATCGCCATCGCATGGACATTCGTCAGCTGGGACATCGTCCTTTTGTGAGCAGCAACAACTGACACGCACCATTGTGAACTGAGGTGCAATCATCCACGACGCTGCGACGCCGAGCGTGAGCAGCACGAGAATGAATTTTCTCCAACGATTCACAATGAGATTGATAGCAATTCTCATCCCAATCGTCAAGAAATTCTGTTTCGTCGCGATTCGCGCTGCATTGCGCAAAAAAGTTTTCCCTTGCATCCATCGTCGACCAGGTGCATCTTGTGCTCGGTAAGCAAACGGGGGCGTTCTGGTTTCGACGGGATGTTCGACGCGCTGACTGCACGTGGAGGTTGATCGGTTGGCCTCCTTAATAGCCGATCAAAACAAATAAATGCAGACTCTAACGAGCTCGCACTGGCTGCTTAATTGACGGCCACGTCTGAACCCCGACGCCTGTTACGGAGGAAGACGACACCTAACAGGCTGGGCATGAAATCGGGTGACCGGATCGATTGTCGAGAAACAACAGGTCTCTAGGAAAGCGACGCCGCATGAGGGCCGAGTTTCTCCGAATCACTGACCCCATGCTAAACGTGTAGATGTCATCGCCGACAGCGTCTCGGACAGGGGTTCGACTCCCCTCGCCTCCATGCTTCGCCCTGATAACGGAAAAAATCACCCGTTGTCAGGGCGAGTCATTCATCAGATTACTGCGTGCTGCATTCCATGCTGTTACAGCTGTTCTTCCGCTTGCCAATTGCCTAGCACTTCGCCCAGCACGACGGTGTAGTGGAGATTGCCTTGGCTGAGATCGACGTCGGGCAGGAACTCGTCATCGAGCGAAGACAGGAGTGCGGGGATATGTTCTTCTTGCCAACCGGATTCGCGCAGCACGATCACGGTGCCGGCGATGGTTCCTTGCGGCAGATAATGCAAGTCCACGGCAGCGACTTCTTTGTCGTGACTCAAGGCCAAAAAGCGCTCCGACGAAGGAGTGCGCAGGGTGCGTTTCCAGGTGATGTTCATAAGATGGATGAGAAGAGTTGGTAGGAGATTCCGAGCGCCATCAAGCCTGCGGGAAGGGCGACGAGTAGCACCAAACAACCGCTACCACGATAGCCGACGCCTGTGCCAGGCACGCCAAAAGAAGTGTAGCGTCGACCCCGTGCGCTTTTGCCGACACGAAAGCCGCGTCCGCCGACCGAGTAGCCGACGCCGGATTTGCTCAAATTGACTCGAAACGGTCCGAGGTTGACAGATTTGCGATAGAAAAATCCCATGGTGCGAACAAGAACTTCCTTCTAGTTAGCGTAGCATTCAGAAAAAGCAAGATGGAACGTAAAAAAAGACAGGAGAAATGTGCAGTCACGGCAAGATGTCGCGAGCGGTAGGCCAATGCGACAGCATGTGGCTTCTCCCAATCAATCCAAGATCTGAAATCCCCCACAGCTTCTCGACACGAAAAAACGCCGGGGGGAACCCTCGGCGTTTGATCGTAAAAAGAATCAAGAGCCTTCGCTTACGCGGTTGCTTCTTCTGCCACGCGGGGCTTAGCAACGTGAGCGACAACCACTTCGGCGCCGTGGGTGGCTTTGACACCGGCAGGAAGTTTCAGATCGCCGATGTGCAGCGAAGCACCAACTTGGAGATCCGCGACGTCGGCGGTGAGAACTTCGGGAAGATCGTTGGGCAAGCAACGGATTTCCAGCGAGTGAATGTTGTGCTCCAGCAAACCGCCACCGCTTTTCACGCCGACAGGCTCGCCTTCGAGATGAAGTGGCACGTGTGCGGTGATTTCGGTGTTTTCATCGATGGCGCGGAAGTCGGCATGGATGGCAGCGCCAGTGATACCGTCGTGTTGCACCGCTTGCAAGAAAGCGAGTGAGGTGCCGACGCCTTCGATGTCGAGATTGATCAGGATGTTTTCCGAGCTGCTGTGAGCCAGCACGTCATTGAAAGCGCGCGCATCTACTTTGAGGTTTTGGTTGGCTTTGCCCAATCCATACATGACGGATGGC
>RDYF01000102.1:537-13022 GCA_004293285.1 Verrucomicrobiota bacterium | reverse complement strand
ATGCCGTGCTTGCTGCGCTTCTTTGGGAAACAGAATTGGATTCGGTCATTACGCGGGCGCGAGGGCTTCGCGGATGGCGTCGTTCACTTTGTTTTCTACAGTTTCCATGGCCACGCGGAGGGCGTTTTGGATGGCGAGGGCGCTGGAGGAGCCGTGGGCGATGATCACCACGCCATTGACGCCGAGCAGGGGGCAGCCGCCGTAGCTTTCGTAGGAGGACTTTTCCTTCAGCGCTTTGAAAGCGCCTTTGGCCATCGCCGCTCCCAGTGTGCGCAGGGGATTGGCGGTGAGTTCTTGCTTCAGCCATTTGCCCATGGCCTTGGCGGTGGCTTCGCAGGATTTTAAGACGATGTTGCCCGTAAAGCCATCGCAGAGAACCACGTGCAGTGGTGTTTCAAAAAGATCGTGTCCTTCGACATTGCCGATGAAGTGAATGCCGGGCGTTTCTTTGAGCAAGGCGAAGGTTTCTTTGGTAAAGGTCGTGCCTTTCTCATCTTCCTCGCCGTTCGACATCAGGCCGACGAGGGGATCTGCGACGCCGAGAACGTGCTTGGCAAAGGCCGTGCCCATGATGGCATAGCCGATCAGGTGTTGGGGCTTGGCTTCAGGGTTGGCACCAGCATCGAGAATGTTGCAGACACCGTGCTCATTCGGCAGCGGTGAGGCGATGCCGGCGCGTTCGATGCCTTCAATGAGGCGGAGCTTGATCGTAGCCGAAGCGACACAGGCACCGGTATTGCCTGCGGAAATGAAGGCATCGGCATCGCCTGTTTTGACCAGGTCCACCGTCTTTGCACCAGGCTCGGCCATGCCGATGACTTCCGATGCATGGACAATTGTGATGCGATCGCTCGAGAGTCGATGCTCCTGGCATTGAGCTTCTAGGGTGGGTCCATCGCCCACGAGAAAAATCTTCTTGATGGCGGGATACAGAGCCAGAGCGGCTTTGGCTCCGAGGATATTGACCGAAGGGGCGTGATCACCGCCCATGGCATCGAGTGCGAGTTTCATAAAAAGATGTTAGATGAGGCCGTCTTTGCGGGCTTGTTTCCAGTAAGCGTATTCGCTGCGATTGAAGTCGATGTATTCCGGCGAAAGGTCGCTGGTATACATGGTGTAATTGGCTTCGCCTTGGTTGAGGTGAATTTCCACGGTGAACTCGGGTTTGGCGGCGATCGTGCGCAAGTCATCCATGGGGGTCGTCGCCTGGAGTCCGCCGAGGCAGGCGGCTTTGCCATTGAGGAAGATGTCGACCAGTTCCTCACGGATGCGAGCGCGGGAGTATCCGACAGCGTGAATGATGCGGCCCCAGTTGGGATCGCCGCCATTCCATGAAGATTTCACCAAGGCGGATTTGCTGACGGCCTCGGCGACTTTTTTCGCATCGAGATACGTGCGAGCTCCTTTCACCTCTACGGTGACAAACTTCGTCACGCGTTCGCCATCGCGCACGACCGCTTTGGCGAGTTCGAGCATCACATACTGCAATCCTGCGCGGAACATCTTGCAGGCTTGCGAATTGCGGCGTATGAGCGGCATGCCCGAGCGACCATTTGCTAAAACGAGGACCGTGTCATTCGTGCTCATATCGCCATCGATGGTGATGCGATTGAAAGAATTTTCGACGCTTTCCAACGTTGCTTTGCGTAGGCAATCCGAAGTGATGTGAGCATCGGTGGTGATGAAGCAAAGCATTGTCGCCATGCTTGGGCTGATCATGCCAGCGCCCTTGACACAGCCGCCGATGCGGACCTTATGGCCATCGATGTCGAGAGAAATGGCCACTTCCTTGGGATGAGTATCAGAAGTGATGATCGCAGCGGCGACATCGTGGCCTTGCTTGGGGGCGAGAGCTTGGGCTAGCGCAGGAATTTTCGGTTCAATGCGCGACATCGGCATCGGCAGCCCAATGACTCCCGTCGAACAAACGCCGACTTCTGAGGCATTCAGCGAAAGTTCCTTGGCGACCTTTTGGCACATCGCCTTCGCATCGCGTATGCCGACGACGCCTGTGCAGGCATTGGCATTTCCGGAATTGGCAATGATGGCACGGATTTCGCCGCGACGCAGGTGGGCCTGAGTGAGTTTGACCGGAGCGGCCTTGACGCGATTGGTGGTAAAAGTGCCCGCAGAGACACAAGGAGATTCCGACAAAATCAGCGCCAAATCCAGACGGGTGGCATCAGGATTTTTGATGCCGCACGAAACGGCGGAAGTAAGGAAGCCCAGCGGGGCACCGACGCCGCCTTTGATTTTGGTAAAATGTGGTTCCATGTCTGCGAAGCAAATTTTTTAGCGAGAGATCAGACCGATTGCAATCCTGCTTTTGGGTCGAGGCCAAACATCAGATTGAGTGATTGCAGAGCTTGGCCGCCTGCACCCTTGATGACATTGTCCTCGGCGCTGGTGATGATGAGTCGATTCGTTCGTGCATCGATGTGCCAGCCGATATCGATGTAGTTCGTGCGCGTGACATTTTTCGTATCAGCGCAAACACCTGCTACGAGGAGTCGAACAAAAGGCTGATGCTGATAAGCCTGTTGCAATGCGTTGCCAATCGTGGCGGCGTCCACTCCCGTCGCGAGATGCGCGGTGATGGTCGAGTGAATGCCCGTATTAACAGGGACCAGGTGAGGGATAAACGTCATCACCACTGTCGTTCCGGCGGCAAGAGAGAGCTCCTGTTCGATCTCGGCCAGATGTCGGTGCTTCGGGATGCCATAGGCGCGCAGGCTTTCATTGCATTCGCAAAAGAGATACGCGGTATCGGCCTTTTTTCCTGCACCGCTGACGCCGCTGAGAGAATTGGCGATGATCGTGGTGGGATCGATGAGTTTTTCGCGCAGCAGCGGAATCAGTGGCAACAAAATGCTGGTGGGGTAGCATCCGGGAGAAGCGACCAGTGATGCTTGAGCGATGGCGGAGCTGTGAACTTCTGCCAAGCCATAGACCGCTTGTTTCAGCAGTTCGGGCGCAGGGTGGGGGTGTTGGTAGAATTCCTGATAGACAGCAGGATCGTGAATGCGGAAATCGGCACTGAGGTCGATCACCTTGATGTTGCGCGCTAACAGAGCGGTCGCAATTTCGGCAGCGACACCGTGAGGGAGTGCCAGCAAAGCGACGACCGCGCCAGTGGCGGCGATCGCATCGGCATCGGGTTCGATGAAACACAACTCCGCGCCGGGCAAACCGCGGTAGCGAGGAAACAGGCTCTCGATCGAGCGACCGGCTTCTTGTCGTGAAGTGACGGCGCAGAGTTCAATCTGAGGATGCTGCAAAAGGAGTCGGAGTAACTCGCTACCAGTATAACCACTGGCACCGACGACGGCTGTTTTCACGCGTTGCATGCGAGGGGAAATGACAGGAAATCCTTGATTTGCCAATGCTCAAATCACAATTCACTGAGAGAAATCATCATGCTGGTGAGTAAACGCCAAAGATGGCTGGCAGGATTTTCTCGATTGGCGATTGCGGCATCGAACAAAATGGCATAGATCGGCTGCCAGTCGCAGGTGAGTCGACAAATCATTCCATGAAACTTCTTATACCAGCCCTTGCCCTCATGTGTTCATGGTCCGCCAGTGGAGTAGATCTCATTCTCTCCCCCGAGGGACCAATCCGGACACTAGAAGCTGCGCGCGATGCAGCGCGAGTGGCCGCGAAGCCCGTGACCATCTTGGTGGCCGACGGAGTTTATCCATTGACTGAGCCTCTGTTGCTCGATTCTCGTGATTCTCAAGTAACGTGGAAGGGAAAAAACGCCACAGTGATGGCGGGTCGGAAGGTCGAGGGATGGGTCAAAGAAGGCGAATGGTGGAAAGCGACTCTTCCAGACAAGTCCTGGAAATTCGAGCAACTGTGGGTGAATGGGCGTCGTGCAACCCTTGCCCGATCGCCCAACAAAGGCTATTACCACATCGAATCCGCTGTTGAGCCAGGGGCTTTTCCTGATCTTACGCAGGAGGTCAATTTTCATGCGTTTCGTGTATCAGCACCTCACTTTGTGGAGTTTCAAAAAATCTCCGCAGCAGAGCGTGAGCATGCCTTGATTACCGTCACCCATGCGTGGACCGTGGGGCAATGTCGGATTCAAGATCTCGATGCCAAAACGCAGGCCGTGCGCATCAAGGGACGCTCGCAGTATCCATTCGTCGAATTCGAACCCGATCAGCGCTACTGGATGGAAAACTACCGCGCCGCATTCGATGCGCCGGGCGAATGGTTCTTGGATCGAGTCAAAGGCGAGTTGTTCTATCGTCCTTTGCCGAACGAAGACATGACGCAAGCTGAAGTCATCGCTCCGGTTTGCGAGAAATTTCTGGTGGTGAAAGGCGTGAGTGATTTGCGTTTCGAGGGTCTCAAGTTTCACTTCAGCGATCATCTTTATCCAGCCCAGGGCTTACACGATATCCAGGCGGCGATGACCGTGTCGGGTAGCATCGAGATCGAAGACTCGCGCGGAGTGCATTTCTTCGATTGCGAAATCGCGCATACAGGGCAGCATGGCATTTGGTTCAAGAATGGTTGTTCCGACAGCTCCGTCAAGCACTCGTGGTTGCACGACTTGGGCGGTGGTGGCGTTTATGTGGGTGAGATGGGTCGTCCTGCGGATCAGCGGGTTAACCATCACGTGGTGATCGACGACTGCATCATTCAGCACGGCGGGCGTTTGCATCCGAGTGCTTGCGGGGTAGTTTTTACCCATACGCAACATTGTGCTGTCAGTCATTGCGACATTGGCGATTTTTACTACACCGGCGTGAGTGCCGGTTGGAACTGGGGTTACGGTGATACGGCATCGCGTCAAACTCTTGTCGAAAACAACCACATCCATCACTTGGGCTGGGGTTATCTCAGCGACATGGGCGGCTATTATGGTTTGGGGACTTCTCCGGGTACCATCGTGCGGGGCAATCACATTCATCATATCGTTAGCCATCGCTACGGAGGTTGGGGGCTTTACAATGATGAGGGTGCCAGTGATACCATGATGGAAAACAATCTCGTGCACGACACCTGGAACGCGGGTTTTCATCAACACTACGGTTACTTCAATACCGTGCGGAACAACATTTTCGCCTTTGGCAAGACAGCGCAAATTCAGGCATCGCGCAACGAAGCACGATTGCGATTCCGCTATCTCAACAACATCGTCGTGTGGGATCCCTCTGCGGTGTTATTGGATGGTGGTCAGTGGAATTGGCAGCACTTCGAAAAAATCGATCGGGGAGATCCGCGCGACAGCTTGGTCTTTCGGCAGAACTTGTATTGGACCAGCGATGGCCAAAAGCCGGCCTTTCTCGGATTGAAGCAAATTTCGTGGGATCAGTGGCACGCATGGGGTCGGGATCAGGAAAGTTTGTTTGCCGATCCCTTATTCGAAAACCTGGCGGCGCGAGACTTTCGCCTCAAGCCGGGTTCCCCTGCGGAAAAAATCGGCTTCAAGCCATGGGATTTGAGCCTCGCGGGAGTGCGTGCAGAGGATTCGGCATGGCGAAAAAGGGCTGCTGCTGGTCATCATTATGCCCATTGGGACAGCGAGGCTAAACCGTGGCCCGCGCCGTCGTATCGGGTCGATCAAAGCTTCGAATCCAGTGCTCCGGGATCGATAAGCATTCGCAACGCCCGATTTTCGCCACAAGATCGCGACAAAGTGATTGCTGTCATCGATCAAAAAGGTTCACCCTTTGCCGGTGGATCTCAGCGTTGTCTGAAAATCCAAGATGCGCCTGATCTGCCACAATCGTATGAACCCGTCTTGACACTCGAGCCGCGTTGGGTGGACTCGGGTCGATTTCGTGTGGCCTTCGACATCATGGCCGAGGCCGGTGCCGATTGGTTTTTCGAGATGCGCAACAAAGCTGGAGAATTTGCGGTTGGGCCTTTTGTGCGCTGGCAAGACGGTCGACTGCTGGCACAGCACGACGCCAGTCAACCTTTGATCGACGTCGCTGCGGGCCAGTGGGTGCGCATTGAAATCGAAGCGCGCACGGCCAGCAAAGAATATGATGTGAGCGTGACCCAGGTCGATGGTCAGAAGCGTGAGTGGAAAAAACTGCCGTGTCAGTCATCGTGGGATGGAGTGAGCATGCTGTTGTTCAGCGGGGCAGGGACCAAACAAGCCGCCATTTTTGTCGACAACTTTCTCGTCGAGCGAATCGAGTAGTCGGCCATCGGTGCCACGCCGCATGAATCGAAGCGTGAAATCATTGTGCTTGTCGAACCCTTCGACTTCTTTTAGCCTACGCGCGTGGAATGGCTGCCGAAACCGACTGATGCGATCGCTCGCGAAAAATGGTCCAAGCATTTGGTATGGTTGGCCTCCCTTTGTGGTTGTCTTGCCTTTTTGACTCTGGTGTGGGAAATTGGTTGGCCTGTTTCGGCTGCGACACTCAAGAGCATTCGCGCGATAACTTGGGGATTAGTGATTTTGGCCGCATTGGTCGAATTGGCACTAAATTTGTTAGATCGAAAACCCGAGCACTTGCGTCGTGGTTTGATTCTTCTCGCCTTGCCCTTGCTGGCTGGTTTGCAAATGGTGTTAGGCGAGCGTACTTGGGCTTTTTGGGATACCATTTTCCCTCGTTCATCTGTGCCCTATGTGGCGATGGGCGTGGTGCAAGCCAATTTGATCCTGCCGACAGCTGTGCGGTTGATTCGTTTGATGCGCGATCAGCGTTGGTTTCAGACCATGTCGCCGGGATTGATCGGGGTGATTAGCTTTGTTTTGATTATTGGAATCGGCACAGGGTTGCTGATGACTCCCAATGCGAGCAAAGAGGGATTGGAATGGGTCGATGCTTTGTTCATGAGCACTAGTGCGGTGTGCGTGACAGGATTGTCGTCGGTCAACGTCGAGACCTCTCTCACCGTTACTGGGCAGGCGATTCTGTTAGCCTTGATTCAGATTGGTGGATTGGGAGTGATGACCTTGACCTATTTCCTCGCCTTGGTGGCAGGGCAGGGATTCAATTTGCGCGATCGTGTTGCCTTGCGCGACTTGTTGAGTGAAGAAAACTTAGGTCGTGTTGGCGGATTCGTCTGGCACATTGTGGGCTGGACCTTATTGATCGAGTTCTCGGGAGTTTTGCTATTGCGATGGCTTTGGCAAGACACTCATCTGACGCCATCGAAGCTATGGTGGGATTGTTTGTTCCACGGCATCTCTGCGTTCTGCAACGCTGGTTTTTCCACTTATGGCGATGGTTTGATGCATCCCTCGCTCTTGCACAACCGTGGGGTTCATACGGTGGTAATGATACTGATCGTGCTTGGTGGATTTGGTTTTGCTTTATTCAGTGAGATGGGACGCTATGGTCGCGCGTGGTGGCATCGGCACGTAAAAGGTCAGGAGCTGATGATGCCGCGTCTGTCAGTGCATTGTCGCTTGGCTTTCACCAGTACGGTGCTGTTGTTGGTAGGTGGAGCTGTGGCGTATGCGGCCAGTGGGTTGGGAGTTTGGGAGTCGATCTTCAACTCCGTGGTCACGCGCACGGCGGGATTCAACATCAGTTCCTTTGGCGCGCATGGCACAGCGGCGCTGATCATTTCCTTGGTGTTGATGGCGATCGGTGGCAATCCCGGAGGCACAGCTGGCGGCATTAAGACTACGACAGCAGCACTGATCGTGTTGGAGATGAAACGAATTTTGTTAGGTCAGCGCGATTTGCAACTGTGGGATCGTCGTGCTTCACGGGAATCGGTCGAACGCAGCTGGGCGACCTTGGCCTTGTGTTTGTTATGGGTGATCGTAGCAAGCAGTTTGATGGGATGGTTTGATCCTGCCATGGCTGCTGCGGACATCATTTTCGAATGTGTGAGTGCTTTCGGCACCGTAGGCTTAACGCGAGGGATTACGATGCAGATGTCCGATCCCTCCAAGCTGGTGGTTGTGGCCACCATGCTCGCGGGGCGGATTGGAATTTTGACTTTTGCCATGAGTTTGATCGGACCGCGCAAACCTTCTAAAATTCGCATGCCGGAAGCTCGCGTGCCGCTGGGCTAAATCTTTATTCATTTCACAACAACATTATGAACTTTGTCATTTTAGGACTGGGCGCTTTTGGCACCAACATGGCGCGTGAGCTTTCGCAGCGTGGACATCAGGTGATGGTGATCGACAACAACGAAAGTCATGTCGATGCCGTCAAAGAAGTCGTGACCTTAGCCGTGCAAGGCGATGCGACGGACCGCGATGTCTTGATCGAATTGGGCGTCGCCACAGCCGATGTAGCGATTGTCGCCGTTGGCGAAAACTTCGAAGCGAGCTTGATGATGACGGCGCACTTGCAGACCATCGGGGTCAAATCGATCTACGTCCGCGTGTTTCATGAAGTCCAAGAGCAATTGCTCGACTTGATGGGGATCCGTGGAAAAATTCGCGTCGAAGCCTTGGCCGCGGAAATGTTTTCGCGCTCGCTCTCGAATCGCGCATTCCTGCGTCACTTTGTGGTCGACTCCACTCATGCCGTGGTCGAGATTGTATGTCCGGACCACTTGATCGGCAAAACCTTGCAAGAGTCCGAGTTGCGACATCGTCATGGCTTAAACCTGGTGACCGTGCGACGTGCGGCGGGGGATTCGCAGATCAAGGAAGACTTGCCCGTGATCGAAGGCTTGCCTGGTCCCGATTTTCGGTTCTTGGAGGGTGATTGCTTGGTCGTCTATGGTTTGGAAAAAGACATCAATCAGTTCACCCTCAAAGCATAAGTGGTAGAATCTAACGCGTGCTGACGCGCGATTCATCCGTTACGGCATCGGGTGGGTGAAGAATGACTTGATCTCCGGCTTGGAGTCCATCGATCACTTCACTTTTCTTGCCATCCGAATGACCGACCTCGACCCGAGTGAGGTGGGCTTTGCCATCGCGCACGACAAACGTTTTCCATTCATTGCCCATGCGAAACAACGCGCTGGCGGGGACGGTGAGGGCCTTTTCCGAAGACCAAGTTTGGATTCGTGCTTCGACGCGATAGCGATCCCCGAGAGCTTGTGCTTGTTGGGGAGGAGAAACGAGATCGAGCAAGACCAGCACACGTTGCTCCTCCACGCCGAGGGCCGAGACTTTGGTGAAGGCGGTGGGTTCGATGCGACGGACCTGCGCCTTCAGTGCGGGCTCACCGCCCCATTGTTCAATCAGGGCAGAAGAGCCTGGAGTGATTGCCATGGCATCGCGTGAGAGAATTTCGGCTTCGATTTCGAGGTCGGCAGGATTGCCTACTTCGAGAATGATGGTGCCTGGACTGACGATGGTTTCGCTTTCTTGCATCACGCGGAGAACGACTCCATCGATGGGTGAGAGAATCGCCAGGGTTGCGTCAGAGTCATCGGCCTTTGGTAGTTCCAAAGCCAGTCGGGCTTGGTCGACCTCAAACTGGGCGATGTTTTGTCCAAATTCTTGCGCGCGCAGTTCCGCCGCTTTGATGGCCGCATCGGCTTCAATGGCATCGCGCTCGGTTGCCGAGACAATGCCCGCGACCTTTTCCTGAGCTAGGCGATCGCGTTCCGCTTGTGCGCGGACGAGGGCGAGTCTTGCGGTTTCGACGAGCTGTGCCTGACGTTTCTGCGCTTCTACCTGCTGAGCGAGTGAGGCTTCCGCTTGGCGTCGAGCTCGCGGATCAAGCATGCTAGCGGTGCTTGGTCGGAGTCGAAACAACACCGTTTCTCCTGCTTTGACGACATCGCCTGGACGCCATGCGATTCGTTCCAGAGTTCCCGACGTAGGTGCAGCCACTTCGTAGCGATGACGGACTCGAGTTTTTCCTTCTTCTAAAATCGAGACAGCCAGTGGTGCGACGGCGACCTCTCCGATCTCGACCTCGATGGGCTTGGGCCACAAGCCGAAGGCTAGGAGTGCGATGATGGCCATGGCAATCAACCACGGCAGACCTTTGCGCCAGCGGTGCTGAGACGAGACGGTGACAGGAGACGCCCATGGTGGGCGAGCGGTGGGAGCGGGTGATGGTTCCATGGAAGTGGTGTGGTGAAAAGATAGCGCATCAATCGCGTGCTTTCAAGGCGCCGAGCAAATCGAGCTGTCGCAGCATGCGGCTGACCAGAGCAAAAGAAATCGCGGAGGCCGCGAGGACGACAATCGCTGCGATCGAATACGTCGAAGATCGAATCAAAATGGGCAGTCGGACCGTTTCTGTGCTAAACGACGACATAATGAACAAGGCCAGACCGCGCCCGAAGAGCAACCCGGCGGGAATGGCCATTAGGACTAACAAAAAAAGCTCACTCATCAAAACGCGTCGCACCTCTGGCAAGGTAAAGCCGACCACGCGAAGAGTCGCCAGTTCCCTACTGCGTTCTGAGAGCGAAATGCGTGCACTGTTGTACACCACTCCGAAGGCGACAATGATGGCGAGGAAAAAATACAACGTGCGCAGCGTGCCGATGCTCTTCGCCGTCGTATCGCGGAAGGCTTGCAATTGATCGCGTTTGACCATCGTCACGGCAATGCGCGGAGTTTCTTTGATCTTCGCCATGAACGCATCCCAGTGCTGAAGGTCGACACTGAGGTAAGCGCCATTCACTGTGTCGCCCTCGCGCATCAGACGTCGTAGCGCGCGAATTTCCATATAGGCTGCCACGCCTGCAAAGTCTTGCACCAAGCCGCGGATTGGCACAAAAAACTTGGGTCGATGAGATTCCAGCACTTCCATTTCGACTTCATCGCCCACGCGCGCGCCCAGAACTTCAGCGAGCTTGGCCGACATCAAGATGCCCTCTTTGGGCATAACAATCGCTTGCTCTTGTGCATCGAGCAAACGATTCAAGTCACCATCGACAGGAATGCCGGTGATGTTGATTTTGCGGGAAAACTGCGCAAATTTGAGTCGAGATCGCACGCCGCGCACCGGTTCGGCCAAAGTTACGCCGGGGAAATGGCGCAGGTCATGCAGGGCTCGGGCAGAGCTGGGTTCATTGAGGAAAACCAGTACGTCGTGTCGTTGCGCGCGATTCCATTGAAAGGTCAGCAAGTGATCTACGCTATCACTCATGCCTCCCGGCATCACCATCAGACCTGTAGCCAGCGCAAGCCCGCCGCTCGTGAAGAGCGACTGCCAGGGACGTCGTTCGATGTTGCGCACCGCCATGCGAAAGCTCGGGCTCATCCAGCGGGCGAGCCCCGCCCGTTCCAGCCACGACGGCTGAAAGCTCGCAGGTGGCTCCGGGCGCATGGCTTCGGCCGGGGGAAGGTTTACGGCTTGTTTGACGACCGAGATCACACCCAAACTTGCGGCGGCCATGCTGATGAACAAGGCTGTGAACATCGCCGAAAAATGATAGGTAAACTCCAGCTCCGGAAAGCGGAAAAACAAGGTGTAGAGATTGACCAATTGTTTGCCTAACACATAGCCACCAAAGGCACCAAGGATTGCGCCGATCAAGCCAATCAGCATCACCAACTTCAGATAGTGCCAGCCTACCTCGCGGGACGAATATCCTTGGGCTTTCAACTGAGCAATCTGTTCGCGCTGCAAGCGCACCATGCGAGACAACACCGCGTTCACCATGAATGCCGCGACGCTTAGGAAGACAATGGGGTAGATGAAAGAGAGCGACTCCAATACCCGCAGTTCGTCATCGAGTCGCTGTGCCGATGCTTGCTCCTTGCGTTGATACGACCCAGTAGCGCCGTAGGGTGCGAGGATCAGATCGAGCTCTTGCATCACCGTTTCTGCATTGGCAGAAGGGGCGAGGTCGAGGCACAAGTCATTGAACGCGCCATCCATGTTGTAGGCCATGGCGAGGGCGCGGTAATTCATCCAGATCACACTGAAGCGTTTGTGATCGGGCAAGGTTTCCCCGGCCCGTGCTTCGAAGACAAACTCCGGTGATAGACCAATCCCACAAATGCGCAGTGTTTCCCGTCGACCATTGATCACAGCGGTTAGTTCATCGCCGGGCTTCAATTGATGAGCATCGGCAAATGCTTCGCCTAACACAATTTCGCGTCGTTCATCGGGTCGGGGCATCCGACCTTGGCGCAGCACGATGCCGTTGAGCTTCGGCGTCGAGCCATCGATGGGAAGTGAAATCATGTGTCCCGTGGCAGGAACATCCATGCCGGGGAGATCGAGAGTGACATCCATTACGACACGCGACTCGACCTGTGATACGCCATCGATCTCAGCGATGCGCGGCAGCAAAGACTGCGGCGCCCGTTTGCACTGGGCAAAGAGTTCTGCCATCGAATGCTCGCGGTAATAGTCATCGCGCGTTTGATCGAGCGTTAGAATCAGACTGCGCGTCATGATCATCATCGCCAAACCGCAAGCCATCACCAGAGCCACTGCGAGAATTTGACCCTTCATGCGAGTCATTTCGCGCAGCAGTTTGCGATCGAGCATGGCCATCATAAGAAGAAAAAATTACCAGCGCAGGGAAGAGGCCGGCTTTCGCTCTGCGTTGTGTGTTTCTTGAATGATTCTGCCATCGGACAAGGTCAGCACGCGATCCGCCATTTCTGCCATGAT
>RDYF01000102.1:0-510 GCA_004293285.1 Verrucomicrobiota bacterium | reverse complement strand
TTCGCAATGGCGCGGGCGATGGCGACGCGTTGCTGCTCGCCACCGGAAAGTTGCGAGGGAAAGTGATCCATGCGATGGCTCAAGCCGACCAAGTCCAACGCTTCCTCGGGCTTCATGGGTTCGTGAGCGATGCTGGTGATCAGAGCGATGTTCTCTCTTGCGGTGAGCGAAGGGATCAAATTGTAAAACTGAAAAACAAAGCCCACGCAATTGCGGCGAAAGAGCGTGAGAGTTTCATCGTTTGCTCTATGCAGTGGCCAGTTTTGATAGAGTAAAGTGCCCGAGGTCGCGACATCGAGACCGCCGAGAATGTTGAGCAGAGTCGACTTGCCACTGCCCGATGCTCCGAGTAGGCAAACGAGTTCTCCCGAGTGCAGCGTGAGATCCACGCCGTGTAGTGCGACCAGTTCTTGTTCCCCAGTGCGATAAACCTTACGCAATTTTTCCGCTTGAAACACCACGCCGGATGCAGGGAGATGAACGGGAATGGAAGAAGCAATCGGCACGTTC
>RDYF01000198.1 GCA_004293285.1 Verrucomicrobiota bacterium | reverse complement strand
CTTGAACGGACGCTGCAAGCCATCCGTGAGAGGGCTCTCACATGATGAATTGCAGTTGGCGTCAAATTCTCACTTTTACAGACGAAATTTTACACTACCCAACTAGATTTCCAGATGCTAAACCCTTACACTCAATGAAGATAACTTCTTTGTGCTTTTTCGCTTGGATGTCGATCTCTGCACGATTTCGCTCCCTGTCATGAACTATTAATCGCAGATCGATACCGTATCCATCTACTCGGTGAAGATGGGCAATGATAAACTCAAAGACAACTCCGCGAAGATTTAAAGAGGCTCCCTCAAGCTTAGATAATCGCTTCAGTAAGTCGAAGACCTTTTCAGGCTCCTTGGTAACGGCCAACGCGGCATTTTTCATCGAACTAATCAGTGCACGCAACAATTCGGCAGCCTCTTCACCAAAAAAATTTCTTGGTAGAGCAATGATACAACCTTTTTTTCGAAGCAGGTCGAGGGCTTCTCGGCTCAAACTGTCGGCGATAAAGAATGGTTGAATCGGCGTTTTCCGTCGCTGATTAATTAATGCATCCCACTTGTTGGTAAAGAAATGAGCATCTTCGAGAGTCACCTTTCTCCCAAGAATTATATCAGCTACGATGAAACCTGGTGTTACTTCTTTACTCTTGCGGATGGCTACAGAAGAGATGTAGGTAGGAGCCGTAAGGCACCAGTTAAATTGACCAACCTTGGGCTGGTCCAAGTCTTCTGACCTTACCTGAATTTTATCGAACGAGGCAAATCCAGTTCTAGCGAGCCAGTTTTTATAAATATCCAATACAATCGATTCAACAATTTGAATGCTTTTTAGCTCTTCTATATCACTTTCTTCATTCACGATATGGAGAACGTCTTCAGTCTCCACTATTAGTTCTAATTTCTTTAGTCGTTCAACAACAGTCGAAACAAGAATATGCCCTTTAGTTTTATCTACAGATAATCCTGAGTAGATCGAGGCGTGTCGTAATGAAAGAGATCCTGACCGGAGCCTTATGGCGTTCAGAAGAAGACCGTAGCTGGTGCGCTTCTCAATTAAAGCTGTCGCCAGATTGAATTTGAAGTCGGGCGATTTATAATCTTTCTGGAGAAAAAGGAATTTCTCTCTGTTGGGCAACGTTACGGCATCCAGCCGTCGGATGTCTCCTTTTGCTCTTGAAATTTGCTGTCGAGCGGCATCAGCACTCATCCCTTTCGATTGGAGGAATTCTGAAATTTTAGAAGAGAGGCTTGGGCCGTGCTTATCGAGGTATTCTTTAATCATGAATGTGTCACACCGAGCAATTTATAATATCCTCCTATATGCAATGGGCACAAAATACAACTTCATTTAAATCATTGAAGATTAATGGCTTGCGGCATGCTTTTAAGGCCATCTGTACCAATTTTGTCACACAAGGCCTCATTTGTGAATGTGTCTGCGAGATGGAGTTGGGTGGTTTGGGCGGTTTGGAGGGTGGCTTTGAGGCGGTCGCAGAGGGTCATGAGTTCTTCGACTTTGGCAACGATGCGACGTTGTTCGGCGAGGGGTGGAAGTGGGGCAAGAAAGTTGCGCAGGTTGCCAAGGGGAATTGTTGGTTGTGCAGTGCCGGTTGTGCTCGCTGTTGCCTGCTGATATGTCAGAGGGGCGCGTAATAAGACCATCAGATAGCCTACATCAATACAGCTTGGAGGTTTGAGAATTGCGATGTGCCGTTGAACGCAGAATGGTTGATCAGTTCCAACAAAAGCAGCACGGCCATATGTAGCGCCGACTACAGTGTAGAGAATATCGCCACAGATGGGGCGCCTGAAATCTGCCAAACTGTTGTAATACTCCACAGGCACAAATCGGCATCCCTCGAAATCAAGCTTTCCTGTAGTGATGTTTCCGATCGTCAGGAATGCAACTCCATCGTAGGACTTTGGTGGTGGGAGATGGTCTCCGTCAGTGATGGCGTTAAATAATGAACTCATCCTGCACCATTTCCAGGTTCTGGGTAACTCACACGGAGTCGATGAATCGTCAACGGCTTTAGCAGGTGGCGCTCGGAACTTGTAGGTCTCTACGAACCGTTTTTGTTCAGCTTTGAGTTCTGCGAATAATTTCTCAGCTGGTTCATCCCTCGGATCCTGCTCTACCAGTTTCCCCATGACGGCGAGTTGTAGGATGGTTTGTTTGAGTTGGTCGATGCTGGATTCGGTGGTGAAGAGGGTGTCGAAGTGGGAGTGGATGCGTTGCCAGGCTTGGTCGAACTGGCCGCGT
>RDYF01000197.1 GCA_004293285.1 Verrucomicrobiota bacterium | reverse complement strand
AGCCTCCGCTTCGTCATGCGGCATGAAGGAACACAACTTCAGCACTTTCTTGCCCTTCAGCGTTACGGTATACCGACTCTGCCCATTCACCTCTCCCGACTGTCGCATGTCCACTTTGGCAAAGTCCGATCGCGTGAAATGACGCGTCTTCACTGTCTCACCGGAACGCTTGGTCTCCACGCTCGCCTGATCCCCCAATAAGGCAAAATGATGCGTGGTCTTTTTCGATACCCAACCATAGCCAAACATCACCAAGCCGATCACCATCCCCACCGGCGACACCAGCGCGAAGGGAAATCGTGGCATGGCCTCGCGGAAAATCATTACCGCAAACACAACACCCATCACAAAAAAACCAACCCCCATGACCAAAAGCACCGCACCAAGACTCGACTTGCTCGTAAACGTAAAGCCATCAATGCGAGGCGTCACGGTTAGTAAACTCGATTCATACGCTGGCATCGAAGGCGAGCTCACCAGCGCAGCATCCTTTTCCGCAGCCGACTCCACGCTCTCCAGCGACAGCGCTTTCCGCAGTTGATGCAAGAACCAACGCTTTTCCCGATGCGGACGCGATATCCCTAACGAAATTGCCTTGCCTGCCCGACGCATCAACTGAATGCCATACACGGGCTGATCATTTTTCTGATAGGTGGATGCCAGCAACGCATCACAGATCTCACTTTTCGGGAACGACTTCGTGCGCTTCCAGCCGAGCAAATTTTTCGTGATCGTGATGTCACGCAAACCGACCGCGAGTGTGATTTGTTGAAAACTCGTCGCCAGCGCCGCATACAGCACCCCGATGCCTATGGCCAGAAAAGGCAGCATGAAGAGAGGCATCGCCCACAGCAACCAAGGATTGTCTTTAACATCCTGCGTGGGAGTCCCGACGAACATCCCATAGACCATCAGCCCGCTCATCGACCACGCAATGCCATTCCAGAACAGCGCAAAAACCCAAAAGAAATTCGGCCGCTTCGAGCCAGAGATTAGCCAGCGATACTCCCCTTGATGATACGATTCCTCAATGCCACAGCGCTCCGGTTTGATCGCCAGCGGTTCCGTGCTATCCCGCATTTGGCCGAGCCAAGTTTCCCCATCCGACACATCACCACAGGGACAAGCAGGACACTCAATCTTACGATTCAAAGCGACACCCATCGCCTTCGAAGTGATTTTACCAAAAAGATTCTTCATCATAAAAGAGATAGGAAAAAACGGCATCGCGCCAAAAACAAAACATCAACTTTCCCAACCCCATCAACCTGTCCAATCCCAGAATCAGAAGCAAGGACAAAGAAGGAATAGATAAGAATCAGACATAAGACATAAGACATAGGATTCAACATCTCCTCACCACCCAAAATTCCCCAGCCCATCTTATCTCAGAAAAAGCACCGTTCATCCCCCTCGACAAACCACAACCCGAAAAAAGCCCCAGCCGCCGAGACGACGGCTCTCCCTGTCTCCCCCCTTCTTCCCACCTTCGTGTCTTCGCGCCTTCGCGTGAGACCCAAATCCAAAATTCAACATTCAAAATCCAACATTCCCATCCCCCCCCGTGGCGGAGGCGTCCCCGCCTCCCAGCCTATCTTATCTCAGAAAAAGCACCGTTCATCCCCCTCGACAAACCACAATCCGAAAAAAGCCCCAGCCGCCGAGACGACGGCTCTCCCTGTCTCCCCCCCTTCTTCCCTCCTTCGTGTCTTAGCGCCTTCGTGTGAGACCCAAATCCAAAATTCAACATTCAACATTCAACATTCAACATTCAACATTCAACATTCAACATTCAACATCCAAAATTCAAAATTCAAAATTCAAAATTCAAAATTCAAAAATTCTTCCCCATCTCCCATCTTCATCCCCCACTCTTCCTAATCCAATCCACTTCCAAAGCAAAAGGCCCGGCTTGTTTGTCGCCTAGCAGTAGCCCGATCCGACGTATCTTCGCGGCATCGAACTTCTGATCTGGCAACGACACCCCACGCCACGATCCACGCAAACTCGTGAAAGGAACCGTGACCTCCACCCACGCATCCTTTTTCGTCGCAAACGATGCCTGGAACGACACCTCTCCCCCCCCGATACTCCGCATCCGTCGATAACCGCAATTGATACGTTCTGCCATCGCCCTTGACCCGTAAGCGCAGCGCCGAAGCATCACTCCAGTCAAACATCACCGACTTCGATCGCACCGAAGAAAACCCACCACGATTTTCTAACGAAAGCGTGCCAAAGAAGCGCAAAATGCCGTCCTCTTGGATTTCCATCTGTCCTTGAGAAAGCCCGCCCATCACGCCATCATCCACAATGCTCCAGCCCATGGCCGAAGTTTCATCAGGAGAAAACTCCGTCACCGACCCCGCCAACGCCGCCTGCCCCGCCAAGCCACAAAAAACCCCCGCCACCATCCAAGAACCAAACTTCATCATCCCCCAACAAGCCACAACTCCCCACAAAATCAACCCCCTGACTACCCATCATTCAACATTCAACATTCAACATTAAAAATTAAAATTGCTCCCCCCCCCGTGGCGGAGGCGTCCCCGCCTCCCAGCCCCTCAAAAGCCCATGCATCTTCCCTCCTTCGTATCTTCGCGCCTTCGCGTGAGACCCAAATCCAACATCCAAAACTTGTCCTTCGTCCAACGAGCGAAGTAGGATCTAAAATTCTTCCCCCTATCTTCCATCTCCTATCTCCTATCTTCCCCACTGTTGACTCAAAGCCGCCCCACGGCTTCTCGCACTGCGGGCACGTCGCTTCTGCTCCTGTCCAAACGGCTTACAAGCCTTCAGCCGTTTTGTCCAAACGGCCTACAAGCCTTCAGCCGTTTTCACCATTCAACATCCCTCCTCACCGCGTAGCGATGAAGGAAAATAGCCGTGGCGTTTTAACCCACGGCATCGAAAGCAATAAACCACCGTGTCGCGTAGTGACACAGGAAAACCCGCCCCATCTCTCACGCATCCAATTCAACGGTGACAGATACTCCATGATTCAACCCAGTCAAACTCTCGCGACGATAAGAAAAATGTCATTCATACAAAACATTTTTACTCTACAGGTTCTTAACTGCTCGCCCTAAAAATTACCAGCCTTACGATGAATATCTAAAAACTGCTGGTTTGGTTTACTGCGAGTAGGATAGGCAATGGTTTGACCCTCACGACTTTGAAAATATGTTTGCACGCACTGGTTCGAGTAGCAGTCCTTAATATCCTTTGACAGGATTAACCGGTACTGTTCGTCAAGGCTTATAAGCTTCTTATCGAATGCCGCATCGTAGGTTGCTGAAAGACATAATCCATTGCTGGGTAGCATGCGAGTTTCAATTCTTTCAGCCCATCCAATAATGTGGCTTGCACGATTTAAAATCGGAATATTCAACCCAGTGATGCAGCAAGTATTTTGGTAGTTTCGCATCACCATAATACGGAATGCTCTCTGTCCAACCCGAGTTTTTACTTCTCGAATACGATCCATGCCATCTTTTGATTTTGGGTCATGAACCAAAAAATCCAAATCATCAGGTGCTTGATTAAGACGACTCTTAAGCTCTTGTTCGTCGTCGGAACAGGAGTCATAAATCTTGAGAATTTTATTTGTATAAACTTTTTGCGGCAAAAATTGAATTAACTGACTGAGCGCAGCCGCGCAATAGCCATCCCGCAGGTAGCTGATCGGAATAGTTTTCGTGATCCATGGGCTAACAGACTTCTTTTGCTCTTCGAGCACAAAAGATCGTAATTCAAATAGCCTATCTGGTTTAGACACTGACCAAATATCAAGACAGTCCATGAATCCATAAGATTCAATCTTAAGCATTTGAGACAGCCAATCTAGCGCCTTGATGTAGGAGCTCGCCTTACCACTGCCAGCGATGTTGTCCTCATTGAGATAGTTTTCGAACTCCAGTTTGTTCATGATGTGGATTGATTAGAATTTAAATCGTCACTATCTTGACATAGGAGTTTATGCGTTTTGTAAACCTTATCCACATGATGCTACAATTTTACTAAATCTCCATGCTAATCCTCCTTGATCAGGCTGGAACGCAGGATCTTTTGGAAGTAAAAGCAATTTACCTTTTAGCTCATAAAGTTCCTTTTCACCGGTTGAGCGTCTCGGATCAATCACTCCGGACACGTGCCAGTGGTGATCTGGCCCAGGTGCAATGATGTTTCTATCCATGGCCCAATGATGATTTTTGCATAGGGCTAGGCCATTGGTCGGGTGATCGTTGTAGGATTCTGAGAATGGGATCAGGTGGGCGGCATCGATAAATGAAATGTCGTTACCGTGTGGCAGTCGAATGCGCAGGCCGCACGCCGCGCATTGGTGATCATAGATGCTGAGAATGGTGCGCCGAAAGGCGGGAGACCTGCCATATTCGGTAGGCTCTTCGGCGGCCGCACTTTTCGCTGTTTCGATTGGCTTGCGATGCCGAAGTTCCTCGCGTAAGGCTTGAGGAAAGTAGCGAGTAATCAGTGCTTCACGCATTTGTTCGCGATTTTCTTGAACGGCGATGAGATGTTCAAAGCCGGCTTGGAATCGCGCAAATACTTTGCCCATATCGGCCACGCGAATATCGCGCTGAATTGGTGTTTTGCCATCGGCTTCATAAGCTTGCCAAAAGCCATCTCCCGCGAGGTAACGGAATGGAAGATCGGGATTGTTTTGGTCATTGTGTTTTTTCACCAAGAGAAACCGTGCCGTGAAGCGATCACGGAGGTCTTGGCTCCAGGGTATGAAGTCAGGCTTTGCTTTTCCTTCATCGATCAAATCCAATGCCGCGAGGAGCAGGAGAGGCTTGTGCGGCTTTTCATGGGGGTTACCTTCTTCCAAACGCGTTGTTCCTACATTGAGCGAATAGAGTCGTTCAATGGCGAGATCAATCGTTATGGGATAAGGT
>RDYF01000186.1 GCA_004293285.1 Verrucomicrobiota bacterium | reverse complement strand
AAAGACCCAAGTCAGGTATTCGAAGGGGTCTCGGTTGAGCCGACGGACGTTTTCCACTAACGTGTAGAGCACTGCTCCCATAGTCCCACTTTGGGCACTGCCAAAAAACAACCAGTTCATAAAATGGAGTAGGTCCTTAGAAATGAGTATTTTTTCGGTGGAAAAATGGCTTTCTTGATCGGAATCTGCTTTTCTTGAGGGGAAAATGCTGCTAGCAATTACGCCATGAGTTTGCGAAACACGTCACATGTAATCGAGAGGAGTTTTTCCTCGCGGGCGGGCGTGTCGAGGTGTGCTTCTGGAGCGCCGAACCGCCTATGCCAGCCTGTTCCGCTTGCAAAAACTACGGAAAATCAACTCTTTTGTGGGGTAGCAACGTATTACGGATACCGTTACTACACCCCCCAAACAGGCCGATGGATCAACAGGGATCCGATTGAGGAAAAGGGTGGATTGAATTTGTATGGATTTGTGGGGAATGATGGGGTGGGTAAATGGGATTATTTGGGGATGTGGGGTGAAATTTTGCGAGATAACTCTAACGCTTGGGCAAAAACATGCGCTGAAGAGGGCGATACTTGGAACACATTGGCTGATATGGTCAGTCTTGAAGTAGGTGAAGTAGCCATGTGGGTAAAGAATTATACTCCCACACCTGTTGCTGGGGAGTATTATTTTGTGCCGAACAGGGTCATTTTCTACAGTGCTGATGATTACGATGTGGAATATGTGGGCGGGATGATTAGAAGATTAATGAAAAGTTTGCGTGATTCATATATGAAAGAAGGTTTCAAGACTGAATTTTATGAAGATCAAAATGATAAAGCATCTTTTGAAAAATACTGGAAAGAAGATGGCATATATGGTATATACTTTGGCGGGCATGGTTATTATTACAACGGAGTAGTTCCCAGAGAATGGTTGGGGTACAATTCAGGCGGAAGTAAAGGAACATCATCTTCTAACGGCACAGTCTCACCTCCTTACAAACTGGGAGCCATAGGTGCTCTTCATTGCGGTGGAGCAATGTCCGGATGGCAAAAGCATCTGTCACAAAATTTTGGAAAGTTTTTAGGTTTTAGGGATGCTCCCGGAACTTCAGATGGTACGGGACCATTTGATTTTTATGATGATTTAGTTGTTGAAATTCAAGTGGGTGGTATTGCTATACCTCAGTAAAAATTATTTTATGACAAAATTTATTATATATATAATTTCTCTATTAGTAAATTGTGTTATTACATTTGCCTTGCTAGGATTTTTAAAATATAGTTACGTGGCTTCGGATGCACGCACTCATGTTGTGAATTTATCGCTTATAGATACAATTACTAATAACAAAATACTAATATTGATTATTCTTACATCTATTATAGTATTTTTTTACTTTTTTATTCAGCTACTTACACTAGCGTTTTCAAGTAAAAAGAAATAACATATGATTGTGCATGGGGCCAGAATTCCAAAAGCAAACGCAACTCTCCGGGGTCAGCAACTATGTTTTTCTAACATTTTTTAGTGAATGGGGTCAGTCCTGAATGGCACGGCATTAAGCATTTTTTGAATAGCGTTTCTGATGTGGGATGGGTTGAAAAACACTGCGATGCTTGGTGAGAAGAGGATAGGCTTTTGGTCGTTTTTTTACGGCTCTTGGTTCTCTGCGATAGGGCCTGATGTTTAGCTTGCTTTGTAAGATCAAAGCCAACACGGATTGTTTGGCCCAATGCTTCGCTCGCGGTTTTCCTGCACAGTGAATAAAGGAATGCTGATGCGCAGTAACGATGTTGATTGCGGCACTGAAGCTCAATTCCCATGGCATTGTTTCATCGCACTCTTTACTGGCTCGTAGCATCAAGGCTCGGATTAGATTGTAAGCAATCAAACTCATCCATAGTGTCTTCTCTGCCATCTCAGGACTTTTCACGGCAAATGTTTCCATCTGTAGCGTGGTTTTAAGATCGCGCAGCTTTACTTCGATTTGCCAACGACGCGCATAGAGGTCGGCCAGTTCGATGCCGTCGTAAGTTTCGTGATCCAATAAGGTTGTGGCAACAACAAGGTTGTCTTTTTGGCCATAGCGGTTCTCAAATTTCAGTTTTATCAAGCGCACTTCCATTTGCTCCGGTAATTGCTCCCATTCTTCTTCACTGAGGTGAGGCATGGCAGAGCGAAACGGACGCTTCCATGATACGATGCGTTCATAGGGTAAGAGCGATCATTTCGTAGGTGCAAAATGCCCGGTCTCCCAGTAGCAGATCGTTGTCTTTGAGGTGGTTTAATAAGGGCTTGGCTGATTGGCTTTCGTGATGCGTGTGCGGTGCCGTGACGCATGTTTGCCATCCTCCGTGGCTAAGATTGACCAGTCCGCAAATCCCCATGACTGGTGTTCCACATCCGGGAGATTGGCTCGATGGCTGTGGGAAAACTGACTGATTTTCAGGAGTATCGAGCAAGTGAACGCTACTGGCGTCGAGAGCATAAAGATCGAGGCCATTCCACTGCTGCATAGGGGTGGATTGTTGCGATAGATGGCTGGTGATGCGTTCATGGATGTCTTGTAAAAAGCTTTGGTCGATACGCTGGCGTGCCTTGCAATAACTGGAAGTATCACAGGCGGGGATAGGCAATTGATGGCTGGCATACCAGCTTTGAAGCATACTGAGCGCGTGTTGGCATGAGCGATTGGCATGAAGAATTTGGCCGAGCCATGCCCAGAACGTGGGCAGGTGACCGAAGCTGCGCTGGCGTTTCGTGCGGTCGATGGTTTGCATGAAATCGGCAGGCAAGATGGAATCAAAAAGCACGGAGTATCCGCTGAGGGATTGTGACTGAATTTCCGCACGTTGGCTACGAATGCGTGCTTGCTGGCGG
>RDYF01000101.1 GCA_004293285.1 Verrucomicrobiota bacterium | reverse complement strand
GCGACGTCGCGGCGAACCTTCGATCGGTCGGCGGTCCATCTGTACCTCGCCGTCGATGGTCCTGGAAAACGACTCCCACTCGGTGGGGTAGTCGAAATGCTTCACCCAGACCATTCCGGCGGGATAGGACCACGGTGCATCCTGGGCGTAGCCGATGGTGGCACTGGAATCCGGCACGACAAACCAGCGTTTCTTCTCCGCGAAGTCCGACCAGAAGCGGAGGTTCGGTTCGTAGAAATGACCGCCGGGATTCGGCGCGAGCGTGGTGAGATCGGTGAAAAAGTTGGTGGCGCTTAGCGTGGGCGGCAGGCTACCGTTTTCGGCACGGAAGGTGAGGCGCTTGATGGATCCGGTGCCCTGCGAATAGCCGATGTTGCCGCGATCCAGCAGGAGAATAGGGCGACGATGGCGACTTCGCCCGCGACGCGTTCGATGACGGGCGCGGGGTTAGACGGTTCGAGCGTCCAGATGTTACCGGACATGTAATCGGCGAAGACGTATTTCCCGGTGAAACCGGGAAGCGAGGTTCCCCGATAGATCAAGCCCCCCGTCACCGAGCTTCCTTGGAAGGCGCTACCGCCGTGGTTGTAAGCCCAGATCGGCTCGGTGAGGCTAGCCGCGGCTTGAGATGCCCCGTTGAGCAACTGCCCGGAGCGAATCCCCGCGACGCTGCCTTCTCGCCAGCTCCAGCCGCCGTTGCCGCCGAATTGGAAGCGGTTGATCTCCTCTGAGCCGCTGCGTCCGACATCCGCCACCCAAAGCTCATCCACCGTGCCGTTGGAATCGATGTCTTCAGCGGAAAATTGCCAGGGATTGCGCACGCCCATCACGGCGATCTCGGTGCGGACCTGGCCGGGATCGAGCGAGACGCCGTTGAAGGTCGTGGCGCCAACGAACGGATTATCGGGTGGGATGGCGTAATGCGCCTCGCCGGAAGATCCGCCGCTGATGCGCGGGATCATAAGATCGGCATCGTTGCTTTGCCCGCCGGGATCGGGGCCGACGTAGGGGTCCGGACCGGGATTGGGATTCGGCGGCAAGCTGCCGGGTTTCTTGTCCACATCGATGCGGATCACGCAGGACCAAAGGTTTCGATCAATATGCTGCGCGTTGTTGTGGCCGTCTCCTTGCGTGCCTTCGTCGCCGAAGCCGACATACAAGTAACCATCGGGCCCGAAGTGGCAGGACGCGATGTTGTGGACGGTGTCGTCGCTGTCTTGTTCGATTAGGATCAACTCGGAACCGGCAGTGTAAGGCGGCGTCGTTAGGCAGGTGAAGCGGGAAAGGCGGACCGTTCCGGCGGTGGAGTTGTAGGTCACGTAAATGTATCCATTCGTCGCCCATTGCGGGTGAGCGGCGATGCCTTTCAGGGCGAGTTCGTTGTTGTCGTGAGCAACGGCTGCCGTGTGATCGAGGATCTGGAGTTTCTCCGGTGCGGAAACATCGGGGATGAGAAACACGCGACCGTCTCCCTCCGTCACGAAGAGTTTCGCCGGATCGTCTGGGATGCTGCTGAAACCATGCGGTGAGTCGAAGGTGATGCCGGGAAACGCCTCCTCCACCCGCAAAGCGGCGAGCGGCGGAGTGGCGGGCATGTTGACGAAGGCGGAATCGAAACGGGTGCCGGTGGCGAAGGTGATGGTCACCGTGGCGCTGTCATTCAGCGAGCCGTCCGGATTTACGATCTGATAGATGAAACTATCGGATTGCGGCGTGCCGGTCGTATGCTGATAGAAAATGCTGCCGTCGCTGTTGACTGTCGCCGTTCCGTGAGCGGGCTGCGATGCGATCGTGACGGCTTGCCGGTTGATCGAGCCGCTGTCGTTGGCAAGCACTTGGAGGCGTGCCTGGGTCAGATGCGGCATCGTCGCGCTGTCCTCGTTGGCCAGCGGCGGACCCGCGCTGAGTCCGCTCCAATCATGGGCGACACGCAGCTTGTCCCACTCGGTTTGTCCGCTGCCCCCAGAGGCGAGACGGATGGCGCTCGACCAATTGCCGCTGTTGTGCGGGTAAGTCGCCACCGGGGTGTTCTGCGATTCGGGGAGGGACAGGTTCGGATCCAGATAGAGCGCCGCGACGTTTGTGTCGAAATCGAGCTTCGCGACCAGCGTGTAGGTTTGCCCTTCCACCGGCTGAATGCCCGAGTAAGACCATTGATCGTTGTTGAGGTCGTGGATGGCGAACTCGCGGCTGCCCGAAACGGGGTTGGGCGCGGTGGGCACGCCGAAGAGGTATCTCTCCGCGGTGAAATCGTAGGAACTCGCCCCGCTCCACGACGCTCCCGCGCGGCGGGTCATGTTGAATTTGTAGTAGATCGCGTGTTTCTGGAAAATCCCATCGTCACTCACCGCGCCGAAGCGCTCGTCGGAACCTGCCTGCACGCCTTCGCCGGGCCCCTTGTATTCGCGGATGGTTCCGCTGTCCTGGGTGATCAAGGTGCCGCCGGAAACCATCGGCGTGCCGAAAACCACATCCCAATCGGAGGGCGTTCCGGCATTCCCAAAGAAGGGGTTGTTCTCGGTGGAATTGTCGTAATTCCAGAGCAAGCCGCCATTGCGTCCTGCTACGCTGCCATCGGGGTAGTCGAAGTTCTCCTCGCCGACGAAACTTGCGGGTGGTGGCGGCCCGGGCTCGGCGAAAAAGCCAGGGTCGGTCGAGTTTTCCGCGATCACGATGTTGCTGAATGTCCAGCCTGCACCGCTGCCTCCGCCCTCGCGCAGGTAGATTGTGTCGAAGTCGGCATTGGCGGTGAAATTCGTCACCAGCGCGGGATTCTGTGCGTTCTCGGCGAGGTTGGGATCGGGATTCAGCCAGACGGTGATGTTGTCATCGGCCCCGCTGTTGAAGTTGACGCGGAAGACGATGGTGGTGGTGTCGGTGGAGCGGACCAGCTGATAGGATTCCCCTGGTTCGGGATTCGCCGAGTTGAAGTCCACGTTTCCATTCGGCCCGAGGGCGCTGTAGGCCCAGGGGTTCCAGCCGTTGCCGATGCCGAGGTGCTCGTTGCCCCCTGCGTAAAACGACATTCCGGCGTAGTAGGACTCGGTGGTGAAGTTGGAAGCCGGGTTGGTGACGGTGTATTTCAAATACAGCGTGCCGGTGGCGTTCGTGCCGCGGCTCAGGCTCAGACCGGGCAGGGGAAAAGCGTTGTTGTCACTGACGAGGTGCGGCCCCGGGGTGGTGTAGAGGACGTCTGCGTGCGCGAAATCCAGCAACGCGTGCAACACCATGCCAGCGATGGCCGCTGAAATGGTTCTTTTGGTTTGTCTCATGATCGTGGAAAAGCGATGATTGCAGAAAATTGAGCGGCGCGTGAAAACATGTTTCACGCGCCGCTACCACAGTGTCACCTCTTACACGGAGGCAATGAGGATGGTATCATTGATGCCTTAGCTTTGGTCCCGGACCGCCAGATTTCGGGTTTACCGGATTAGGCCCGACGACGACGCAGCAAGGCGAGCATGCCAAGTCCACCGAGCAGTGCGGCGGAGGGCTCGGGGACTGCGGCAATCTCGGAGAAGGATTCCGCGATGGCGATATTGCTGAAGGTCCAGCCATTGCCGTTGTTGCCGCCTTCGCGCAGGTAGATCCTGTCGAAGTTGGCATCGGCGCTGAAGCTGGTTGTGAGTGATGCACTCTGCTCCGCTCCACGCGGAAGACAAACGTGGTGATGTCGGTGGAGCGGACCAGTTGGTAGATTTCTCCCGGTTCTGGCGCGGCAGATCGGAGGTCTCTGTTTCCGTCCTTGCCGAAGGCGCTGTAGGCATACGGATCCCATCCGTTGCCGATGCCCAAATGCTCGCTGGCACCGTCGTAAAACGACATGCCGGCGTAGTAGTTCTCGGTGCTGCTGTTCGAGGCCGGATTGGTCACGGTGTATCTGAAATACAGCGTGCCGGTGTCGAATTGGCCGCGGCTCAGGCTCAGGCCGGGCAAGGCGAAAGCGTTGTTGTCGCTGACCAGCTGCGGGCCCGCGAGCGTGTAAAGCACCGCAGCATGGGACAATGTTGTCGAAGCACAGAGCAAAAGCCCTGTGATGATGGTGTTATTTGCTAATTTCATTGGAATTATTGTTAGTTTGTCAATTTCTCAACTATCTGAAAGGCAGAGCTCCGGTGATTGTAGGAGGTTCCTTACAATGGGAAATGATGCGGACCCAAAATTCCTGACCAGAATTTTCATTTTTTTTGAATGCTCGCCGAGCCAGGACTCTGCGGCGTTCCTTGGGCATCCAATTTGGGGAAAACAGGCAGTGAGAGTTCATGGAGTCTCGGTCATTTCCCACTGGGTGCTCCACAGGTTGGTGTCATTGAGGCCTTGTGCTTGGGTTGGACGACGGTCGTATTGACCTTGCCGAGGCTTCTCCAGGGTGCGACCGCACTGGTGCCGGTGTTCGAGTCATGGCCGTTGGGATTGATTGAGTAATCGGCGGCGGCGATGCTGCCCATCCCTGCGAATGCCAGGGTGAGGCGGAGGATGAACGAACGGGAAAAAGCGACGGTTCTCGCAAGGATTAGGGTGTGAAGCATGGAACAGGGTTTCGATGATTGCTTCCAAAGTGAACATTGGCGATACTCCGCGTGCTACCCGTTAAAAGGTGCGGGTGCAGCGGGAGCTCTCCGGGAGAGTGAGCCCCAACCCGGCGCGACGATGGATCGTTTGTGCCAAGCTAGGACCCGCCATGCAGCGCTTCGATCCACTTGCTTCCTCCAAGAGGCAGCGAGAAAGCGCTTTCCTTGCCTTGGATTCGCAGGCGACCGTGGGGTGAGTTTGCCGTCTTTCCATTCGAGATCGAAGGTGAAGCCGCCGCGTGCGCGGATGCCGCGGATGGATCCGCTGCTCCAGGCCTTTGGCAGCGCGGGCAGCAGATGAATGAGGTAGCGGTCCTGCCAGGTCTTGCACCCGGGCTGCTGTAAGCTGCCGGATCATTCGTAACGTACTGGCCTGGCCTGGCCGGCGAGTTCTCCCACGCCGCTCACTTAGAAGCGCACCATCATTCAGCCTCTGATCCTCCCAAGCCGGGTTGTCCCCCTTGCGGAAACGCCATTCACCGGTGATCACCTCCAGTTCGGGCAGCGCATCCGGCTTCGGCGGCAGATCCTCAATGCTCCAGTTGTGCGGCACGTCGAGAGCGCCATGAAGAGTCGTCGAAAGAAGGCGACTCGGCATCAGCGTCGCCGCGGAAAAACTTCCAGTCGCTGTCGAAGCGGATGGTTTCCCGTGGCGGCGATGCCGAGATGAAGGTCGTGGTCGCGAGGAGTAAACTGAACGACAGGACGATTCGGGCTTTTGATTTCATGGATGGCGCGGTGAATGCTGGACGGGGCGACATGGAAAAACATCAGACTTTGATGATCACGGTTTCCTTGCGGGAAGCTGGCACGATCTCAGTTTAAACTGTCTATTCCGGCAGGATGACGTCCTTGCGGCGTGATTCCGGGGTGGCCTTGAGGCTTGCGATCTTCCCGTTCCGATAGACGCACTCCACCGTCGTCTTACCGGGAGCGTGGAGTTTGAATTCCACGTCCCAATCCTTCGGCCATGCGGGGAAGAGGAAGATTTTTTCGCCCTCCGTCTGCATCAGCATCGTTTGGAAAACGCGCGTGAGAACGCCGCCGTGGCATTGGTCCGGCGTCCAGTCGTAGTTCGGTCCCCAGACGGCCGGGAAACGCATCGTCTCGTCGCGCAGGCGGGCGCGGGAAACCACGGCCTGCTTGGCTTGGTCTACTAGCCCCAGATGGGTCATGAACAGATCGTCCTGACGCCAGCCGAAGGTCCCGCGGTCCAGTCGATGCTTCAGCGCGTTGATGCCGAGATCGCGGTTGGGTTTCTCGAACGAACAGAGGCGGAACGGAAACACGGCGTAAAGCTCGGGGTTCTCGTAATTCTGCTTGTTCGCGAAAATCTCCGCCGGTGCGAGCGCCTTGCCATCGGGCGTGTCCATGGTCGGCAGTGGCGGCAACTTCGACTGGATGGCTTCCCAGAACGCGCGGTCGGCGGGAGACGTGGCATTCTCCGGTAGAGCCAACAACCTCGCGCTGACCGCGTGCAGGCCGGCGAGTTCGGGCATCGGGTTGGTGCAATCCCACCAGGTTTCACAGGCCTGCGACGGGTGCATGACGAGTTTCCCCTGCCCGTTGGTTTCGTAGAAACCGTCGAAAAAGCGCAGCACAGCGTTGGCGGTGGGGAGCAGGCGCTTTTCCAACAACTCCGGATCGGGCGAGTGTTCGTAGCGATCTAACAGAAGTGAGGCGAGCTCCAGACCAGCCACCCACTCCCACTTGTGCCAGCGGGAAACCTGCAAGGGGTCCTGCCGTTCCGCCATCGGCTGCCAGCCGTAGGATTCGTTAACGACATCGCCCCAGAAATGGACGCACTCGGGGTAGAAGGCGGCGTCCTCGATGCCGAAGTAGTGTTTCGTGCGGTATTTGTTCAGCGGCAGGTGATCGTCCACATAGGTCCGGAAGAGCGGCTCCATCTGATCGAGGTCACCGAAGGCGGGCATGGCGAAGTATGGCAGGCGCGTGTTCTGCCACCAGAAACCCGGACCCCAACGGCGGTAGTCCGCGTCACCCGGTGCGCCGGGGCTGGGCACGGTGAAAATCGAACCGTTGTATTTGATCGGGAAGCGCCCGCGTCCGCCGCAGGCATTGATGAAGCGCTGGAGGGCTACCATTTGGCTGACATACGCCGCGTCGTCACTCTTGGGCAGGTGGATCACGGGCTTGCCATCGACGCCGACCCGCCATCCGTCGGCTTTGGCTGTGAGAACAACCTTCGCCCATCGCCCGGCCGGCAGGGCGTCTTTTGCCACGCGCTCTTCGTTGCCAACGATCAGGCGCAGCGAATTTCCCGGATGGGTATCCAACAGGAAGCCGTCTCGTTGACCGGCGGTGATCTTGTCGAAGATGCGGCCGGTCTCCCCCGCCGCCGGCTTCGCTTCCGCTTCAAGCGTGAAAGCGGCATCCAGTGGATCCGACTTCTTCACCTTGCGGATCTCGCCTTGGAAGCGGCTTTGTCCGCTCTGGTCCTCGCCGACGCGAAGCGGATGAGGGTTGGGAGGAAAGAGCGGCGAACCGGTCCGGGTGGTCGCCCGGATCCAGCTCCGGTTCCAGAAATCGCCCCACCATTTCGTGTGCGCGGCGAAGTCCGCTTGGCCCGTCTGTAGGATCAGCGCATCCATGTCAGCCAGCCATCGCTCCGGCGTGGAGGGATGGCGGGTCAGGACGTGAATGGCGAAAGCGCCGGTCGGTGACTTCAAGCGCGAGTCATCGATGCGCCGGGCATCCGGAGCGGTGATGACCGCGCCGAAGGTGCGATGAAGCAAGGGGTCTTCACGCGGGTAGCCGGTCATGCCCTGGACCTCGGCATGGTCGGCCGGGCCGACGGACTTGATGTTGTGATGGAACCAGCCGATGCGGTTTTGTTGGTCCTTGAGGATGGTGTCCGGTTCGACGATGGTTGGCCCGTGCTTGCCGTCCGGTTTCGCGCGGTCCGTCATCACGTCGCTGATCTCGATGCTCGGCAGTTCGTAGGGAGCCGTGCGCCAAAGCTCGATGGCGGCCGTGGCGGTCACCGGCTTGGTTCCCATGCTTTCCACGTGGACCACCGGATGATGGGCATCCACCCACAGACGCAGCTTTGTGCCGTCGCCGTAGGAAACGAGCATGGAGGCATCATCCAGCGAGAGTTCCTGCCGGAATGGCGACATCCCGGGCGCGGAGTCCAGGGTCACGCGCACTTTGCCGACTTTCAACAGCCGACCGTTGTCGCCCCAACTATCCGTTTTGCCGATGTAGAAACACAGGTCGCCATTCGTTTCGACCCACGCGATGATGCCGACGTCGCCATTGCCCAGCGGCATGGAACCGCGCGCGTCGGCGCTGGGGGAGTCCCAGACGACGTTGTAGGAATCGAGCGTGGGAACTGGTGCCGCTTGAGCGAGCGGCAGCAGACAGGCGGCGGCAAGGGGAAAGAGGAAATTTCTCATGGAAGTGGTGGGTATGGGGTGATCGCCATGGGTCTGTAACAAAGGGTGGGACTCAGCCCCAGATCGGGGCGAAAGAGCGTTGTTCCCGCCGCACTAGGGTTCGGCATTCCCGGGGAGCAGCATCTTGCTCTCTCCCACTGGCAGCGAGAAATCGCTTTCCTTGCCTTGGATTCGCAGGCGACCGTGGGTGCCGCCGGTGCTGGTGATGCGGGCCTTGGTGAGTTTGCCGTCTTTCCAGCAGATGAATGAGGTAGCGGTCCTCGTTCGGAGCCTTCGGATCGGTGTAGGTTTCATGGCTTTGCAGCAGTAGTTCGTTGACGCCGGAAACAAAGCCGAAGTTGCCATCGATCTGGAAGGGAGGGTGGGCACAGAACAGGTTCGGGTAGGTGCCGCCCGCGCCTTGCATGACGGTTTGCAATTCCTGGGTGCTGCGGAGTTGGTTGGCGATAAGGGTCATGGCGTGGTCGCCTTCTAGCAGGCGCGCCCAGAAATTGATCTTCCACGCGAGTGCCCAGCCGGTGCCATCATCGCCTCGGTGTTTAAGCGTGACCTTGACGGCCTTCGCGAGTTCTGGCGTGCCCAGCGCGGTGATCTCATTGCCGGGATGCAGGGCGAAGAGATGCGATACATGGCGATGTGTGTCGTTTGGATTGTCCCAATCGCCACCCCATTCCATGATTTGACCGTGTTTGCCGATCTGCGGAGGGCGGATGCGGTCGCGCGTTGCTTCGACCTTGCGGCGGAACTCCTCGTCAATGCCAAGCACGGCGGCAGCTTTGGCGGTATTTGTTAGAAGATCGCGAACGAGGGATTTCTCCATCGTGGCACCTTCGCAAATGGCACCGCGGACGCCGTTTTCCGTGACAAATTCGTTTTCCGGCGAACTGGAGGGGGAGGTGATGAGTTTGCCATCAGTGCCTTCGACGAGCTGGCTCATCCAGAACTCCGCTGCACCTTTGAGCGTAGGATAGACCGAGCGCAGGTAGTCCTTGTTGCGGCCATAAGCGTAGTGTTCCCAGAGATGCTGGCACATCCATGCGCTGCCGCCGAACCAGACGCCCCAGTTCAATTGTGCGCCGGGTGAGGTCCAGCTCCAACCGTTGGTGGTGTAGCCTACGACCCAGCCCGGAGTGTCTGGACCGAAGTAGGCCTGCGCGGTGCGGGTGCCGGGTTTCACGAGGTTCTGCGTCATGCGCAGCATCGGTGTGTGCATCTCGCTGAGGTTCGAGGCCTCGGCCGCCCAGTAGGCCATCTCGTAGTTGATATTCGATTTGTAATCGCATTTCCACGGCAGATCGAGGCCATCGCCCCAGATGCCCTGGCTGTTCAATGGCAGCGGATTGTCCGGACGGCTGGATGAAATCATCAGGTAGCGCCCGAACTGATAGAAGAGCGTGGCGAAGGCAGGGTCCGGATTATTGAAATACGATTTCAGCCGCTCGTCGGTAGGCGTGCGGGTGTCTTGCGGCTTGGCGAGGTCAAGGTGCAGGCGATTGAAATATTCCGAGTATTCCGCAATGTGGGCATCGCGCAGTGCAGTGTATGCCTTCGCTGCGGCCGACTCGATGCGGCTGGCAGCAGTGGAGAGATCGCCGCCCTTGTAGCCTTTGTCGTAATCGAGCACAAAATTGGTAGCAGCTGCAATGAGCACGGTGGCGTCATCCGCTCCTTCTAGGCGCAACGTGCCGTCGGGGTTGCCGATGATTTTCCCGCCTTTGTGGAGCACCTTGGCGCGGACTTCATAGTTCAGGGTATCGCCGGTGTTGCCGGTCATGACCAAGGTGTCTGGGGCTTCGAAGCGGGTGCTGGCGCGCTCGACGCGGCTCAGTTTCAGGCCGAAGCGGATCGTACCTTTTTGACTAGCGACGAGACGGTGGACGATCACGCCATCGACGGCGCTGGCGAAGGCTTGGCGGTGGAAGGTCGTGCCGCCGGACTTGAAAGTCACGGTGGTGAGGGCTGTTGAGAGGTTCAACTCACGGCGGTAGTCAGACACCGTATTGCCGCCGAGATCGAAGGTGAAGTGGAGGTCGCCGAGAGTCTGATAGGAATTGTCGTAGGGAGCGGGACCGCTGAAGCGGCTGTTGGCGAAACCGGTGGCGTCAGCGAATTTTCCCTCGCGGATGAGGCGGCGGAGTTCGGGCAAGTCCTTCCAAGCGTCCTTGCGGTCGGCATCCGGCTGGGGGCTGCCGGACCAGACAGTGACATCGTTGAGCTGGAAGCGTTCGTTCTCCGGTTGGCCGAAAATCATTGCGCCAAAGCGACCGTTACCGATCGGCAGTGCCTCGATCCACTCGCTGGCGGGTTTTTGATACCAGAGCTTTAGTTCGGATTCGGCGGCGTGGGCCAGCGGACTAAAAACGACAGCGAGTAGCGCGAGTGGAAGGGCTTGATTCATGGAGGTTACCGGGAAATGGAACACATTTGAGAATGGGCGGACGGCAATCTCAATCTCAAATGCTTGTTAGCGTATCTAGCGTGAAAGCCTCTGCCTACCCGTTAAAATAGGCAGGTGGCCTTGGGAGCGCTGGGCCCTTTTTCGGCGTTCCCTGAGAAAAACGGCATCGTCCGGGAAAGAGTTGTCTCATGTGTTATCAGAACAATGTGGGTTGGACGAGTTCTGGTGGGCGCGATTTGCACCGTCGTTCCAAGGTTAGTCGTGGGGTGCTGCGAGAGGAGAATTCGCAAGGGATTTTCCGGGATCGCAGGGCCATCGTGCAGCGGGGCGGTAAGGCATCATTGCGTGCAATCCACCCCGGTCACCCCGTTTCCCTAGTTCGTGCTGAGATGCGAGGAACCAACTGCAACGGCTTGGGAAAGTGATGGAGAGTGACGCGGGCCCGCTGTCGTCGGTGACCCAGGCGGACAGGTTGTGACAAAGGGTGATCTTACGCCGCTTGAGTCCGAAAGAATGATGTTGATGGTCGAGCCGCCGGGATTAGCGAAGTCCGCCGTGGTGTGGTCGGCGATGACCGTGGATGTGGAAAAGTCTGCGACTTTGGAAATCTCAACCTTGAAGCGGAGAGGGAAACCGTAGCCCGGAATCCAACCGCTCCCGCTGGTATCGTTGTGAAACTGAGGGCGGATGAGCACCGAATCGAGGGCGGTGTCAGAGCCGAGGTCTACCTGCACCCACTTGACCGCGTCAGCGGTGGCGGACTCGACCGCATATCCTTGTGAGGTCGAGGTATCTGCGGCACCCATCCACGACGCGCCCTGCCAGTCGGCACCATTCAGCAATCCCATCGTCCACGTGGCGGGAGCGCTCCAGTCGGTCGATTGGTTCGCTTGGTCCCAGACCCGGACTTTCCAGTGGAGCTTTTGCTCGGAGTGTAGCGCGGGTCCGGCGTAGCGGATGGCGCGGGATTGGGAGGAATTCACCTTGCCGCTTGGTCCCAGAGATCGCCGATATTCGCGGAGAGATTGCCTTCCGAACTGGCGACGAGGATGCGGTAGGCGCTTTGGGATTGGTTGGTTTGGCCGGGTGCTGCCTGGAGCTGCCAGGATAATCGGGGCATTGCGGCTTCCACACCGAGTGGATCGACGCGATTTTCACAGCGCAGCGCGGTGGGCGGCAGGGCGAAGGCGCAGGCGATCAGCGAGGCAACTAGGGAGGCTAAGATGGGAAGTCTCATGATGATTGACGAAGGGGGCTGAGATTGGGCATTCAGGGCAGGGTTGCTTTGAAATGATGCTTACCAGGGCCGGCTTGGTGGCGTTTGCCGTCGGGCGTGACGACGGTGGCGCTGCTGTTCGCGGGGACGGCGACATCCATGGTGACATGGCGACCGCTGCGTTTCCAATGGCTGACGATGCGGCCGTATGGCGAATCATAGTGTGCTTTCACCCATGTCAAATCTCCGACCACGGCCGGTTGGATGATAAACTTCTTCCACCCTGGAGCGGCGGGATCGAGCTGGATGCCGCCCAGGCCGGCGTAGAGCCACTCGGTGATGTGGCCTAGCATGAAATGGTTGTGGGAGGATCGGGTTTCGGCATTCCAAGCTTCCGTCAGGGCGGTCGCGCCCATCTTGAGCTGATAGCCGTAGCCGGGTTTGTCCAACTGGTTGTTCATCGCGTAGATGACATCCGAGCGACCGCCTTCGTAGAGCGCGCGGAGCAAGTAGTGGAAGCCTACGTCGCCAGCGGTCAGGCCCTTGGCAGCGACATCCTTAACGATGGCGTCAAGGGCGCGGGCGCGCATGTGAGGCTCGGCGATGCCCATCACCAGCGGAATGGCGTTGGCACATTGGGAGCCGGTGGAGAACAGGCCAGCCTGCTCGTTCCAGAACTTCCTGTTGAAGGCCTCGCGAATCCGGGCGGCGAGCGCGCCGTATTGGTCCGCGTCTTTGGCGTTTCCAAGCAGCTTCGCTGTGCGCGAGAGGATGTCGGCACAGCGGAAAAAGTAGGCGGTGGCAGTGACTTCTAGTGGTGTCAACTGCGACATGCCCGGTGGGTTCGGTCCGATGTCATACCAGTCGCCGAGTCCGTGCGACACAATGAGGTCCTGCGACCGCGACTGGAGGTAGTCGCAGTAGCGCTTCATTCGCTCGTAGTAGGTGGCCAGCAGCGAGGTATCGCCGGTGGATTCGTACTGCTGCCAGGGCACGATGACGAAGGACGAGCCCCACTCCGGGGAGTCGCGGAAACCGTCGCCGAAGACCGTGTATTCCGGCGCGATGTCGGGGACGAGGCCGTTTTCGAGCTGAGCCTGGGCCATGTCGCCCATGCCTTTGACGAACATCGCGGCCATGTCCCACTCGTAACGCAACGCGTAGCCGTGAAGGTGGTATTGCTCCAGCCAGCCGAGTTTCTCGCGGTGGGGGCAATCGGTGATCACGCTCATCAGGTTGCTGCGCTGCGCCCAGCGGATGAGATCGCGGGTGCGGTTCAACAACTCGTTCGAGCAGGCGAAGTCGCCAGCGGGTTTCGCCTTGCTGTGGACGACGACGCTTTCCAGTGATGTGATTTCGGGCAAAGGCTTGCCTTGCGGTGCGCTCAGTTCCACCTGCACGTAGCGGCCGCCGCGGTAGAAAAACTGGGGAAACCAAGTCTCGCCCTTAGGGTCGCCCTTGAGCGTGTAGGTGTAGAACGCATTGCCGCCGCACATCGGATCGGAGATGCGGCCATCGTCGCCTAACAATTCTGACGGAATCATCTTCACTGAGGCTCCTGCCACGCCTTTCACCTTCAGGCGCGGGATGAAGGACGCGTTCTGGCCGAAATCGCATACCAGTAGGTTCTTGCCGATTCGATTCACCTTCACCGCTTTCAAGGTCTCGATCGCACCGATCGGTTCGGCGGCCTGCGACAGGCCGGTCAGCGCTCCGCCGGGGCCTTCCACCACTTTGGCGGGGCTCCACGCGGTTTTCTCATCGAGCCGGTCTTCCCGGCGCGCGTCGTAATCCTCGCCGCCATAGACGCAGGAGAAGGTGATCGGGCCGCTGGCGGTTTTCCACGACTCGTCGCTGACGATGGTTTGCTCCGTGCCGTCGGTGAAACGCACTCGCATTTGAAGCGTGAGCATCGGCTGGCCAAAGGAGGTTTGCAGTTTCACGTAGCGACCGCCGGGGATGTTGAAGAAGCCGTTGCCGAGCATGACGCGCAGCTCGTTCGCGCCGTCGCGCAATTGCTTGGTCAGGTCGAAGGTGTCGTAGAGGCAGACTTTGCGATAGTTCGACCAGCCGGGTGCGAGCAGGTCGTCGCCGACCTTGCTGCCATTGAGAAACAACTCATAGTGGCCCAGCCCGCAGACGCTGAGCACGGCTTCGGCGATCTCCTTGTCCAAGGCTAGCTCGCGTTTGAAAACCGGCATGCCGTGCGGCTCGACGCCGATGCCATCGGTTAGGGCGTCGTGATGCCAGCCGAAGTTGTCGACCGTGTCCTTGAAGCTCACAGGGCGACCCGACGCGGCGTTCCTGCCGCCTGATAGGACGCGCAGTTCGCTCAGGGCGAAACAGAACTTGCCGTTCCACGGGAAGAGCCGGGTCGCGGTGACGCGCACGAAGCGGACCTTGGTCGAAGCGCGGTGGGTCACCGTTCCTTTCCCGGGATTCGGCGCATCGGCGCGGGTGAGGTCCGCGATCGTCACCGGCGAGGCGAAGTCCGGGTCATTCGATCCCTCCACGCGGTAGCGGATGGGAAAGCCGAAGCCGTCGCAGTTCTCGTGGCGCAGGGATTCCAGCAGCACCGACTCGATGGGCAGGCTTTCTCCGAGATCGACCTGCACCCACTTCGTTTCGTCCGTCGAAGCTTCCCCCGCATGATAGCCGATCCCTTTGGGCGCACCGGTGGCTTCGCCATCGGCGATCCATTTCCCCTGCCACGGCACGCCGAGCACGCCGGTCACGAAGCTCGCGCGCGGACTCCATTCGCCGGGCTTGCCATCCTGATCCCAAGCCCGCACGCGCCAATCGTAGCGCGTCTGCGACTTCAAGGCGGGGCCGGCATACTCGATCGCCACCGATTGGTTCGATGCGACCTTGCCGGAATCCCAGACGCCTGCGACCTCGATCTGATACGCGGTCTGTTGTCCGGCATCGAGCATCCAGGCAAGGCGCGGCTTCGCGACATCGATCCCGCGCGGATCGTCGCGGTTCTCACAGCGGAGGCTGGACGGGGTGATCGCGAGGGCGATCGAGGAAAACAGGGCTAGAAGCGAGGCGGCGAAGGTGCCCCTGTTTATCGTGAATCTCTGAAAGGCTTGCATAAGTGAAACTACGGCCGAGTTGTTAAGTTTGTTGTTCGTGGTCGTCTTGAAAGACAGTTGCTGCGAGCGATTTTACGAGGATTGCAGGCTTCTTCCAGCTTAATATTGCGCTATTGTTAGAAGATGTTAGCCGCCCTTTCATGCGGTCTTGGGGGGCATCAAGCTGATGGAGGAAAGAAGGCGAGTGTTGTTGCTTTGGAGTGAGTCACCAGTCATAGAGATCCCGTCGTCGATATTCCAGATATTCATGACACCCGTGCTGGGGAGCGCGTCGCCGCTAACGGGTTGGCAACCGTTCCTGCCGAGCGCCGAAGTGTTCGTCAAAGTATTGTCGCCTTTAGCCCATGGGAAATTGGCCGAGCCGGTTTTCAGGGGCCGGCCGACGAGAGCGGTGAGGATGATTCTTCTGGTGGAATGGTGCATGGCGATATTCATTTGGCGACATCAATCGATCTGAATGCGTACAAACAGGCGATGAGGATTGGTAGAACTAGGGCTAAGAGTAACCACGACTGACTCGAGATCCGTGCCAGTAATCGTGGTAGCAGACTGCAATGCACCGATGTCCTCAGACCAGTTGGTGAGATTGGTGGAGGTCCATACTGTATACTTCAGCGCCGTCATCGAAGCGCGCCGGCGTGTGTAGGCGAAGGTGTTGCTAGCGGGGCTCGGCAGGCTGACGATGGGTTGTGCGGATGCGCCGTTTTTCGGATTCAGACCGAAGGCGTATTCGGTGCGGTTGTTCATGCCGTCGAGATCATCGTCGTCTGTTTGCACGCCGACTACCCCGTGGAATGTCGCCCAACCATCATAGTCCGTCGCAGGGCCGGTGGAAACGGTGAGCGTACCGGAGCCGGTGATGAAAGGGCTGTTCGCAGCGGAATAGATGCCTGGTGGCCGAGCGATGCCGCCGAAGCTGAGAGAGCTTACGGTGTCCGAGCCGGAGTAGTTCAGGTTCAGTGTGGCGCCCTGGGAAACGCTAACGGGGGAGGAGTCGGCAAGCTTGGCGTTGGAGCTACCATTGCCGAGGCTCAGCGTGCCAGCGCGTACGGTCGTCGGGCCAGTGCGGGTCGAATTGGTGTTGGTGAGATGAAGCGTGCCGGATCCATCTTTCACCAAGCCCGCGCCGCCTGCGATCGCGCTGCTGATCGTGGCGGATACGCCGCTAGCAGTTGTGATGGTGGCAGTCGTGCCGTTGAGGGTGAGGAGGTTTGCTGCGTTGGTGGATCGGATGAGATAGCCAGTGGTGTTGAAGGTGAGGCGGTTGGCCTTGACGTTGGCGCCTACGGTGACAGTTCCCGCCGTTCCTTCAAAGGTGGCGGCGTAGTCATTACTGCCGAAATCCTCCCACCTGGTGGCGGCGAGGCCGTCGAACCAGTTCGTCGAGTTGTTCACGTTCCAAGTGCCATTGCCACCGCCGCCGCTTGCGCCCCACCGGAGAGCGGTCGAGGCGCTGCCCTTGTAGACGCGGAAGGCGTCCACATCCATCCAGATGCCCCGGTTTTTCATCACCGTCAGCTTGTTCGCGCCGTTGTCGAGCACTTGGGTATTGAAGCTGGAAAATGCGACGGCTTGGGACTGGGGGGATAAGGCCGATTGCGGCACATCCGTCATGTAGGCATCGTTGAGATGAACTTTCACGGTGGCTCCGCCGACGCCTTTCGAGGAGATGACATCGATGCCATTGCCCTCGAAGTTTAGTGTGACAGAACTCCCGTTTTCGGTGGCCTTGTAGACGGAGCCGCCGATGGCGTCGGACGATGCTTGATTCGACCATGGGCCGGAGTAAATGAGTGACGTGTCATTGCTGTCGATCCATTCAGTGACTTTGAAAGCGTCCACAGTGAGAAATTGCCCGCTTTTCTTGACGAGCTTTAGAATGTGTTGGCCGCGCGACAGTCCGGACCTGCTGAAGACGGTGGCATTGAAAGTATTGGCATGGAAGAGGTCAATGGTTTGTTGGAAGACGTCATCCAGATAGACATCCACCTGACCGCGGTTGGGACCGTAGGTAGAGAGGAACTCGACATCGGTGCCGTCAAATACCAAGGTGACGGAGTCGCCGTTCGTCGTCGCGTAATGAATGTCGTTCTGGAATTCGCCTGCGTTGCGGTTGTTCTGGTATGTCCACGATGTGCCCGAATAAGTGACGTTCGAGCTGTTGTTGTTGGTCAGGCCTCGTCCGCCGGGCGTAACAACGTCCATCACGATCACGGTGTTCAGTGTTTCCCAGTTGTCCAAGCTGCCGAGAGTGAGCGACATGCTGCGGGATGTGCGGGTGAGGGTGACCGCACGGGAATTTTTCAGCAGGCGCGCGTTGGTGAACACCTTGCCGTCGGCCGGAGCGGGCAGCGTGAGTGTCTTGGAGCCCGGTGGGTTGAGCACATGGATGTATTCCTTCGTGTCGTCAGTTGAGCGGGTGGCGACAATGCCATAAGGCAACGCGGTGATGTGTGTGTAGGGCTTGGTAAGCCAGGAGTTGCTGGGATAGGTGTTTTTGACAGAAACAGCGATTGGCGCGAGGTAGGTGGCCGCGCCCTGCATGGCTTCGAGCACGCCCTGTTCCCAGCGTCCGATGTTCTGGGTCTGGCCAGTGCTTGGATTCAACCATGTGCCGTCGCCGGGATAGGGACCTGCGGCCCACAACCAACCGCCGCCCATCGTCGAAGAACCCGCGCCGACCACGGCGGTGCGGAAGATGCCTTCCGCCGAGCGCCAGATGGCGGCGGCCGGTGTGGGGACCTTCGGCTGCAAGGCGCTCCAGTTCTGGGTGAGAAGCTGGGTGGTCGGAGTCGGCGTGGTCCAGCTGGCATCCGGGTTGTTTTTGTAATCCTGGCGCGGATTTCCCGTTTCCCAGTGGATCATATCACAGGAATAGACGTTGCCGGTGTAGTTCTGAATCAGGACAAGCTCCGGGTTGCGATGGCGGATGGTGCCGACGAGGCGCGGGTAATCGACGAAGCTGTCCTGATTTCCGTTGACGTCGTTCTCGTCGAGGAAAAGCCCTTCGATCTGATCGCCGTAGCGCTCAACCAACTCGGCATGGACATCGTTGATCAGGTTGTTGTGGGTATTGTAGTCCCAACTGATCGGCTGCATCGGATGGGTGTAGAGTAGAACACGAATGCCCTTTGCTCGAACGGCGGTGATCATATCGCCGATCATGTCGCGATTCGGGCAGCGCCCCGGATAGTAGCGCTCCATCGCACTGCTGTTGAAAAGCGGATAGAACAAGGAATGCCAAGCGGTGAAGATGATATACTCGACGCCCATTGACTCGAGATCGTTGGCGAAACCGGTGGCATCGAAGCGATCGGCCACATCATTCACGCTGGTGGGGCTACTGCCGTCGGCATTATGGGTCACCCCGCCGGAACCGTCCCAGACGTAGTGGACAAACAATCCGTGCTTCATGGTCTTCCAGCGCTCCCGCGAGGAAAGCCCGGTATCGGCGATGGTCGCGACGCCCGGGCCGGAGAATACGGGCGATTCAAAATCGGCCAGTCCGGCGGCCACGCTGCCGGGGGCACCCCAACGGCCGGGCGAGAGCTTTATGTTGTCTACGTAAAGCTTGGCGATGATGGCAGTTGGAAGTTTCACGACGGATTGCGGTGAGGCATTGATTCTAACACCTGCGGAAAGAGTCGCAGTGGACAAATCCAATGTTCCTTGTTCGACGGTGATGAACGCGTTGGTTTCCACTGGTCCGGTCAGAGTGAGTGTGCCGGTGCCGGTTTTCACCAAAGCGAGGTTACCCGTGAGAGTGCCGCTGAAGGAAGACGACGCATTGCCGTTGCCGATGGTCAAGATGCTGATGGCACCGGAGCCGCCTTGGACAAGGCCGGACGCGCCATGGAGTGCGGCGAGAGTTTGTGCCTGGCCGTCGAGATCGAGCGTGCCGCCGTTCAAGGTGAGCGTGGAGGATGCCCCTCCGAGAGCCTGACTTGCGGCCGCCTTGATGGTGCCGCCGTGAATCGTCGTACTGCCGCTGTAGCTATTAGAGGCAGAAAGGACCAAGGTGCCTTCATGGACCGTGACGGATGCGCTCCCCGAAATCATCTTGCCGAGCACCAAGGTGCCTGCACCGGTTTTCGCGATGGCCCTGTTGATCTGGCCACCGCCGCCGCTCAAGGTGAGGACGGCTCCGGAATCGACGATATCGAAGGTTCGGGTGCCCGCGGCGTTGTTGATCCAAAGATCACGGCTCGTGAATTCTGAACCTGTCCCAGTGTAACGTAGCGTAGAGGTATTGTCCAGGGCCAGCCAAGCACTCCCGATGTTGCCGACAGTGCCGATGGAGAGGATGCCGCCGCCCACCACGGTGCCGCCACTGTAAGTGTTGTTGCCCGCAAGAACCATGGTGCCCGCTCCGGACTTGGTGATGGCCAAATTGCCCCACGCCTCGTTGATGGCCGCGCTGATGAGGAGATCGGTCGCGGCCTCGCCATCGTTCACGGTGAAGCTGATGCCGGTGAATCCGCTGTCGGGGCGCATGCGGATGCGGCCGGCGATCGTCGCTGTGTCCGCGCTAGCGTTGGTGGTCAAGTTGGTCCGGTTCCACTCGAGTTGCGAGCCGCTCGGGTCGCTGGTGCCATTGTTGCTTTGGAGTGTGCCTCCAGTCATGGAGATCCCACCGGCGATATTCCAGATGTGCATGACACCCGTGCTGGTGAGTGTGCCGCCGTTGATCGAAACGGAGGAAATCTGATCCATCCACCCCAGACCGGTACCGTCACCGGTGGTCTCGACAGTGGCTCCATTGTGGATCGTGAGTGAGCCCTGAATTCGGCCCCTGCCGCCCGCATTTCCGTTTGCGAGGAGGAGCCTGCCGCCATGAACCGTCGTTCCGCCGCTGTAGGTATTTTCCGCGCTCAGCACCATGGTGCCGTCGCCCGATTTTATGATGCCCGATGGTATCCAGGTCGTGTCCGGCGAACCGACTGCATCTTTCAGGCCGGCCGAGATTGTGAGATCGGGGTCCGCATTTCCGGTCACATCGGCGACCTCGAAGATCGTGCCATCGGCGAGATTCCAGAACGCGTGGTCTTGGTCACCTGTCATGAGGGAAGCGGACGCCGAGCTGCCAGAGACGGTGAGGGTGGCAGGTAGCCAGCCGCCGCCGTAGTTCGCATAGTGGCCAGTGTTCTGCAAACTCACCGATCCGCCGTGGGAGAGCGTGAGATTTGCTGGGGAGAGGTAATAGCCGGCACTGCGGAGCAGAGCGGAGCCAGAGACAGTGATCGAGACACCGCCTTGCAGTGTCGCCACTGACGGGTGGGCCGCCGTTCCAACCGGATGCAGAGGTGTTCGTCCAAATGCTGTCGCCACCGCCCCAGGTGAAGCTGGCAGCCTGCGCGGATGCGGGCAGCAGGCAAGTTGAAATGGCACTCAGCGCAAGCAATGATGCGGTGCGTTTTATGTCGTTGATGGAGGAATTCATGTGGAGAGAGGACATGAGTTGCAGCGTTTGCTTGGCGAGATAATTCGACGGCATAGAAAGCGGGTGAAATCGGTTGGGTTGGGGTAGCGACAAGTTGCTAGAATCCACCCACACCCTAGCGAGCGTCATCCGTCTGCCTACCCGTTAAAATGTGCGGGGTATTTGGGGTGGGGAATGTTGGATTTTGGTTGGGGAGGAAAGAGCCCAGAGCTCGGCACTCCCGTGGGATGGGAATGACTTCAGGATTGATGAGCGGGAGCTCGCCGGTGAGGGGGGCTTTTATTGTGTCAACATCTCCAACCTTGCCATTGACGGTTTGGTATGAGGTGGCTCCGGTGTCCTCGGTCCAAGTGATCAGGTCGTGGAAGTGCAGATCTTGTCGAGCAGGAAGGTGAGGGGATTCATTGCGGTTGCGCTTTTCGCATCGAGACCGAAAGTATATTGGTCAATCTTCCGACACCGTGCTTGTCGTCGTCGGTGACTGTGATGAAGGAGTTGTTTGCCGCAGATTCAACGCCGAGTGGCGGCGCGATGCCGCCGATACTGAGCGCGTTCCCGATGTTGGTGCTGGTTTAATTGAGTTTCAACGTGGCCCAGATGGCGACGTTGACGGCTCCTGGGTCGGAGACGATGCATTCGAGGTTCGATGGCCGACGCTGATTGTATGAGCCGTCGCGAAATTGAGCTACACGGCATCATTGTTGGATTTGGTTTACTAAGTTTCGCCGTCGATGTCTGCGGCAGATCGGATTTGCTGGAAATCGTGGTGATCCATGAATTCGCTCGGTGAAAATCCGCCATGTGCTAAGCGGTTTTTTGTGCTGGCAAAGTTTTACATTGTCATGGCGGCTAACAATGAGTAGAGATTACGCAGTTGACTGTCTCATAACCCATGCGGATTTTCTCATCATTCACTACGATTGTGCTTTTTCTTGTTTCGCTGCTTTGCGTGGCGCAGGGACAGGTGAAGTGGGAATTGCTGAAGCATGAAGGGCGCGATTATGTTTCGATGGAGAATGTAAAACAATTTTATCGATTTCAATCGATGAAGCGCGAGGGGAATCGGATTACGATGACCGCACGCAATTTGGTGTTTCAGTTGAAGGTGGGTGATCAAGAGATTCAGTTTAATGGGGTGAAATTCATTTGCACGTATCCGGTCATCGAAACCTCAGGAAAACTGGCGATTTCTCGGATTGATTTGACGAAGCTCGTCGATCCCGTCCTCCGCCCGAGCTACATTGCGCGTGCGGGTCAGTTCCGCACCGTTGTGCTCGATCCGGGTCACGGTGGCAAAGATGCGGGTGCAGTGAATCAGTATGGCACGGAGAAAGCCTACAACTTGCGCGTTGCCACCGAATTGCGGAGACTGTTAATGCAGCGTGGTTTCAAGGTTGTAATGACACGCACCAGTGACGTCTATCTGACCTTGCAAGAGCGGGTCGATTTGGCGAATGCGCTCAAAGAGCCTGCGATTTTTATCAGCATTCATTTCAATGCGGGGAGTCGGTCGGCTCGTGGAGTCGAGACCTTTACGCTCTCTCCGCAAGGAGTCGCGCACTATGGCAAAGGCTTGAAGTCGAGCGATTTCCAATTGCTCAACGGCAATCAACACGATTCCGCCAACATCGCCTTGGCGACGGCAGTGCACGGGCAGGTGATTCGTTGCTTGGGTAAGGCGAACACCTTCGATCGCGGCATCAAGCGAGCGCGTTACAGTGTGTTGACGGGGGTGAAGCATCCGGCCATTTTGCTTGAGGGTGGTTTCATGAGTCATGGTTACGAAGCACGATTGATTGCCAATCCGCAATACATAGCGGCAGTCGCCAGAGGAGTCTGTGACGCCGTGGTGCTGTACCAAAAAGCTGTGAATGGTCGACGAGCCAACTCGGCGTCGAGTCGCGTGCCGCACCAATGACGATGGTGTTTGATCGAGGCTTGGCTTTCGTGAGAAATGTCGTTACAATTGGTGCATCATTGTGAACGTCAATCGTTTGATTCTGAGTCGAAATTTGCGCACCAGCCTATTTGTGTTGGTGTTCGGCCTGATTTTTGCATGGTGCGCGCTGATTTTTTATTGGAACTACACAGGTCTGCCTCATTCCTGGCGGGCGGCGATTGAACGCGAGCTTTCGAAGCAGGGGATTGAGGCAAAAATCAAAAAACTGCGCTACGTTCCTTTGCGTGGTGTGGAGGCGACCGAGGTTGAAATTTTTGCGGATGCCCAGCGTTCGGCCCGCGTGGCGTATTTGGAGCGATTGGTGTTCGACTTTGATAAATCCAAAGCCATGCGAGGGATTACGCGTTTGACGCGCATCGATTTGCACAATGCGGAGTTGCGTTTGCCAGTGGACCCGAAAGAACCGGAACGCGAGGCGATACAGGTCAAAAACCTTCACGGGACCGTATTGCTTTCGCGCAGCCGAAAATTTGAGATCAAGCGGGCGACCGGTTTGATCGATGGCATTCAGTTGAAGATCGACGCGGTGATTTATGGATTTCGTCAAGTGCCGGGGTATGAGAGCAAAGACGAAGAGTCGGGAGCCCATCGCAAGTTCTTGCGCGAGTTTGTCAAAGAAGTGTCGCAGTGGCAGCTCGATGCGGATCATCCGCCGGAGCTCTCGTTGAAATTGGAAGCTGATGCTACCAAGTGGGAGGCGCTGAAGTGTCAATTCGATTTTTCCTGCCAAAGCGCAGACCGTGGCGACATCGAACTACGCGAGGTTAAAGCCTCAGGCAGTATGACTCAGTCCCTGATTGCGGTGCACTTTCTCGAAGCACAAGACCAGCGCGGGCGGATTCGCGCCACCATGGACTACGATCTGAGCTCGCAGATGGGAAACATCGAGATCGATTCCTCGCTCGACGGGGTGCTGTGGTATCAGTCACTGACGAAAAAAAAGTTGCCCTATCGCATCTCCCACAGTGGTGAGATGAGCGTGCAATCGCGCGGTCAATTTTCCCGCAAGCCTGATCAGGGAACTTGGGAATGGAAATTGCAGGGTGCATGTGTGATGAAAAACGTGTTGATCGAAGGTCAAGCGATTCGTTCCCTGTCTTCAGAATTTTCCTTGCGTCAGGGAGATCTTTACCTGCGTCATTGTCGGGTTGATCACGAAGAAGGGCTGTTGGCAGGCAACATCTTGCGCAAATCGGGTCAGTGGCGCGTGAACTTGAATGGAGCCCTGCCGATGCGATTGCTGCGACCCCACTATCGCGAAGGTCGATACATCGAGGCGCTGCGAGCTCTGGAGGTCGATGGTTTGCCTAAAGTGAAAGGAAAGATCGACATAGCCTTCGACGAGTCCGAGGGTGTTGGTTTGCAGAGCTTGAGCATCAAGAATTTAGAGATCGATCATCCGCATGGGCAGTTGCGTGGATGGGTGCAAGCGAAGGGTGCAAAGTTCGAGTATGGTCTTGAAAGCAACGCCCGCGCAGAGACATGGAAGATGTTTTTCCCTGGTCAAGTGTTGGAGAGAGTGTTGGGAGACTTTGCGAGCAATCGCAAGAGCGTCTATGCCGTCAAGCTCAGCGGTAAGCTGGATCGGTTGGACCGACAAGCTTGGTCTGTGACGGGGGAAGCTGAGCTCAAAAACGTGAGCTATCGCGGTGTGCCCGTGAATCGCTGTCGCACCAGCATGGATTTGCGTCACCAATTGCTGCGCTTCACGGCAGTGGATGTCGATTTCGATTATCGCAAGTACCGTCTGCATCAAACCTACGGAGGAAAAGCGCAAGGTGCGGTGCAAGCCAAAGCGGTGATCTACGATCATGCGCAGGGCATCGTCACCATCGATTCCTTAAAAGGCAGTGTTCATCCTGCGCCATTGTTGCGAATGTTTGCGAGCAGCATTGCCGATCGCTTGGAGGAATACGAATTTCACACACCGCCGACCCTCGCTGCGAGTGGTCAAGTCGATGTTCGGGCGTCGGGCAAGACCTCTTTAGCGATCCAAGTGCAGCAAGCTCCCGCGATGAACTGGGTCTTTCTTGGCGCGCCCGTGACGATTCAGTCGATGACCGGAGACGTGAAGATCGACGACCAAAAAGTGGCATTGACCCAGCTCAAAGGCACGGCATTCGGCGGCGATGTGGCAGGCACAGTGACCGTCAGCTTGCAGCAAGATCGGGCCTTCACGACGGAGGTGACGTGGAGCAAATTGATGCTCGAAGGCATTTCCGAGACCTACGAATTTCGCGAGAAAGGATATGGCTATCTTACCGGTCGCATCGTGATGAACGGCAAAAGCGGACAAACCAAGACGCTTCAAGGCGAGGGGCAGTGTCGACTGGAAAAAGGTGAGTTGTTTGCTGTGCCGATTTTTGGCCCTCTATCCAATCTCGTGGCGCTCGTGCTCGCGGATCGACGCGTGGGATTTGAGCGTGCGAAAGATGCCTCGTGCCACTATACGATTCGCGAAGGAATCATGCGCACCAACGACTTCGTGACCTACACGCCCAGTCTCAAATTTACCGGCAATGGATCGGTCAATTTGAACGACAGCACCATCGACATGACCATGCGGATGAATGCGCGGGGCTTGCTGGGACTGGTCGTGATGCCCTTCCAGCCCATCATCAAGGGGCTTTTCCAATTCAAAGGACAAGGCCCCATGAGCGAGCCGAAATGGGAGCATGTGATCTTCACCTCGCCGACCCCGGTCGAGGAAGAAGCATTGCTTAAAGGTCAGCCCTAATCGGCAGGTCACTGCGATGAGTGATCAGCAAAGACGCACCATGTCCTTGATGAATTGCCCCCAAAGATAAAACAGGCCCTTGGTGCTGTAGGAGAAAAAGCCATCACCGGCGAACTCGATGATGCCGTGATCGAGATTGTGCTCGATCATTTCGTGCATTTCCTCCTCCGTCATGTCTTCTAGGAGATCGGGATCAAAGCTCTGCAGATCCTTTTCGTGGCTGCCTTGTTGTTGAAGAAATTGCTCGTGACTTGCGAGAATTTGGCGGAAGCAGTGTCGCGAACAGGGCACGTGGTTCCAGCGATATTTTTTCGGATACTTGAGCGTGGGAGCGAAAGGGTAATTGGTGGTGCGGAAGATCGTGCCATCGGACGAGACCGACGAGATGGAGACGAAAGAAAACACCACATCGGACTGCTCGCAGAGGCTGAGAATGGCAAGAGTTTTGTGGGATGGGTCGAGAAACATGCAGCAATACTGCTTTATCCCCGACCAATGCCAACCGCAGTCGGAAGAGTGTTCAAACTCCGCTTCATCGAGTGCTTTCAGGCATTGGGGAGCATTTGGGAAAAAGGCAGGATTGGGGACGCTGGTATGTTGCATCCGATGGTCCATGGGCAGGCGCATCGTGCGGATGCGAGTGAAGATCTCGACCCAAGGCAAAAACAGCCAGAGCAAGATGCCCAGCATGCCGCCCCACCAGGTGCCAAAAAGGAAAAAGCAGGCAGCATAGCTCGCGACCAAGAAGCCCACGGCTCCGAGTTTGCGCACCCATGCACGCTTCGCAGTTCGCAGAGCGATGGCAATCAGAAGGATTCCGATTACAATGAGAGTAGCGCGCATGGGTGATGAGGTGAAAACAGCAAGGGAAACAGTCCTTAACCGATGTCACAGATTTCTGCAATGTCTAGGGGAGACTTTGTATCGAATCAGAGAATTCGTTCCAAGATGACATTCATGCGTTGCGCCAGCGACTGCGGGTGCTCGATGAGTCCGGCGGAGAGCATCGATTGATCGACCAGTTGTTGCGCCACAAGCGTGGCCAGCTCCGGATTGCTTTCGCGCAGGGCGGAAAGTTTTTTGATCAAAGCGTGGCGGGGATTGATTTCCAAAATGGGATTCACCGCTGGCAAATCCTGCCCCATGGCCTTCATCATCGCACGCATTTGTGGATTCGGCGCGTCTTCTGGCACCAATGCGACGACTGGGCTATCGATCAAACGTTTGCCGGTTTTGACTTCCTTGATCTGCTCGGGCATGGCTTCTTCCCACCACGTTTGCAATGCCTCGACATCGCTCGCGGCGAGGGCGTCGCCTTCGAGATGATGGTCATCCAGTTCGATGTTTGCTTGATCGGCGCGGACGATTTTTTTGTCCTTAAAGGTCGAGAGCGATTCGAACACAAACTCATCAACGCCCTCGGTAAAGAACGCGACCTCCAAGCCGCGGGCTTTGAACGCTTCGAGGTAGGGTCCGGACTCAATGACTTCACGGCTGGCACCGGTGAGGAAATAGATTTCCTTTTGATCCTCTTTGGCGCGACTGAGGTAGTCATCGAACGAATGCAGCGTGCCGGGTTCCGAGAGAGAGCTTTCAAAGCGCAGCAAGCCGGCGAGCGACTCGCGGTGCTCGTGCGAGCTGACGATGCCCTCTTTGAGGAAACGTGAGAAGTTTTGGTAAAAGCCGCGATAGGTTTCGGGCTCATCCGTGGCTTTTTTCTCCAAGAATTTGAGCAGACGCTTAGTGACCACCTGGCCGAGTTTTTTGATCAACGCGCTATCTTGCATCGACTCGCGCGAAATGTTGAGCGGCAGGTCGGCGGAGTCGATGACCCCACGCACGAAACGCAACCACTCGGGCAGCAGGCCATCGGGCTGAGGATCGATCAACACGCGTTTGCAATACAGCGCCACGCCGGGTTGCACCGGACCAAAGCCGAAGCGCTCTTGGTTTTCCTCGGGGAAGTGCATGGTGAACTTCGGCTTGTCCCAGGCTTTCGCGGTGAAGCGATAAAAGTCCTCGTATTCTTGTTCCGTGACTTCGTTTTTCGACTTCAGCCACAGTGCTTCGATTTGGTTGACGCGCTCGCCATTGAGCAAAATCGGGAAAGCGACGAAGTTCGAATACTTATTGAGCAGGTCCTTGATGCGCGACTGCTGGGCGAACTCGGCGTGTTCTTCCTTGAGATGGATGACGATTTTCACACCGCGCGACTGGGCCTCGACCTCTTCGATTTCATAGCCCTCACGACCATCGCTGGTCCAGCGCAGCGAAGGTGCATCGGCCTGCCACGAGCGGGTGAAGACATCCCGATCATGCCGGCATTTTGACTGCCTTTTTCTTGGAGGTTTTTGATGAAAGCCTTCGTCCCCGAATGAGCGATGGTGCCGAGATTTTGCACCAACTCCTCCTTGGTCATACCGATGCCGCGGTCGGCGATGATCAGCTGACGATTCGCCTCGTCGGTCGTGATTTCAATTTGCAGTGGCTGCTCCGCTTCGTGGATCGAGCTTTCGGTGAGCTGCAAGTGCTTCAACTTCTCGAGGGCATCAGACGCATTGGAAACCAGCTCGCGAGTGAAAATTTCGCGGTCGGTGTAGAGAGAATCGTACTTCAGCTTGGAATGATTGTTTTTCGTGATTCATAGGGAAGATGTGTTGCTAATGCGGGCAGCAAACTACTCAACTTTGCGCGTCGTGCAAGCCTGCATTTGGGGGAAATCAGGCAGGGCGTAAAGCTTGGGCGGTGAAAGGTTGGGTGTTTTGTGTGCGTAGACTTTTTTCCACTCCGATCGACCCCTTTTCATGATGCAACTGATCTCGCTCCGCGACACGACGAAGAAACGCCTGATGGGCCTTGGTAGAATGCTGCTGCTCGGCGGGCTCTGTTTGGCGACTGTGCGCGGTCAACAGAAGGCATCTGATGTCAGCTATCGCGACCTCGGGAGAGAGGTGTTGATGAGCAATGGCATCGTCGAGGCGAAAATTTCCAAAGGCTTTGCCACAGTGACGAGCCTGCGTTTTGCGGGGCAGGAGATGGTGCATCCAAAACGCCCCATTTACTACAGCATGGGCGGCGGAAAAATGTATCGACAGCCACGTGGCGGAGAATTTCGTATGATTCGCAACGATGCTGAGCAGGCGGAGGTGGCTTTTTGGCAAAAATGGGACGAGGCCAAGCATGGACCGCAGGCAGTCGACATCGAAGTCCGCTACCTCTTGCGTCGGGGTGATCCCGGAGTCTACACCTATGCGATCTTGCATCATCCGCGCGAGTATCCCAGTGGCCAAGTGGGCGAGTGGCGCTTGGTTTGGGGCTTGCCGACGAAAAACAGCGATGAGTGGCTGATGGAAAAAATCTGTGTCGACGAGCGGAGGAATTGGGAAATGCCCACGCCGGCCGATCTGGCGAAAGCCAAGCGAACATCGATTGCAGAGATTGTCGAACTCACCTCTGGCAAGCGAGCGGGGCGTTACGATTGCAAATACGAGTTCAATCTCGAATACTATCAGGTCGGATGCTGGGGGCATGCCAGCGAGCGCAACAAAGTCGGCGCATGGGTGGTGCTGGGCAGTCACGAATTTTTCAACGATGGGCCCATGAAGCAAGACCTGTCATCGGCCTCGGGCATCATTCACATTCACTTTGGCATGAACCATTATGCGGGCTCCTCGATCCAGCTGAAAGCGGGAGAAGCATGGCAGAAGATCACGGGGCCGTTTTTGCTTTATGTGAATCAGGGAAAAGACGTCGATACGATGTGGCGCGACGCGCGCGCGAGGTCGCTGCGTGAGAGGAAGTCGTGGCCGTATGATTGGGTGAAGCGTGAGGAAATCTATCCATCCCGTGCGCAACGTGGCGAAGTGCGTGGCAGTTTGCGAGTGACCGATGCCTTGAAGCCGAAGCAATCGTCGGCGGGCTTTTGGGTGGGCTTATCTCAACCTGCCGAAGGAGGGAATTTTCAATCGGACTCCAACGGCTATCAATACTGGACCAAGAGCGGCGCGGATGGTCGGTTCGTGCTGCCTCACGTGCGACCCGGCGAATACACTCTCAGCGTTTTCGGCGCGGGAGTGGTGGGCGAATGGGAAAAGCGGCAAGTGACTGTTCGTCGAGGAAACAATGAGCTGGGCGAGATCCACTGGCAGGTGCCGCGTTTGGGCAAAACCCTGCTTTGGGAGATCGGCATTCCCGATCGTCGAGCGGCGGAGTTTCAGTATTCCGATCGTTTTTTCGAGTGCTATTTGTTTCGGCGCTTTTCCCAAGAACTGCCCAATCCGCTGGTCTATCATGTCGGCAAATCGACTCCTGCCAAAGATTGGGGCTTCGCGCAGGGTTCCTACTTGGTGCGGGACAAACCGGTGGCATGGCCGTGGATGGTGCGTTTTCCCATCGCGCAAGTGCCTGCGAGTGGGGAGGCGCGACTGATTCTCGCGATTGCCAGTGCTCATCGCGCGCGTGTGGAAGTGAAGGTCAACGACAAGGTGGTAAAAAACTTTTATCCTTCATGTCCCGCAGGAAATACCTTGTTGCGACAAAGTTCCCACGGGAAATATCAGGTCGTTTATGTCGATTTCCCTGTCGGCATGCTGCGGCAAGGAGAAAACGCGATCACTCTGACCCAGCAGCGCCAAGAGAGTGCCGCGGTGCATGTCATGTATGACTATCTGGCTTTGGAATGGCCGGAGTGAGTTCCATTTCCACCGTTATCGCCGCGCTTGCCGCTAGGGCAATTTGGCGGGCTTCTGCCACGGTTTCGGCACTGGCGAGTGCTACGCCCATGCGCCGTCTGCCCTGCACGCTCGGTTTGCCGAAGAGGCGAACTTGGGTGTCGCGGCGAGCGAGCGCGTCGTTGAGCCCATGGTAGATCGGTGCCTGTGATTCTCCTTCGACCAAAAGCACCGAGGAAGCCGATGGCCGATGCAGCCGAATCGCTGGAATGGGCAGGCCCAAAATGGCGCGTGCGTGCAGGGCGAATTGCGAGAGATCTTGCGAAATCATCGTCACCATGCCGGTGTCGTGCGGACGCGGTGAAACTTCCGAAAAAATGACATCATCGCCTTGGACAAAAAGCTCCACGCCAAAGATCCCGCGACCGCCGAGGGCATCAGTGATGGCCTTGGCGTAGTCTTGGGCGCGCTGTTGTGCCAGCGGGCTCATGGGATGAGGTTGCCAGCTTTCGCGGTAATCGCCATCGACCTGAATGTGACCAATCGGCTCGCAAAAAGAAGTGCCACCCACGTGACGCACCGTGAGCTGGGTGATTTCGTAGTCGAATTCGACAAAGCCCTCGACGATGACCTTTCCTTTTCCGGCACGACCACCTTTTTGCGCGTAATCCCAGGCGGCTTGGATGTCTTCCGGGTGTTTGACGGTGCTTTGCCCCTTGCCCGAGGAGCTCATGATGGGTTTGACGACGCAAGGCAGTCCGATCTCGGCAACGGCAGCGTGGTATTCTTCTTCCGTGGCGGCAAAGCGGTAGGGCGATGTCTTCAAACCCAGTTGCTCGGCGGCGAGGCGGCGAATGCCTTCGCGATTCATCGTCAACTGCGTGGCTCGCGCGGTCGGGATCACGGTCGCCAGTCCCTCGGCTTCGATGGCCGCGAGGGCATCGGTCGCAATCGCCTCGACTTCCGGCACAATGAGATGCGGCTTTTCCGCTTCGATCACGGCGCGCAGGGCGGCGGCATCGAGCATGGAAATGACATGCGATCGATCCGCTACCTGCATGGCTGGGGCGTTCGCATAGCTATCGACCGCGATGACCTCGACGCCGTAGCGTTGCAGTTCGATGACCAATTCCTTGCCCAGTTCGCCCGATCCGCAGAGCAGAACGCGCGTTGCGTTTGCCGTAAATGGAGTGCCAATGCTCGTCATGCGACAAGCTAAGAGGGGAGCGGGTCATTTACCAATCAAAAAATCAGGGACGCGGGCCAGGCGCCGGTCTCGATCAATTGCTTCTGTGCCGTGCCAGCCCAATCGCGATTCGCCGCCGGTGAAGCGGGGGAAGGGTGGAGGATTTTGCCAATCGTTCCCGCGAAGTCTGGTGCAGCGAGGCGCAGCCGCTGTTCTGCAAAAGCGCCCACACCGATGAGAAACTGCGGCTTCAACGCCGCAATCACCTGGCGCAGGTGGTTGAGGCAGGCTTCTTCCACGGGGCGCATTTCGGCAGCAGAAATTTTATCGGGCGTGATGTTGGCTCCGGTGGTCGACATCCAGACAAGAGGACAGTAATTGGCGACAAAGTGATCGCGGAAAAAATCATCGGCACGGGGAAAATGCTGCGCAAAGAGCCCCCAGAGGCGTCGACCACTGACTTCGGACTTAGGACAAGAAAAGCCCTGAATCGGGCGTTTGGGATGTGGTTGAGGTGGTTGGCCAATCGGCATTTCCAGCCCCATCCAGTCGCGCACTGCTGCGATTTCGCCAAACGGGACCCCCGTTTGTGCCATGCCATTGGGGCCGGGGTTCATGCCCAAAAACAGCACCTTTTTTCGCGTCGATGCGAAGCGTTCCAGATAGCGCGAGTGACATTCCCAAGCGTAATCCAGAGGTTGATACACATGACTCACCGGTGCGCCAAAGGTCAGTCCGTCGAGACTTTGGCGCAATTCTGCTGCTGCTGCGATGAGGGGATGAGAGCTCATGGCAAAGGGACTGCGGATTACAATCCGCGTCGACCGTGATAGTCGCGGTAGGTGCCGATGGGGGTAGGCTGCTTGCGCCACTCGCTTTTCAATTTGCGGAATTGGCGAATGAAATCGCTCGGAGCTGCCCAGTGTTCCAGTGTTCGTGGTGCTTCTCGGCTGAGTCCAATGTAAATGTTGTGGCGAATTTCAAAATGCAGGTGAGCGGCATACATGCCTCGATTCGATCCGAGCGTGCCGATTTGTTGACCGCGTTTCACGTATTGACCATTTTTTACCATTCGCGTGTGCAGGTGAGCATACTGCGAGTCACAAAATTTCACTTGTCCCGTTTTGGGATGTCGGTAGGCGTGACGGATCAGCACCACATTGCCCCATGCGGCTTGGCAGTCGTAGGAAAACACCACAATGCCATCGGCAATTGCGTAAATCGGATCGCCGAGGTCCGTATCGCCGCCGCCCAGCCCATTCCAGTCTTCGCCAAAGTGAGCGGGAGAGCGCAGTCGCAAGCCGCGCGAAATGTAATAGCCCTTGGCATCGGGCTTACCGACGGGAAAATCAAAGCCATCGGCGAGCGACAGCGGAATGGTTTTCTGCTGTGCACTGCTGATCGCAGGCAAAAACAGCAGTGCTGCCAACAGCAGAGCGCTGCGCAGCATTTGAGTCATCACATCCATGGAAGTTGAGTATTTTCTGTTCGGCGCGAATGGCAAGGAAAATGCGCATCACGGCGCATGCTCGACAGGCTTGACGGGTGGTGTGGAGCCCTCGTGGAGAATCCCATAATGGCACAAGACCAGTGCGGCGAGGCCGATGAGAATGCGGTAGTAGCCAAAAACCGCCATGCCGTGCTTTTGCAGATAAGAAACCAACCATTTCACTGCGAGAGCGGCGGAAATGGTCGATGCGAGGAAGCCCACGACCAAGTTGGTGATGCCGAAATTTTCCAGCATCAACGAGCCGTATTCGAGGGTATCCTTGCTGGTGGCAGCGCCGAGGGTGAGAACGCCAAGCAAGAACGAAAACTCCACCGCATCCTTGGGTCGCAGACCTACCAGCAGTCCCGCAGCGATGGTCATCAAGCTGCGGCTGGTGCCGGGCCACATGGCGACACATTGCAAGAGTCCGATGACCAAGGCCATGCGCCAAGTGAGTTGTGAAAGCGACAGTTGCGAAGACTCTGGTGGTGTTGCGCGCTTGCGGCGGACGATGAGCAAAATCGCCAATCCGCCGATGATCCATGCGGTGATGATGGGAGTGATGCCAAAGAGAGTTGCTTTGATCCATTTTTCCAAGGTCAAAGCCATCACCGCAGCGGGCAAAAACGCGGTGCAGAGCATCAGCAGCAGATGCAAACCTTCTCTCGATTTGCCGACGAGCCCAAGCAGCATTTGCCAGACGTGTTTGAAATAAAGCCCCATCACTGCCGCGATCGCGCCGCCTTGAATGCTGATCGCAAAAGCATCGGCGGCCGTTTTGTCATCGGCGAGCCCAATGCCCATGAGACGCTGCGTGATGAGCAAATGCCCTGTCGAGCTCACTGGGAGATACTCCGTGATTCCTTCGACCAAACCCAACACCAATGACTGCCACCATTCCATGGCGATAGCCTTTCTCAATCGGGCGAAAACATCAAGGAAATCCGCTTGCGGTCGTGTGACAGCTAGTGCAACTTGTGCGCGTCCATGCAGCGTCATTATCTCAAATTCGTGCGGCGCTTTTACCGTCAACTGCGCAGCCCTCAGATGCGCAGCAATCGCTTTTTTTCAGGTTTGGTTCATCGGCTCACCAATCGTCGTTTGTGGAAACCTTGTCGGACCACGGTCTCGCACGGTTTGGCGATTGGATTGTTCTTTTCGATGATGCTGCCGATGCCATTTCAGAGCATCGTTTCAGCCTTCTTCGCCATTCGTTCGCGGGTGAATGTTCCTTTTGCGATGCTTGTGGTATGGATTTCCAATCCTCTGACCAACATTCCCTTAGCGCTAATGCAAGTTCGCTTGGGGCAATATGTTCGCCAATGGTTCGATGTTCCTGTGCCTTCCTTCTTGGATGTGACAGGAATTTTTCCCTACACAAGCATCGAGTGCAATGCGGCGAATTTTGTGTTGGGCATGTTGCTGAGCGGTGTGTTGGCGTCGATGCTTGCCTATCCGCTAGTGCACCTCATTTCTTTGATTCTACCGCATCATTTGCCTTCTAAGAGAGAAGATTCATCGCGCGAACAAAGGCAGCGAGGCCTCAAACCGGCGCTGCGCGCGAAAAACATGGAGGGGTAAGGTGGCACGGAGATGGATGCGAATGACAAGCTTGCAGAGGTTTCGAGCGCAGAAGTCATCGAGCCAAGGTGTGGGGCATCGGCCTCGCTGATGTGGCGTCTGTGCCTGATGTGTTTCATGATGGGCATGGGGCCAGGCATGTGGTTGCCGGGCTTGACCAATGCCATTCTTGCGACCGGTTGGGGCGCGGAGTGGGTGAGTCTGGCATTTTTCATCATGCCCGTGGCGTCGTTGCTTTCGCCGTTGATGAGTGGTGCCTTGGCGGATCAAAAGTTTGCGGCACAAAAGATCGCCGGCTGGATTTGTGTGGTCAGCAGTGTCACCATGCTCTGTGCTTTTCACGGCTTGCGCAGCGATCAATCGCCTTGGTGGTTCTTGTCGTGGTTCTTCCTTACCTCAGTAGTCGCGGCACCTTTGTGGAGCTTGGTGATCACCATTGCGATGACCCATTTGCCGCAGCCCGAGCGACAATTCCCGCATGTTCGACTGTGTTGCACGATCGGCTGGATCCTCGGTGGTTGGTTCGCGAGCTTGGTGTTGCGTGCCGATGCCTCAGCGCTGGCGGGCTATGCGGGGGCGGTATGCCGACTGATCCGAGGTCGAGCGGGCTCGTGGCGGAGTTTGTTAGGGTTCGATGCCTTTCGTTTGCTGCGACAGAAAGAAATGCGCGTGCTGCTTCTTGCTTCGGCCTTATTGACGATGCCGATTACGTCGTTTTACATGCACACCCCCGAGCATCTGCGCGATCTGGGGGATGCGCGTTCGACCTTTACGATGAGTTTCGGGCAATGGAGCGAAGTCGCGGCGATGGCGATCACGGGCTGGTTGATGGCGCGCTATCGCATGAAATTTTTGCTATTGATCGGTCTGGTTTGCTGCGTGCTGCGATTTGTGGCCTTTGCCTACGCGGGTTACACCGGTGGGATGGTCGGCATGTGGTTTGGTATCGCGATTCACGGGGTTTGTTACACCTTGTTTTTCCTCACCAGTCAGATTTTTTTGGACCTGCGTGTCGATCCCGGGATGCGAGGACAAATGCAAGGGCTGCTGGGCTTGCTGACCAATGGAGTCGGCGCCTTGTTGGGCACCATACTGCTGCATCTGCTTCACGCTTGGACTGTAGCCAATCATGGCGATTGGGGCATGTATTGGCTAATTCTAACGATATTCACACTACTCTGCTTGCTGTGGTTTGCGAAAAGTTTCCACGAAAAAACCCCATCTCCGTGAGCGGAAATGGGGTCTTGGTGAGCTGCTCAGTGACTAGGCTAACGATTGATAAATCGTCTTCTCCGTGGCGGCATCGATGATCGCAAAGCGCTCGCGATGCATCGCGGCATCGGCGCGGAAAATCAAGCGGCCATTGTGCGATCGTTCGAGCTCCATCAAGATTCGCGAGTCTTCGGTGCGGAAGCGGTTGAGAACATCGGTATTGACCATGACGATCAGATCGCCTTGATGGGCGTTTTTCTGAATGATGGTGTTGAGCTGACGCTGTACTTCTACCGACATCGTCATGGTGGTCTTCACACGTCCGCGACCTGCGCAGTAAGGGCAGGGCTCATACATCGAGTCGCGCAGCGATTCATTGAGTCGTTGACGCGTCATTTCCATCAGACCGATCGAAGAGATTTGCAGCACTTGGGTTTTGGCTTTGTCCTTTTTGACACGTTCTTTCATCGCCTTGTAGACGGCCATTTGGTCCTTGCGATGGCGCATGTCGATGAAGTCCACGACCACCAGACCGCCGATGTTGCGCAGTCGGAGTTGTCGTGCGACAGCCTGTGCGGCCTCGATGTTGGTTTCGAGAATCATTTTTTCCTGATCCTTATTGCCGCGGTTGCGACCGGTATTGACGTCGATGGCAATCAGCGCTTCGGTTTCATCGATGACGATATAACCGCCACAAGGCAGCCAAACTTGACGGGAAAAGGCTTCGTCGATCTGCTTTTGGATGCCGATGCGATCAAACAGCGGCACGGCTCCGCTCATGTAGTGGATGCGTCGTTTGGCGCGACGAGAAACTTTCCCCGCGACTTCGCGAATTGCTTCGGTGGTTTCGGGGCAATCGCAGATCACCTGATCAATGTCATCGGTCAGCAAATCGCGTGCAGAGCGCTCGACGAGGCCGGGCTCTTGGAACACGCAATACGGTGCGGCGTG
>RDYF01000185.1 GCA_004293285.1 Verrucomicrobiota bacterium | reverse complement strand
GCCTCGCCGAGGCAGCCGATGAGGAAATGCAAGGTTTCATCGATGAGTTCGAAACCTTCGAGGCGGAGACGTTGGCGGGCAATGGGTTCAGTGGGCACGGTGAGAAAAGAATGGATGTTCGGAGAGAAGCAGAAGGCGTGCCGAGATTAGAGGAATGCGGCAAATGGCGCAAGAGAGTTCCTCACGATCGTTGCCATCAGTGGGGTGTCATGCTCGGCGAGGGTTGGCGGGAAAAATGGGAGGTTTCGCTCAGATGCCATAATACCAACGCAGAAACAATCACCGCGATGAGCACCAGCAGCGAAAAGGTCATGAAAAGTTTGGATTTCATCGGATGCTTAGAATTTGCGAATGCGCGTATCCTGCGCCAAGCTCGGCTTGGTTTTCGGGTGATCGGTGGTGTAGTGGAGTCCGCGCGATTCCTTGCGCTTGGCGGCGCAATCGACGATCATGGAGGCGACGGTCACGAGATTGCGCAGTTCAAGGATGTCGGCATTGACCCGATGCCCCCAGTAAAATTCGCGCACTTCTTTTTTCAAATTCCGCAGTCGGGTCGCTGCACGACGTAGGCGGTTATCGGTGCGGACGATGGAAACATAGTCCCACATCAAGCGGCGGATTTCGTCCCAGTTGTGATAGATCACCACCAATTCATCGGGCGCAGCGGTATCGCCGTGTTCCCAAGTGGGGATGTCGAAATGCTCTGATTCCCGCTGCGGGTGGAGATGTGCGAGCATTTCCTGGAGCGCGCGACGCGCGAGCACATTGCCTTCCAAAAGCGAGTTTGAGGCCAAGCGATTCGCGCCATGGAGGCCGGTGCAGGCAACCTCTCCCACGGCATACAGACCGCGCAGGGTGGTTTTGCCATTGATGTCGGTGACCACGCCACCGCATTGATAATGGGCCGCTGGCACGACGGGGATGGGATCTTTTTCGCAGTCGAGACCAAAGCGCAACAGCGTTTGATAAATGAAAGGGAAGCGTTCCTTCATGAAGCCGCTGGGCTTATGGCGGACATCGAGATACACACAGGGGGCTCCGGTGCGTTTGATTTCATGGTCGATGGCGCGCGCGACGATGTCCCGTGGCGCGAGCGATCCGCGGGGGTCGTATTGAGAGACAAAATCCTCGCCCTTTTGATTGATCAACTGAGCTCCTTCACCGCGCAGGGCTTCTGTGACCAAAAACGATCGCGCTTCTGCGCCATTCGCGGCGGGATTGTAGAAGCAGGTCGGGTGAAATTGGATGAACTCCATATTCGCGACCGAGGCCCCAGCGCGCCAAGCCATGGCTACGCCGTCACCCGTGGCGGAGTCGGGATTGGTGGTGTAAAGATAGACCTTGCCGCAACCACCCGTCGCCAAAATCACGCGGTCTGAGCGGAAAATTTCGACTTCACCGCTTTTTCGATTGAGCACATAGGCACCGAGCACGCGGTCGTCGGTCACCATGCCGAGTTTGCCCGTGGTGATGAGGTCGATGGCAAAATGGTCTTCGAGAATCGTCAAGTTCGGCGTGTTGCGGGCCGTGCGCGCAAGGGCCTCGGCGATTTCTCGACCGGTGGTATCGCGCGCGTGGAGAATCCGTCGTTTCGAGTGACCGCCTTCTTTGCCGAGCGAAAAGTGGTCGTTTTCGGCATCGAATGCGACGCCATAATGCACGAGTTCATCAATTGTGGCCGCGCCTTCTTCGATGATGGTGCGGACGACATTTTCGTGGCACAACCCCGCACCGGCGTCGAGCGTATCGGCGATGTGCAAGGCACAGGAGTCGCCCGCTTCGCGGAGAGATTCCGGCAACACCGCAGCAATGCCGCCCTGGGCCCACGCGGTGTTGGAATCGAGCAAGTCGCCCTTCGTGAGACAGATCACCGACCCATGTTCAGCGGCACGGATGGCCAGAGAGAGTCCTGCGATGCCAGAGCCGATGATCAGAAAGTCCGCAGTCACAGTGATGTAGGGAAAAGGAAAAAGGCCTCAATCCTCTTCGAACTTGCGATCGATGAGATCGATGATCGCATTCATCGCCGCTTCTTCGTCATCGCCCTCGATGGTGACAGTAATGACCGAGCCATGACCCGCAGCGAGCATCATCAAGCCCATGATGCTTTTGCCTTCGACCTCCTCGCCGTCTTTTTCCACGCGGATCTCCGAAGAGAAACGATTGGCGGTTTTGACAAACTGCGCGGCAGGACGAGCATGAATCCCGAGTTTGTTTTGGATGGTGAGTTCGCGTGTGATGGCCATGTGGATGAAGCAATTACGCAGATTTTCGGGGTGTTGCAAAGCGAAAAATGCGGGGG
>RDYF01000184.1 GCA_004293285.1 Verrucomicrobiota bacterium | reverse complement strand
CTCGCACCATGCATCAAAGTGAGCAGGCATCGAATCAACCAGTGTGCCGTCACAATCGAAAATGATCGCAGAAAACGATGAGCTTGGGATGGAAAGTGGTCCTACAGTAGCCATGGCGGCAATGGATGTAGCAAAGACTCCCACAATGACAAGCGCGACATGCAGAAAAACCATTTTTTTCCGCCACGCTCCAGCAGCGGAGTTTTGTCGACCACCCAAGGGAAACGATTTTCTTGCTTGGTAAATGCCCCCTTTTTGCGCTACATATCTCTCGCCATGCCACAACCGTCGAATCCTGATACCAAGCGCGCCCGCGTCAACCTCCGCCGTCCCGATGTGATGGAGCTGGTCACTGCTGAAGTGGCGAAGCATTATCAGTCGTCCATCGTCGAGCGCCTGCGCGATCTTCACGGCGAATTGGTCATCGGCCACACCACCGTGCGCCTCGCTCAGGAGTTTGGCTTCTGCTATGGCGTCGAACGCGCGATCGACCTCGCCTACGCTTCGCGCAAGGTGTTTCCCGACAATCGCATTTTTCTCATCGGCGAAATCATTCACAACCCTGAAGTCAATCGCCAGCTCGTCGAAATGGGCATTGTCTCGCTGCCTTGGCAAGAACTCAGTGCCGAATACGATCAACTCACCGCCGATGATGTCGTCATCGTTCCCGCCTTCGGTGCGCCAACGAGTTTCATGGACAAAATCGACGCCAAAGGCTGCAGCATCGTCGATACCACCTGCGGCGATGTCATGAAAGTCTGGCGTCGCGTCCGCAGCTACGCCAAAGACGGCATCACCAGCATCATTCACGGCAAAGCAGGACACGAGGAAACTCGCGCCACCGCATCACGCGCACTCGGCGAAGATGGAGCTGGTCACTATCTCATCATTCTCACACTGGAGCACACCGACTTCGTTTGCCGCTACATTGCCGGCGAAGGAAATCGCGAGGAGTTTCTGCAAAAATTTGCCAATGCCATTTCCCCAGGCTTTGACCCCGATCTCCACCTGCAACGCATCGGAGTGGCAAATCAAACGACCATGCTGAAAAGCGAAACCGAGGAAATCCAAAAACGCATCCGTCAGGCGATCGAGCAACGCGACGGACACACGGAAAATTTCTTGATGTTCGATACCATCTGCGGGGCGACACAAGAACGCCAAGACGCCCTCTTCGACATGCTGCGCAAACCCATGAACGCGCTGTTTGTCGTCGGCGGCTACAATAGCTCAAACACCCAGCACTTGGTGGAAATCGGCGAGCAGTCCCTGCCCACGTTCTTCATCCGCAATGCGGCATGCCTCTCGTCACTGGATCAGATCATTCACTACGACTTGCACCAAAAAGAAGAAATCACCAGCGCCTACCCCAGCTTCCTGCTGGGCTCTGAACCTACAGTCATCGGCATCACCGCCGGAGCGTCGTGCCCGAACAATCTGATCGAAGACACCATCGTCAAAGTTTTTGAAATGCGCGGGATTTCCCGTGCAGACATTCATCAAGCGCTCGGCATCTCTTAGCTTGCACGCGCCATCCCCCCCTCCTCCATGTCCCTGAAGCATCTCCTCACGCTGACACTCGCCTTAGCGATTGTCCCACTCGCACCAGGCAAAGACGGTGCGGAAAACCAACCCGCGCGCAATCGTTCGGTCGTCAAGTTTGCGAAAAAGCACATGGGGCGAAAAGTGGGCGATGGCGATTGCTGGGATTTCGGCCACCAAGCACTACTGGCAGCAGGTGGACAACACCCTGGACGTCAGCCCTTGGTGTGGGGAACGGTCGTCCGATGGCCCCAACAAGCCGTCATGCCAGGCGACATCATCCAAACATTCACCAAGCGCAAAGCGCCTGCAGGCAAACACACCGCGATCATCTACCGCGTCCATGATGGCGGCGAAGTCACACTGGCGGAGCAGAATTTCAACAACCAGTTGTTTGTCACCAAACGCAAGGTCAATCTCTTCCAACTCAAAGAGATCCGCGAACTCCACATCTACCGTCCTTAGCCCCCCGTGGCGGCGCTTTCCAAGCGCCTAGCCCACTCATTCATCTTCGCTACGCTGGGCGACAAGAATCCTCCCATCACGATAAAAAACCAACACTCGATCCACGAATGTTGGTTTTTTTCATCAGCCCCTGTCTTTTCACAGAGTCACCCGGGCGCAGGTTCGTCCTCTCCACCGTGGTTGAGAATGAAGGCCAAGTCGTCGATGCCAAGGTTGGTCGCAAAGCCTTCGTCGCCCAGAACGTTGATCACCAACTGAGTCTTCTGATGCTGCAAGATGCGGATTTTCTCCTCCACCGTGTCGCGCGTCAGCAAGCGATAGGCAATGACCTTGTTTTTCTGACCAATCCGGTGTGTTCGGTCGATGGCCTGATTTTCCACCGCAGGGTTCCACCATGGATCGTAGAGAATGACGTAAGAGGCCGAAGTCAGGTTGAGACCAGCACCACCCGCTTTGAGCGAGAGCAAGAACACGCTGGGCTCTTTGGTCGTCTGGAATTTCTCGATCTCCCCTTTCCGGTCCTTGGTCTGACCAGTGAGATAGTTGTAAGGACGACTCTCCGACTCCAAGTGATCGAGCAAGTAGAAGAGCGACTCCATTTTGGCACTCTCTTCTTTCAGATACTTCGGATCGATGAGACCAGGGTGACAGCAGATTTGACGCAGACGCATCAGACCTTGCAAAATCGCGAAGGAATTTTTCTTCACCGCTTCGTCGGAATCCATGCCCAGCAAGGCTTTTTGAATGCGCTTGAGCTCGGCGCGATACAGCTCCAGCTGCACGCCTTCCATTTTCGAGTAAACTTCCTCCTCGGTCCGGGGTGGCAAGTCTTGAGCTACCTGCGACTTGGTTCGACGAATCAAGAAGGGACGCAGACGCGCCGCAAGTCGCTGCTGACTGCCCGGGTCCTTGCGTTTGTCGAAACGCTTCTTGAAGTAAGCACGAGAACCGAGCACGCCGGGCATGGCGAATGCCATCAACGACCACATGTCCATCAAGCGGTTTTCGATCGGAGTACCCGTGAGGACCAGTCGATTCCCCGCATCGAGCTCGCGCGCCGCTTTGGCTGCTTTGGAATCGGGGTTTTTGATTTGCTGACCTTCATCGAGAATCACCGTCAACCACTGAATCTTGTTGAGCAACTCGCCACAAACACGCAACTGCGCGTAGTTCATCACCAACATGTCGAGCGTGTTTTGGTAGTAATCGAGATCGATGTCGTCGCGCGTGCGCAAGATTCTGACGTTGAGCTCGGGAGCAAACTTCTGCGCTTCCGTGACCCAGACATCGAGAACCGACTTCGGACAGACGATGAGCAC
>RDYF01000100.1 GCA_004293285.1 Verrucomicrobiota bacterium | reverse complement strand
CTGCCACCAGTCCGGTGGCACGGGCGGCGGCTACTGGGATGGCCGCGCCCATCTCACTCTCGCGCAAACCGGCCTGATCAAGGGCATCCCGGTCGATGCCCCGCTCCATCTCGGCGACCAACTCGTCGTGCCCGCCCATCCCGGTCAATCGATCCTCTTCAACCGCAGCGCCGCCGCGAACGGCTACTCACGCATGCCGCCGCTCGCGACCTCTGTTATCGATCTCGAAGGCGCGCAACTCATCGCCGACTGGATCACGCAGGAAGTGGAGCCGCACCTGAGCTACAACGAATGGCGCGCCGCGAAATTCGGCACCTCACCCGACGGCGACCCCTCGGCCAATCCCGACGGCGATAAATTCAATAACACCGGCGAATGGACCTTCGGCACCGGCCCGCTTCAGCCCGGCGATTCGGAAAGGGTGACCTCCCTGCTCGCCATACAGCCGTCCGCTGGAATCTTCCGCTTCTCCCATCCGCGCCTGAAAGGCTTCCGGACCGCGGGTGTCGCGTACCGCTACGAGATCGGCGAGGATCTGGTTTCGTGGTCCCATGTCATTCCCATCGAGGAAAGCGCCGCCGAGATCCCAGGCAATCCCGATTACCAATCCGTGACCCTGCGCCTCCCCGAAAGCGCCCTCACCGGCAAGACCCGCTTGTTCCTGAAAGTTTCCGCCACTGGTCCCTGACCTGGCATCGCGTACCTTCTCGGTGAGGAAAACGACCGCTGCACCAGGTGATTCCCCAAACTTTGAGTCATCAAAAAGGGGCGAACTCCGATTCGCCCTATTCATGAGATGACCATGTGACACGCGGACGCGAGGATACTCCCGTAGAGCCCCTCTTCGTGGCAAAACCGGCGCTAGGGTCCGAACGCGAATTCGGCACACAGCACGGCGACCGAAAAAATTTTCAGAAACTTTGTCAGAAATTTTTCCCTGTCGGCACTCCCCTATGAACAAGACCCCGATATTGGCTGCCAAGCCGGTGAAAGCATTCCAATCCGCTGCCCCTCCCAACCAAAAAAACACCTCCATGAAATCCCTCAAAAATTCATTCTTTGCCGCACTGCTTGTCGGAACTTCATTCGGAGTCTCCCACGCCGATGTCCTCTACACCCTCGAGGGCCCGCAACTCGTCAGTGACAACAACGCCTTTTCCCTGCCCGGTCTGAGCCTGAGCCGCGGCGCTACCGCCACCGGCACGCTCTATTTCAAATACACCGTCACCAACCCTGCCTCGAACAGCACCACCGAGAGCTACTACGCCGGCATGTCATTTTTCGACGGAGACAACGAGAACCTCGGCATCGGCAATGGCTGGAATCCCTGGGCCTACAGCGCCTTCGGCAAGGATGGAAACAGAGACCTCCGATCTGCCACGCCAGAACCGGGAGCAACCTACCAACTGGTTCGCTCCACCGACATCACCACGATTGTCTTCCGCGTGGACTTCAACAGCCAGGCCAATGACAACATCACCGTTTGGTTGAATCCCAATCTCGCCCTGACCGAAGCGGAGCAGAACCCCGCGCTGACCACCAGCTTCACCGCAGATGCCAACTTCGACAGGATCTACCTGCGCGAGGGCGGAAACGCCGGTAACGGCTGGACCTTCAGCGACATCGCCATCGCGGAAAACTCCAGCGACGCCGGCTTCTTCGGAGGAAGTGACAGCAATTGGTCCACCGCCGCCAACTGGGTGGGCGACACGGCTCCCTCGGCGGGCTTCAACCTGATCTTTCCCTTTTCCGCAAACACCTCGCCGGTCAACGACCTCGCCACCGGCACTGCCTTCAACGGCTTGAATTTCGATGGCGGAGCCACATCCTACACGCTCACGGGCAACGCCATCGGAATCTCGAATTTCTTGCGAAACACTTCGCTGAATCCCCAGTCGGTGGACCTGCCGCTCGAACTCAACGGCCCGCTGGCCCTCGACGCGTTGAATTCCACGCTCTCCATCGGCGGCACGATCTCCGGCCCGCACGGCATCAACAAAACCGGCAACCGCGTCGATCTCACCGCGAACAACACCTACACCGGCAACACCGACATCACCACCGGCACGCTTGCCATCGGCGACGGCGACGTGACGGGCAGCATCGATCCCACCGGCACCGTGAGCTTCGGCGCAGGAACCACCACCCGCCTCGAAATCAACCGCAGCGATGACACCACGCTGGCCAACCCGATCACCACCGGCGGCCGCGCGAACATCGCCGCGACCAACGGACAAACCGTCACCCTATCAGGTCCCATCACGGGAACGGGCGAGTTCTGGTCCCACGGGCCAGGCACCGTTAAGATCACACCGAATGCCGGAAGCGCGTCCTTCGCAACCAGCATCGTGATCTCCACCGGCACCCTCGAAGTCGCAGACTTCACCACCAGCACACTGGGAAACGGAGGATTCTTCATCGGCCAAGCGGGCAGCGGCAGGCTGCGTTACACCGGTCCCACCGCTAGCACGGATCGTGTCGGTGCCTACGCATTGCAGGGTATTGGAACCAACACCTTCATCGAGGTGACCACGCCAAGCACCGAACTCACGTTCACTCAGCCGCTCGACGACAACGATCCCGGTGGCAAGGGACTCACCAAGACGGGCCCGGGCACGCTCATCCTCGCGGCGGCTCCGACCTATACAGGAAACACCGTCGTGGAAGAAGGCGTCCTCTCCCTAACCCAGCCGGGCTTTGCCGACGGCAGCACGGTCACTGTCAATGACGGATCCACCCTGAAACTCGACTTCATCGGCAGCGACACCGTCACGGATATCGTCCTCGGCCCGGATTACTTCACGACTCCCGGCACCTACAATGCAGTCTCCCATCCGGACTACATCAGCGGCACCGGCTCGCTGGTCATCCCGTCCAACGCCACGCCCTACGAAACGTGGGGCTCTACCTACGGCCTGACCTCCGGAAGCGAAGGCGGCGACCTCGACAACGACGGCGTCACCAACTTCGAGGAATACGCCTTCGGCCTTATTCCTAACGACGGCTCCTCGGCCAACCCGATCACCAGCCAGCTCGACAAGACCACCGGCAAGTTCACCTACCAGCGCCTCGCCGACAGCGGCCTCATCTACACCATCTGGACATCCACCGATCTGATCACCTGGACCGAAGACACCACCGCCACCCATGGCACGCCCGTCCCGAGTGGCGATAATGAAACCGTCGAAGTCACCCTCACTCCAGCCCTGCTCGACAATCCCAAACTTTTCCTGCAAGTCCGCGCGAACTGATCTGCCATTCATCATTCAAAATTCAGAATTTCTCCCCAACTCCCTCCACAGAAACTCCATGAAAGCGCGCCCCAATTCCTACCAACTGCTCTCCACCGCAGTTGCCGCAATCGTCGGCACCGGCAATGTCATCAGCGCGCCCTACCTCTACCATTTTACTTTGAATGGCAAGCTCACCGGATCCAGCACCTCATCGGTGGCCGGGGAATGGGCCGTCCGTCTGGGCGGCGACAATTCCGGCAGCGCCTCCGCCGCTTGGGTGCTTAACAATGGCCGCATGGTCAATTCCAACAATAGTTCGCCGGTGATCAATCTCGGCTCGCTCAGCGCAGCGAGCGCCTACGAATTCGGCCTCAGCAAGAAGGGGTATTTCTCAATGTCGTCATCATCCCCGACCCCTCCGCCGCGCTGCTTGGTGGACTCGGCATGCTCGCCCTGCTGCGGAGGAGGAGGTGAATAGACATAGGAGATTTGAAAAGAGAGATTATGGAAAAAGAGAAAGCAATGAGCCATTCACAGGTTCCTTCAACACTCAATAACCAATCACGAATTTCCAATTTCCCAAAGCAAAGCCTTGCCTCTGGAGGGAGGCAATCCCCGGCGGCGCGTGGTATGGGTTTCCACGCACCGCACATTTTACTGGAACTGCCTAGCATCCGTATTACGTTTGATAGCGTTCCATGGCAACATCTTTTCCAATGATGGTTGAGCACAGCGGAAACCAACCGGCCAAGCGGGCTGAACGACAATTGCCCCTCCTCGTGACGGACGAGCGGAAATTGCTTGTCTTCTCCCAGCAATGGTCGCGGCATCAGCCCTCGATACGCGCCTATCTCTCCAGCTTTCTGGGCAACTCGATCGCAGTGGACGATGCCTTGCAGGAGGTGGCGGTGGTGGTTTGGCAAAAGGGTCCATGGGAGGCGGATACCTCCGCATTTCTCGGCTACTGCCTGGCCTGTGCCCGCCGCATCGCCCTCGCTGCCCGCCGGAAACAGAGCGACCCCCGCATGGAGCTGCTCTCGCCCGTGGCGGCTGCCGCGCTCGCCGACAAGGTGGCGTTTCTGGAGCAACAACAAGCCGCCCCGGCCGACGAGCGTGTGCATGCCTTGCGCAAATGCCTGGAGAAGATCGGACCGGAACAGCGCGAGTTGCTGGAGTCTCGCTATGCAGGAGCCAGCAAGGAAGAACTCCGCGCCTTATCGAAACGCGGTGGGAAGTCCATGGACGCAATTTACAAAACCCTCGAACGCCTCCGTGAATTGCTGCGCACCTGCGTCAAGCAAAACCAAGATCCCACCAGATGACAAACGACCTCACAGACCCAACGCCCGATGCCGAACTGGCCGACCTCGTTTGCCGGTATCTCGACAACCGCCTAGACGCCTCACAGCGGGAGCGCCTGGAGTCGCGCATCCAGCAGGAACCCGCCGCCATGGAATACCTAGCCGAACGCCTGCGCTTCGAGGCTACCCTGAGGGAAACGATCAACCCGCAGCGCATGGAGGTGCTGGAAAGCCGCCGCATGATCATGGAACCCGGAGCTTGTGGGCCGGAATGGTCCGTCGAACAACAGCGCTCCGTCCGCATCGGACGTGCGGAAGAACCGCTCACGGTCGATGTCACCCCGCTGCGCAAATACCGCGTGCACTTGGTGGTTTTCGGCGCCGTCCTGCTGACCGCCCTGACCGCCAGTTGGATTTTTTGGCCCCGCCAGCAACCTGCTTCGGCAACGCCGTCTTTGGTTTTGAAAAATGCGGATTTCGAGACCACCGACCTCAGCCTCACGCCCCAAGGGCTCACCTCCACCCTGGTCAACTGGCAGGAGGCCTTTGCCTGTCAGGAGGTCGATCTGGTGGAAATCGCCCGCGTCAGCAATGGAGCCATTTTTCCTAAATCGGGAAAGAACGTCGTCCGCCTTCAAACCGCCGGATACATCAACCAGTTTCTCCACAACAGCGATGGCAGCCCCCTCCGTGCCCGCGACGGCCTCAACGTCCGCCTGTCCGGCTGGGCATGGATCGATTCGGATACCCCGAGGACCCTTTCGGCTTCCTTGCGCGTGGTGGCCAGCGGCCGACCGGATACCATCCTCTACGATGCGTGCCGGGTCTCCTTTTCCCTCGTTTCACCAGGCTGGCAGCGCTTCCGCGTGGATCTGCCGGTTACCGGCGACCTAATGCGCAAGCCTTACTGGGTGGAGCCACGGGTGAGCAACAAGCCACCGCTCGATCTAACCGGGCGCGAGCTTTGCCTTTCCATCGACATGGACGCCACCCCGGGCCCGATCCTGCTGGACGACCTCGGAATCGCGCAGGTGCCGCCACATGACGATGCCTCCCTAACGCCGGTCACTCTGGATCTCCACCACGGGAGCGCCGCGATCCGCGGCCCGGCGGTCCGCGAGAACGACAAGGACTGCATTGGAAACTGGGAGGATGAAAAAACCACCGTCGTCTGGTCAATCCGCGCGCATCGTCCGGCCGAAATCGAAATCGAGTGCCTCCAGGCCGCCGAGTCGCGCAGCGCGGGCAATGGCTACGATGTCGTGATCGGTGAGGAAAAGGTCAGCGGCAAGGTGGTCGATACCGGGTCATGGGACCGTTTCCAATATGTGAAGCTCGGCAAGCTGAAGATCCCCGCCGCCGGTACATACGAAATTGCCATCGTGCCGCAGCCGAAGGAAAATCGAGCCGTGATGAACCTCCGCGGCCTGCGTCTCACAAGCCGCAATCTGTCCGCCGAGATCCTCGCACCACAGTGACACTCTCTCGGAAAACGATCTGAAATCCGCATGCGGAAATACTTCCCTTTGCGCCACGAAGGCGGCGGCAATCAAATCATTGATGAAATTCCCTCAACCGATCCCGCTCCTCGCCCTCACCTCGGTCCACGTGACACCGCAGCTCCACGAACCCTATCCTTGCACCACGCAAACCAGCGAGACAAGAAAAGGCACAATCGCAATTCATCACATCCACGACAGAAAAGTCGCTATGGACTTGAATCTCTCGTCCGAGAACAACACGCGGAGCTTTATCCAAAAACCGAAAAATGGCCTGCCATTCGTAGCTTTTCCCAGAGCAAAAAATGGCCTGCCATTCGTAGCTTTCGCAGTAATCGAAAAATGGCCTGCCATTCGTAGCCTTTTCCTAGGAAGCGAAGAATGGCGGAGAAGGTGGGATTTGAACCCACGGTGAGTTTTACCCCACGTCCGATTTCGAATCGGGTGCCTTAGACCACTCAGCCACCTCTCCGTTGCTTGTGTGCGGACGCGAAAAATGCACAAACTTGGATCATTTGTAAAGTCATGTTCTCAGGAAAATGCATTTTTTTTCGTTCGACTCTGCACTTGCATCGACTCGCTTCCGGTTCCAAGCTCACGCCATGTTTCTGATCTCGCTTCCCGCTCTGCAACGCAATACGCGCCTCCTACGCCAGGTGAAGGAGGCCGCGGGCTGTCAGTTGGTGCTGGCTCTGAAGGGATTTTCTTGCTGGAAAACGTTCCCTTATTTCCGCGAGGATCTCGATGGCTGCTGCGCTTCGGGATTGTGGGAGGCACGACTCGCCCATGAGACTTTTGGCAAGCATGTGATCACTTACTCGCCCGCTTACGATGAAAAGGAAATCGCCGAGCTGCTGGAGTTCACGGATCATCTCGATTTCAATTCCCTGTCGCAATGGTACCGCTTCCGCGATCAAATCATGCAGCATCCTCGTTTTATCGATGGCAAGGTTCTTTGCGGTCTGCGCATCAATCCTCAATGCTCCACCGGAGAAACGGCACTCTATGATCCTTGCGTCGCTGGATCGCGACTCGGTATCACTGCCGATCAATTGCAAGGCGCCGACCTCACTGGCCTTTCAGGGCTGCATTTTCATACGCTCTGTGAACAAAATTCGGATGATCTCGAAACCACCCTCGCGGCGGTCGATGAAAAGTTCGGCCACCTCTTGCGCTCGAACCAGTTCACCTATCTGAACATGGGCGGTGGGCACTGGATTACCAAACCGTTTTATGATCGCGATCGACTCATCCGCTTGGTCCAAGCGACGCGCGAACGCTATCAAGTCGATGTCTGGCTAGAACCCGGTGAAGCCATCGCCATTCACACGGGCGTGCTGCGCGCTACGGTGATGGATGTGTTTGAGTCCGCCGGGCATCGACTCGCCATTCTCGACATTTCCGCCACCGCTCACATGCCTGATGTGCTGGAAATGCCCTACCGTCCTGATGTGTTTTTGGTGGATGCCACCATCCCGAGCAACTCGAACCAACAACCTGCGGTGACGATCGAAGGGGAAACGTATCACCTCGCGGGCGATGCAGGAGAATCTCCCCACACCTATCGTCTCGGCGGACCGACATGTCTGGCTGGTGATGTCACGGGCGACTTTTCTTTCCCGCGCGAATTGCGCATCGGCGATGTGTTAGTATTCGATGACATGGCGCATTACACCATGGTGAAAACGACGATGTTCAATGGCGTCCCCCACCCCGCCATTGCTCTTCAACACGAGGATGGACGCATCGAAACATTGCGCGAGTTTCGCTATGAAGACTTCCGTGATCGACTTTGCTAAATGCTTGGCTCGTTAGGGCTGAACTTTCACTTTCACAAGCGCCGTCGCGATGGTTTTTGCATCACCGCGCTCTGCTAACGACTTGCGGATCGCCGCTTCCTCGCGCACGACTTTTCCGTGAAAGACTTGCTTGCCATTCCAGACTACCTCCACGGCTTGATCGAGCGATAACAATTCATCGGATAGGCGCAAGGTCAGTTCCGTGACTTGTTGACTTGTGATGAGAATGCGCTGACCCCGACATTCGGCATCCACACGGTCACCGGCTTTGGCTTTTGCTAGATCGACACTCAGCCAGTAGAAGCGCGACGCAAGGGAATCGTCTTGCAACCACGTGACTTTTTTCGGCCAGGCCATCCGACGATGCTCGAGCATCCACGGCACAGCCTCGGCATCTTGACCATTCATCCAATGTCCGCACTCGGGGTAACTGCGGAAAAAATGACGATACTCCCCCGGCGATGTTTTTTCGAACCGATCGAGCTCCGCCGCCCACTGCGCCGCGACTTGATTGCGTTGAAATGCCGCATCCTGACCACCCACTAGCAGCGCAAAAGGCAAGTTGCGCAGGCCGTCGGGCTTTGCTTCGTTCGGATGCCCAGCCATCATCGCAGCAGCAGCAAAGCGGTCGGCCATGCGCGGTGCGAGCTGATAAACACCATCCCCCCCCGCCGAATACCCCATCAGATAGACTCGCTCGGGGTCGACGCCTTGGATCGCCACACAGTTTTCGATGAGTCGATCGAACAGGGCATCGATGTGCGACTCGTGCCATAAATTCCACGTATCGGTCGGCGCACGCGGTGCCACATACAACGAACCCTCGGGCGAATACAAGCGAATCTGGTTTTGCCACTGTGAGTCATTCACCGCAGCGGGAGCATTGCCACCACCGTGAAGCGAAATCACCAGCGGCCGTCCCGTTTTCGGCGCGTCTCCGATTTCACGCGAGAGAAAACGCATGGTGTGTTGCCCTATCGTCAAACGACGTTCGCTCATTTCCTGCGCGCGCTCGGCTCGCAGCTGTGCGACTCTTTCTTGCCACAATCGGCGAGACATTTCTTCTGCCTCAGATTTCGATAATCCCTCTGCGCGCAACCAAGCACCCAGCGTAGCGATGAGCATGATGCCGAAAATCGTCTTCATGGTTTCTGGGCATGTTCAGCATTTTCGAGCCACTGCGATTGCTCCGGAAACATTTCTCGGAACAACTCCCGCGAAACGGGTTCTAACACCAAACCGCTGATGTTCATGATGGTGAAAACGAGCAAAAGGTAGAGAAACCAACGCGATGCACGGATGCGCTTGATGGTCACGTGAAACCCTGGTGAACCATCCCACAGGGCCGCACCATGCTTGCGCACAAACCACCACGAAAATCCATGACACAAGGGCATGAGCACGGGATGACTCATCCCCATGCCCATCAGGTAGACCCGCACGGCACGCAAGAGACTCGCCCCCACGCTCAATCGATCGCCATGGATCGTCATCACTCGCACGCCCAACAAGGCCTTGCCGGGTGTCGTGCCCCAGACGTGAATCATCGATGCTTCGATCAATAACCAAACGATCATCATCAGATAGTTGAACCAGAAGTTCATCATCATCTGCTTCAGCGGCGCACCACTCAGTTGCATGGCACACAGATAGAGGCTGGACCACAAAAACAAATCAAACCAGCGCGCGAAAAAACGACGCAGCAAGGGGCTCCGCACCGCGGGATCCATTTCCGGCGGCAGCGCTGGCGGGTTTTGTTTTTCGAGAAAGGGATCGTTCTCTAACGGTTCGAGATGCTCGTCGAGCTCTTTTTTTTCGGCACATACCTCCGCGAACGATGGCATGCTGGCCAAGGGCTGCCACTCGCGCATGCCCTCCATCCAGCCATGCATCTCGGGCGTGAAATGTCCTGCTTCGATTTCGCGCACGACATGCGAAATCTCAAAGGGCCCGGCTTTTTCGCCATCGATGATGATCCAAACTTTCATAGTCACAAATTTCTCAAAGAGCGCGCCGCGTCACTCCGCGACGCAAAATACGCGGGCACGAGCGATGCTAACATACACAGAATCAAGCCCATGCAACCAATGAAAACTTGCTCGCGCCAATCCATGTAGGCCGGCAGGACCTTGAAACCGGTCAATCGTGCCGAAAAGGGATCGAAGCCTAGCCCGCGCAAGACTTCTTGCAAGCCACCACGAAAATGAATCACGACCCGACCAAGCAACACGCCGATCAATGCTCCCGCACAGCCAAGGATGGCCCCCTGATACCAAAAGACTTTCATGATCTGCCCAGGAGTCGCCCCCAGCGCTTTCATCACACCAATTTCTTTTTTCTTCTGAATGGTCACAGTGAACATCACGGCCATCATCGAAAACGCGGAGATGAGCACGATGAAGCTCAGCACAAAATACATCATCACTCGCTGCTGGCTGATGAGGGAAAAGAATTGCTCGTATTGCTCCGCCCAGGTGAAGACCATCCATCCCGCATCGAGATGTGGCAGGATTTTGCTCACAAATGCCTCGGACTGATAGGCGTCTTCGATGCGCAATGCCACGCCTTGCACGCCTTCGCCTAATCCCGATAGACCCTGCGCCAAGGGCAAGGGCACGAACAAGTCAGGCATCTTGACCATTTGCGATGCTTGGAAAACGCCGACGATCTCGACCTCGCGCGGCAGGATCACGCTCTTCAAGTTTTTTAACACATCGGCATCCACTTGGTCGCGCTTGACGGTCAAGAGATAGTCGAGATGCCGACGAAATTCTTTCTTTTCTCCTTTGGCAAAAACAAAAACATCGCGCTCGGTCTGATGCTCAGCGCGTTCGTAGATTTCTAACATTGCATACAGCGCATCGCGCTCACTCGGACGCAGTTGCTCGGCTTGATAGATCTCATACAGCGCATTGAAACAATTGGCTTGCTCGCGATTCATCACGTAACCCTTTGCGCCTTCCACCCACTTCTTTTCGACAATCTGCCGCACGGCATCGATCTCTTTGGCAAATCGCACGCGTACGAGTTCTTGCTCAGTCGATTGATAGGCCCGCAGCACGTCTTGGAAATTGCGGGTGGAGTAGAGGTTGACTTTGTCGCCGAGCTTCCAGCCATATTGATCAGCCATCAGCGAGGAAACGACCACCCGCGCATCGAGCCCTAAATCCGCCGAGGACCCTGGATAGTTTTGATGATCCAAAATGTCCTGCACTCCCTTGAGCTGCACGGCATCGTTGGTATCGACGGCTTGGTAGTTGACCGGACGCTGCAAGTCGGACGAATCCAACACGGCATTGTCTTCGATGTGTGCGTAGCTGGAAACCACGCCGGGGATTTGTTTCATCCGCTCGACCATCGCACCCCAGTTTTCGATCTCGTTGATCCGATCGCCATTCTCGCTATACTGCAAGAGCAAGTGCGGAGAAAATCCGAGCAATCGTTTTTTTTGCTCCCTCTCCAATCCCGCATACACCGCCATCACTACGACCAGAACCAGAACTCCCAGCAAGACCCCGAGCACGGAAATCATGGTGATCGAAGAAATCCAAGCGCGGCGCGGATTGAGATAGCGCCAGGCAAGCATCAAGCTGAAGGACTTTTTCATGCGTCAGGAGCAGGCGGCACGATGCGAGGAAACACGGGTTGGGGCTTTTGAATCACGTGACCGTTGGATAAGAGTCCCCACGATAGCTCATCGAGCTTTTTGTCGAGCAAGCCAGCAAGATCGATTTGCGCCGCCAGCTTGGCCGCTGCATCAGGAAGCACGGGCGAGAGCATCACCGCACAGTGCGCGACGCTTTCGGCCAAGTGATAGAGCACGGTGGCAACACGCGATTTTTTCTCGGGATCTTTGTTCATTTCCCACGGCTTCATGCGCTCCGCATAGACGTTGCAGTGCACGACATGACGGTTGAGGGCTTCAAGACCTCGGGAAATGTCGTATTGATCCATCGCTTCCCGATACTGTTGCAGCGATTCCTGCAAACTCTGCTGCACCGCGATGTCTTCTTCCTCGAGTGGCTGATGACAATGCAGCACGCCTTCGGTGAAGCGCTGGCTCATGTTGAGCGCACGATTGCACAAATTGCCAAGGTTGTTGGCGAGCTCGGTGTTGAAGAGCATCACCAGGCGATCGAGATCAAAGTCGCTGTCTTTGCCTGTGTAGATGTCGCGACACAGGTAGTAGCGCAGGGCATCGACGCCGTAGATGTCGGCAAGCTGATCGGGATTGACGACATTGCCCAGCGTCTTGGACATTTTTTCGCCGCGAATGTTCCACCAGCCGTGCACCAACAATTTCGGCATTTGCTCATCGCGGAAACCCATCGCATGCAGCATGCAATACCAGTAAATGCCGTGCGCGGGCACCATGATGTCTTTGCCGATGACGTGCACGACTTGATCCCAGGTCGACGCAAAATCGGGCAAGGTCGCATCGTTGGCGCCGTAACCGACGAAGCTGATGTAGTTGATCAAAGCATCGAACCACACGTAAGTGACGTAGTCGGGATCGAAGGGAAACTCAATGCCCCAGCGCAAGCGCTCTTTCGGACGCGAAATGCACAGGTCAATGCCACCATTGCGCGACAACGCATTCATCAGCTCGGCCTTGCGGAACTGCGGCAAAATGACGTCGTTTTTCTCCAAAAAATCCGCCAACCACGCCGTGTGATCGCTGAGCTTGAAATACCAGTTTTCTTCCTGAATCTCGACCACTTCGCCCCACTCGGGACCGAAGTTGCCTTCGGCATCTCGATCGCGGTCGGTGAGAAATTGCTCCTGCCGCACGGAGTAGAAACCATTGTAGGCTTTTTTGTACAGCTGCCCCTGCTCTTTCAAGTCGGTGAGGATTTTCTGCACGCAGGCCTTGTGGCGCGGATCAGTCGTCGCCGCCCAGCCATCGTAGTGGACGCCAATTTTTTCCCACAAGGCGGTGAAGCGCGCGGTGACTTTTTCCACATACTCCTCCGGGCTCACGCCCTCTTTGGCCGCTGTCTGCTCGACCTTTTGGCCGTGCTGATCCACACCAGTAAGAAAATACACAGGATTCCCGCGCAGACGTTGGTAGCGCGCCATCACATCGGTCAGCACTTTTTCATAAGCGTGACCAATGTGCGGAGAACCGTTGGTGTAGTCGATGGCAGTCGTAAGAAGCATGGTGCAATCAGGAAAAAATCTTAGCGTTTGTCGAGGATGGCGTTCCAGTGCTCGAGATGATCTTTTTGCGACTCGAACAGCGCGGTGGTGTCATCGTGAATGGTGATCGATTCGATCTTGTCACCCACACCATTGAATTTGCAACCCGGCTCGCCGGTATTGTTCTTGCCCGTGATGTTTTTTACGACATCGAGCGGCGAAGTCACCTCACCGAACACCGAGTGGCGGTTGTCGAGGAAAGGAGTGGGCACGGTGGTGATGAAAAATTGCGAGCCATTGGTGCCGGGGCCGGCATTGGCCATCGAGAAAATGCCTGGCTTGTTGTGGCGGAGCTCGGGATGGAACTCATCGGCAAACTTGTAGCCAGGACCGCCGCGACCGGTCTCGGTCGGATCGCCACCTTGCAGCATGAAACGATCAATCACCCGGTGGAATGCGACGTTGTTGTAATAGCCACGAGCCGCCAAATTGAGGAAATTGGCGCAAGTCAAAGGAGCCTTCGAAGCAAAAAGCGTAGCGCGAATGTCGCCTGCGGTAGTGTGGAGAGTGATGGTAATATCAGACATGACGCGCATCCATAGCGCGGATTACGCCATTGGTAAATGTCCGATTGCGATTTTTTCCGTGAAATCTTGGCGGAGCCAGCGATGCGCGTGCTGGTATAGACCTTGCCAATGCGCGTTAAACAAGGATCTCATGCCGCAACGCTGCGAATGAAGGTTTCCACATAATCCACCACTCGCTGAAATACCCGTGTCACGGTAGGACCACGCTCCAGAATCTTGAGCGGCTTAACGATAAGGCCAGCAATATCAGGGTTTTTCAGTGGCTCCTGTCCTGTATAAACATAGCGTTCGATCACTTTTTTGAGCTTATCGGAGTCAAGCTGCTCTTCCTTCACGAGTCGTTCAAATGCCGCTGCGCGCTCTTTTTCCCAAAACTCCTCAAAGCACTCGGGGATCTCCGCTGCAGAATCGACTTTCGGCAGGTTCTGCTCAATGAATTTCTCGATGAGTTCCCTCTTGCTGCGTAGCTCGAGGTCACTGGATACTTTGTCGAGAATGAGTTTACGAATGCCGTTGTGATCTTTTTCTTCGGCATCATACAGGTTGGCCAGCAGCGCGAGGATGTATTGCACATTGATCACATCGCGGTGGATCAGCTCCAGAACGAAGTCCACGTCATGGAGGATGGATGCTTTTTCCTTACTGTTGTCGGTTTTTACTTTTTCATAAAGATCGAGATAGGCGCTGCGGAAGTTTTCAAAGCGCTGCGCGGCGAGTGTCAGGTCTTCGTCATCGAATTCCGAGAAGGATTCCAGAACGTTGCGAAGCCTCATGAGTTCGCGGAAAATCTTCACAAATTTCAGTTCCTCCTCTTCATCCTTGAGGTCTTTCACGCTCTTGACCGTAGGCGTGAGGGCCAGCAATTCCATTGCTGTTTGATTGAATGCCTTCACAAAGGTATCATAAGGCGGCACGAAAATTTCTTCCTTCGCGCCAACGTCTGAAAAGAGCGCGATAGCTTCATCGGTGCGTTTTTTCAGATTGCGGAAAACCACGATGTTGCCTTGGCTTTTGAGTTCATTGAGAATGCGGTTGGTGCGCGAGTAGGCTTGCACCAGCCCGTGATAGCGCAGGGTTTTGTCCACATACATGGTGTTCAAGGTTTTGCTGTCGAAGCCCGTTAGAAACATGTTCACGACAAGCAAGATGTCCACCTTGCGCTTTTTCACCTTGTCCGCAATGTCCTGGTAGTAGTTGTAAAAACTCTGCGTGTCCTTGGTGGAAAATTTGGTGCCGAACATCGCGTTGTAGTCGGCGATGAATCCATCCAGTTTTTCGCGGGTGTGAGGATTCCCGCCGTCACCACCGATGATTTCGCTATCGTCATCGAGAATGCCATCGGCATCCTTGTCCTCTTCATTGCTGGTGTAGCTGAAGATCGTGGCGATGCGTAGGTTGTGTTGGCCCGCTTTTTTCTTTGCGGCAAAGAGTTCGTAGTATTGGATTAGAACATCCACCGAACTCACGCACATCATCGCGGTGAACTCGCGATTTCGCGTTTTCACATCGTGGTGCTGAATGATGTAGTCGGCGATCTTTTCCAAACGCTCTGGGGAATCCATCACCTCCTTGGTGTCGATGTCTTCGACCTCGATATCGATTTCCGTCGCTGCACCAGATTTTTTCTGATAGCGGCCCACGTACTCCACGGCGAATTTCAGCACGTTCTCATCCTTAATCGCATCCGTGATGACGTAGGAGTGAAGCTGCTTGTGGAAAAGATCCTTGGTGGTGCACTTCACTCCACTGGCCTTGTAGTCCTGCTCATCTTCCGCTGCGAGCGGCAGCAAAGGAGCCGCTTTTTTCTGCGACTGCGCGTTTTTCATTGGTGCCGCGTTTTTGGCGAAGATCGGCGTGCCCGTGAACCCGAACATTTGGTGGTTGCGGAAAAACGCGGTGATTCGCTTGTGCGTGTCGCCGAACTGGCTACGGTGGCATTCATCAAAAATGAAAATGATGCGCTCATTGCGTAAGGCTGCCATTTTTTCCAAGTGCTGTTTTTTGCTGATGGCGGCATTGAGTTTTTGCAGGGTGGTGACGATCAGCTTGGTTTTATCATCGGTAAACTGCTCCACGAGTTTTTTGGTGTCGTTGGTGCTGTCCACACTGCCTTTGCTGAAGCTGTTGAACTCCTTGATCGTTTGGATATCCAAGTCCTTCCGATCCACGACAAAAACCACTTTGAACACATCTGGCAGGGCGGTCAACAGTTGGGCCGCTTTGAACGACGTGAGCGTTTTCCCGCTGCCTGTGGTGTGCCAGACGTAGCCGTTTGGTTCTACGTCCGGTGGGTTCTCCACGCGTTCCACGATCGCCACTGCAGCGTAATACTGATACGGCCGCATCACCATGAGAATTTTGTCCGTCTCATTCAGCACCATGTACTTGCCGATCATGTTTCCTACATGCTCGCAGGTGAGAAATGCCTTGGTGAAGGCGGGCAACTCGCCAATGGTCTTGTTGTCCTTGGTTGCCCAGTAAAACGTCTGTTTGAAAGATTGTTTCCTGCAATTTGCGTAATACCTGGTGTTCACCCCGTTGCTGATGACGAAAATCTGCACAAACTGGAACAGCCCCTGACCGCTCCAAAAGCTGTGTTTCTGGTAGCGTTGGATCTGATTGAAGGCCTCTTTCATTTCCAGCCCGCGCCGTTTGAGTTCGATGTGAAGCAATGGCAGGCCATTGACGAGAAGGGTCACATCGTAGCGGTTTTTGTAGGTGCCGCCTTCCATGGTCACTTGATGGGTGACTTGGTAGCGGTTGCGCAGCGGATGGGCCGAATCAAAAAACTCTAGATACACGGTGGTTCCATCCTCGCGCTCCAGCTTCATCCGGTCGCGCAGAATATGCGCTTTGGCAAAAACGCCAGAACTCTTGTTCAGATGATTTAGCACCTTGGAAAACTCTCCATCGGTCAGTTCCACGCCGTTGAATGCCTCCAGTTGGGTTTTCAGGTTGGCCAGCATTGATGCCTCATCCGTCACTTCCACCTTCGCATAGCCCATCCTAACGAGCTGGGAGACCAGCTCGTTTTCAAGGGCTTGTTCGGATTGGTTCATGGACATGGCGGCTTACAAATGTGGCACTTCTCCAGCGATACGGTTTCTCTTTCTTATTAAGCTAGGACTGTTCTAACCAGTGAAACGTGACTTTCTCATTCCTCAGCATCTCAAAGGTATCGAGGGGTTTTCCCATGCCAAGAGCGTCGCAAACAGTTGGAATTTTGATCTTTGACTTCGACGCCTTGTGTTTTTCCCAGGTCACGATCCTGTGTCCATGGGCTTTTGCGTGGGCGATCAGAAAAAAATCCGCCTTTGAGAGGAAATCGGATACTGCTGCCTGTTGGAAATCTTGGTTCACCGCCCAGACCGATACTTCGCTTAGGTAAGGTGTGAGGCCTTGATCGACTTCCGTGAAGAAGTGGTTTGGCGATTTCTTGATCCATTCCGAGAGTTCATCCCCTTTGTGGATGAGTTCATCGCGCACTTTGTCGAGTGTGATGACGATTCCCCGCTCATGCGCATCAGTCAGCCAAGTCCAGAAACCCGGGCAAAGGTCCATGCCGTAGTAACGTAGGTGAGCTTCGATGAAAACGTTTGAGTCGAGAAGATAAGCCATCAGGGGGTGAGTTGGAGTTCGCTGGCGAATTGTTGGAACGTTTTAGTCGTTTTTACCCCCAGCAGGGAAAATGCGTCCGAGTAGCTCGTTTTGCCCTCAAGGGTCTGGCTGATGAGAGCTTGGGAAAAACGGTTGCTGTTCTTACTTCTCAGTGTGGCATAGGGGTCACCGCCCTTGCTCTTTTGCAGCTTGGCACGCGCCGCATCCACTTCTTTGCGGTAGAATGCTTGGTAATCATCCCATTTCAGATAGCCAGCGTCTTTCAGACGGCGAGCCATCACCACGGTGCTGACACGGTAGAGCCGCGCCAAGCTCTTGACTTGATCCAGCGCCGCTAGCCTAGTGTCATATTCACGTTTCAAATCCAACAGCGGAACGAGAAATTCAGCGGCCACTTGATTGCAGTATAGTTCTATCTCTTTCGCACCCTCCGGCACGAACGTGCTCTCCAGAGTGGACACGCCCGACTGCCCCAACCACAAATGAACCAGCTCGTGGACCAGGGTGAACATCTGTGCGGGAGTAGCATCCTTGCCGTTGATAAATACCAGCGGTGCATAATCATCGGCCAAGGCAAATCCACGGAACTCATGGACATCCAGAGTGCGTCTGGTGTTACTGCCTGCGTAACCGATTTTCATGACCAAGATCCCGGCATCCTCTACCGCTCGAACCATTTTTCTTAGCGCATCCTCCCAATCCGTGGCCTCCTTGCTCTGTGCAATGCTGAAGCCGATGGTCTCGCGGATCTCCGCTGCCAGTTGCGTGATTTTGGTCTTCATCGTGGTCTTGCCGATGAAGGGAAGAGGCTCCGCGTCTTGAGAAATCAGATACTCCCGATACCAACTCTGCTGTCTCTGGGCTTGGTGAATCACATCCAAAAGCTCCGTGCTAGGCTGCCGCAGCTCTTCGCTCTGCAAAGTCCGGAAATCCGAAATCGGCAGTTTTTCGACGGGGGGAGAAGCCAGAAATAGGTAGCCAATGGGCGTGTGCGTTTTGAGAGCGAGCTTTTCGGCCTGCTTGAAGCTAATCGTCCCCTTTTCTTCCCACTCGGTGACAGTATCCTCTGTCACAGCCATCTTTTTCGCCAATGCAGCCACGCTGAGCCGCGCCCTCAGGCGCGCCCATCGCAGGACA
>RDYF01000183.1 GCA_004293285.1 Verrucomicrobiota bacterium | reverse complement strand
GCCTTCGAACTCTTTGGTCCACTCTTTGGCGAACTTGCCGTCTTCAATGGCTTTGAGCTGCTTGCGCATGCGCTCTTTGACCGATTTGTCGATGATCTTCGGACCAACCGTTACGTCGCCATACTCGGCAGTTTCGGAGATCGAGAAGCGCATACCTGCGATGCCTTGCTCGTTCATCAGGTCGACGATCAACTTCAGCTCATGCAAGCACTCGAAGTAGGCCATCTCTGGCTGATAACCTGCTTCGACCAGAACTTCGTAGCCAGCCTTGACCAGAGCCGAAGCACCGCCGCAAAGAACGCACTGCTCACCGAACAGGTCAGTAACAGTTTCTTCACGGAAGTTGGTTTCGAAAACACCGGCACGGGTGCAACCGACGCCACGCGCCCATGCGAGGGCGATGTCTTTGGCTTTGCCAGAGGCATCATTGTGCACAGCGATCAAGCCGGGAACCCCTTTGCCATTGACGAACTGCGAGCGAACCGTGTGGCCAGGGCCTTTGGGAGCCACCATGATGACGTCGATGTCTTTTGGCGGAGTGATGGTTTTGAAGTGAACGGCGAAACCGTGTGAGAACAACAGTGTCTTGCCCTTGCTCAGGTTTTTCTCGATGTCTTTTTTGTAAACAGCGGGAACAACCGTGTCAGGAGTGGCGACGAAGATCACGTCAGCTGCTTTCACTGCGTCTGCTGTTTCCATGACTTCAAAGCCCAACTTCTTGGCGACAGCCCAGGATTTGGATTTCTTGTAAAGTCCGATGATGACTTTAAGGCCGCTGTCTTTGAGGTTCAGTGCGTGAGCGTGACCTTGAGAACCAAAGCCAATCACGGCCAGGGTCTTCTTCTTCAGCGGTGTCAGCGAGGCGTCTTTATTGGTATAAATTTTAGCGGCCATAATGATGTAGTTGTGTCAAATCAGCGCCATCCACTCGAGTCGTGAGAGACGACGGGGCGCGCAACCTGCCAAGAAAATGACACAAGGTCAAGAAAATGCTTTGACTGTTTTTGCGAGATTTACTGCATTTTGAATCGCTTGCACTTTTACGAAGTCTTTCACGCCGGGCGAAATTTCCGCTCCGGAGGCGATGTCGATGGCGCATGGGCGCACCGCACGAACCGCCGACTCGGCATTTTCGGCAGTGATTCCTCCTGCTAGTAGCAAGGGCATTTCCGGCATCGATCGATGCACCGCGCCGGCGAGAGCCCAGTCGAAGGTCGCTCCTGTACCGCCATACACTCCGGGTGCCGCAGTGTCCAGCAACAACCCGAGAGCTCCCGCATACTCATGAGCCTGCGCCACATCGCTCTGCTCTTTCAAGCCGAGCGCCTTAATGCAAGGAATGCCTTGTGCGAGCAATCCCGACATCTGCTCAGGTGATTCGTCGCCATGCAGCTGCACGAGATCGATCAGCCCTTGCGCATAGATTTCTGCAATCAAGTCCGACGTCGAATTGACAAAAACGCCCACGCGCAAAATTTTCGAGGCCACCTCATGCAACCAAGGAGCCGCGTCGTCGTGGGCAATGAAGCGTTTCGACAGCGGCCAAAAATTCACCCCCAGCGCCGCAATCCCATGAGCCACCAGTGCATGAGCATCCGCCGCCGTGGTGACGCCACAGATTTTGATCGAACAATCATCCGGCGACAAAAAGGAAGCGAGAGAGGAAGTGGAGGCTGACATGGCTATCACACATTCAAAGTTGCACGCAGAGCTCAGATTGCAAGCTCAATGACGTGCGATCAGACATACTGCGAGAAGTGTTACTGATCGTGAAATCTCCTGCAAGATTTGTTTTGGTCGACGATTGTTCAGCTTTTTGGCGCTTTGTACTACTTTGACTTGAGTCTTCTGGCCAATCTGATGAACATCGCTGGCATGAATGCATATGTGTGGGACCTGATCATCGTCGGGGTGTATTTTGCCGTGATCATCGGCATCGGATTGTATGCATCGCGCGGACAGAAGACCATGGAGTCCTATGCTTTAGGCAATCGCTCGATGCCGTGGTGGGCCGTACTCGCATCCATCCTTGCCTCGGAAATTTCAGCTGGGACCTTTCTCGGCACGCCGGGCGAGGGCTTTGCCAAATTGAATTTTGTCTACGCGCAGTTGGTAATCGGCACCATTTTGGCGCGCTTGCTGGTGGCGGCGATTTTCATCAAGCCGTTTTATCAATTCAACGTTGTCAGCATATACGAGTTTTTGGAAATTCGTTTTGGTCGCTTAACCCGACGCCTGGCGTCGTTTGTCTTTCTCCTAACTCGCTCGCTCGCCAGTGGCTCGCGGATTTATGTAGCTGCGATTCTTTTGGTGCTGGCGTGGCAAATGGT
>RDYF01000182.1 GCA_004293285.1 Verrucomicrobiota bacterium | reverse complement strand
CTCACTCGTAAGCAGGCCGGGGGTGTTGGCAAAGGCTTGACGGTAGTTGTCGGTCTGAATCTGCGGCATCGAATCGAAATCGATCACCGATGTTTTTTTGCCGGCGTAAATCGAAGTGCCCACCACGTCTGGCATGAAAGGTCCCTGAATCACGCGGTCATTCATCGTTTCCGCCATCACAACCACAGGAGCGAGTTGGTTTGTTTCCGAGGCGGGGGTAGCGGGGGCATTGGCCTGACGCTCTTGGGCGGAAAGAGAAATCGTCATCGAGGAGCTCACCAGCCAAAGGCCCGTGACGCCCAGTGCGGCGGCAATCTTGTTTCGTTTCTTGGGTAACATAGCGGCATTATTGTTATTGAGACTCAGTCTCAATACAAGCGGAAAATCGCAAAAAGCGCAAAATTTTGGAAAAAAATTGCTAGTTGTGGGCGAATGTGGGCATGGTTTGGCATGGCCACATTGGGAGAAAAAGCGACCTTGCGCATTGTGAAATCGCGGAGTTCGGGTTGTTATCTCGATGCGGGGGAGCTGGGAGAAGTGCTGTTGCCGGGCAACGAGTGCTTGGTCGACGACATCCCCGGCGCGGAAGTGACCGTTTTTTTGTATCGGGATTCCGCCGATCGACCGATTGCGACGCGGCGGATGCCGCTGGCGATGCCGGGCGAGATTGCCTTGCTCACCTGCACGGCGTCCAACGACGTCGGCGCCTTTCTCGACTGGGGCTTGCCGAAAGAATTGCTCGTGCCCTTTCGCGAGCAGACCAAGACTATGGTACCGGGTCGGCATTACGTTGTGAAAATTCTTGTCGACGAAAAAAGCGGGCGTTTGATCGGCAGCCAGCGGATCTCGCGGCACTTTCGCAGTGCGGCGGCGCGGTATCGTGATGGCGATGCGGTCACGGGAGTGCTGTGGGGCAAGACCGACATGGGTTACAAAGTGGTGGTCGATGGCCAATACAACGGCTTGCTCTTTGCCAACGAAGTCTTTCAGCCCTTGTCCTATGGGCAAAGCATCACGGCCTATGTTCGCGAGACGCGCAACGATGGCAAGCTCGACCTCTCCCTCACACCGCCGGGGCGGAAAAAAATCGCACCATTGGCGCAGCAGTTGTTAGAAAAATTTTCGCCTGAGGGCGAGTTGATGCTGCATGATGGCAGCAGTGCGGAAGAGATCAAAGAGAAGGTGCAGATGAGCAAAAAAGCCTTCAAGCAGGTCGTGGGGCAGCTCTACAAGCAACAGAAAATTTTGATCCTGCCCGATCGTTTGCGCTTGGTGAAAAAGCCCTAACAGCCATGAGCGAAGAAAAAACGGTGGAGTTGCAGAAAGATTCTCCGGGTGTTCTTGCGGGAAAGCTCGGGACCTTGAGCTTATGGCGTCAGGTCGTGATGCTGGCGATATGGCCACTGCTCGAAAACACCTTAACGTTTTTGGTTGGCATTACCGACATCATGATTTCCAGTCGCATGGCCGTAGGGCCCGAGCGCGTGGCGATTCTCGATGCGATGGGTCTCGGCGGCTACGTCGGCTGGTTTTTCAACATCCTGCAAGGGGCGGTGGCGATTGGGGTGATGGCGCTGGTGTCGCGAGCCTGCGGAGCGCGCAATGAGCAAGAGGCGCGCTGCGGCATGGGGCAGGGCTTGTGGTTGGGTATCGCCGCGGGCTTGGGGTCGTGGTTGCTGTTGCGTTTTGGTGCGGGCACGATGATTCAGCACATGGATCTTTCGTCGGCAGCGGCGGTGTATGCGGCGGATTATCTCGAAGTGCTGGCCATTTCCGGGCCCTTTTGTGGTGGCATGATGGCCTTGAACGCAGCGCTGCGGGCTTCGGGCGACACGCGTACGCCGTTTTTGGCGATGGTGGTGGTGAATGTCGTCAACGCGGGCTTGAGTCTGTTGTTTGTCTTCGGTCCGACACCTTGGGGCGGTCATGGCGTCGCGGGGATTGCGTGGGGGACCGTGTGCGGTTGGGTGGCAGGCTTGCTCACGGTTAGTATTGCGCTGTGGTGGCGTCGGGGTGGCGAAGGCGTGGTGCTGTATTGGCAAGCACAGGCTCTGCGGTTTCATCGACAAACCCAGGCACGGATCATTCGCGTGGGCATTCCGCAGTCGCTCGAAGTCGCGGGGATGTGGCTGATTCACTATGTCGGGATTCGCACGATTTCGCAATTGCCGATCGAAGGCTCTTTGGGGGCGCACATGATTGCGATTCGGGTCGAGTCGATGAGTTTTCTTCCCGGATTCGCGATAGCGACGGCAGCAGCGGCTTTGACGGGGCAATACCTCGGTGCCAAGTCGCCGATCATGGCCGTGCGTGTCGTGCGATTTTGTTGGAAAATGAACGTCGTAGTGATGAGCTTGCTCGGCATCGGCTTCGTCGTCTTTCGCGAATTCTTGGTCGGCTTGCTGGCGGCGGGGAGTGCCGAGCACTTGGCGATGGCGACGCCCTTGCTGATTGTCTGCGCCTTTTCCCAGCCGGCCTTTGCGACCTGCATTTTGTTAAAAACAACGATGCGCGGCGCGGGGGCGACGGCGATGGTGATGAAGTGGGCCTTTGGCATCATGGTGTTTTTCCGAATCGGCGTGCTGCTGACGGTGAAATCGACCGGGCACCTGACCCTGATGGGCGTCTGGACCATTTTTGCGATCGACCTCACCGTGCAGAGTCTGGCCTTCGCGTGGCTGCATTTTCGCGGCAAATGGCTGCAAGCAAAAGTCTGAGTCGGGGGCGAGCGATGCCTGGAGACTGGTTTTGACAGAATTTCAGAATTTTTCAGAATTTCGCCATGGCAATCGTCCAGAGATTCCAGGGCAAACGCGTGAAAATTCGTTTTGCCTCATGGTATGGGGGGGAAGAGCACAGGTATCTTGTCTGTGTTTGCCTATCACTTCACCGGCGAGACGCCCATGCTCCTTTCGCTTGGATGCATCTTGTCAAAATCTGCACTGGGCAGACGCGGGAAATCTTGTAGGATGCGCGCGTCATGCTTCCTGAGCCCATCCTTGAAACTCGCGTTTTTGCACCTGCCACCGTCGCCAATGTTGCTTGCGGCTACGATGTGTTAGGCTTTGCGATCGATTCTCCCGGCGACGAAGTCGTCGTGCGCCATTCCAACAAGCCAGGGCTGCGGATCACGACCATTACCGGCGATGGCGGGAAGTTGCCGAAAGATCCCGAAAAGAATACCGCGGGCGTGGCGGCCTTGGATTTTCTGCGTCATCTTGGCATGCAGGATCGCGGCATTGAGATGGAAATTCATAAAAAAATGCCCTTCGGTTCGGGTCTCGGTTCGTCTGCCGCTTCATCGGTTGCCGGGGTGTATGCGGTGAATCGTCTGATTGGCGAGCCGCTGACGAAAAAACAATTGCTGCCTTTTGCGATGGCGGGGGAAGCCAGTGCCGACGGCGCGTGGCATGCCGACAACGTCGCGCCGTGTTTGCTGGGTGGCATCGTTTTCATCCGTTCGAACGAAGAGCTCGCATCCGGACATCGAAGTGCTGACCAAAGTGGCACGGGAAATTTTGCCTAAGGACATTCCCTTGCCGAATGCGACGCAGCAAATTGGCAATCTTGGTGGTTTGCTGTGCGGCTTGATTCAAGAAGACTACGGTTTGATCTCGCGCTCGATTCACGACGTCATCGCCGAGCCGCGTCGGCAGAAGCTGATTCCCGAATTTTACAAAGCCAAGCGCGCCGCTCTTGCTGCGGGTGCCTTGGGCTTTTCCATTTCCGGCGCAGGACCCTCGGTCTTTGCGCTGTGCGAAGGCGAGGAAATTGCCCGTCGCGTGGGCGATGCCATTTCGGCCGTGTTTTCCTCCGTGCCTCTGACCAATCAAATTCACGTGTCGCGACGAAAAAATCAACGCCTAGTCCGCCGTGTGGTATCATTCGACTCAACAACACCAGCAACAAGTTCCGCTGAAAGAAGCGATCTTGCGCTCATTGCCAGCCGATAATGGGCTTTACATGCCCGAAGAAATTCGTCCGCTCAGCGATGATTTTTGGCATCGCTGGCGCGACATGAGCTTTGCCGAGATCGGCTATCATGTCGCTCATTCGTTCTTTGGGGACGACGTGCCCGAAGAAGACCTGCGTCGCATGGCGGCCGAAACGGTATCGTTCGATGCCCCGCTGGTGCAGCTTGCTCCTGGTGATTTCGTGTTAGAGTTGTTTCACGGCCCGACACTTGCGTTCAAAGACTTTGGCGCGCGTTTCATGGCGCGTTTGATGGCGTGGCTGACGCGCGACGACGATCGTGAACTGACCGTGCTCGTCGCGACCTCCGGCGACACCGGCGGTGCGGTGGCCTCGGCATTCTATCAAGTGCCCGGCACGCGCGTGATCATCCTTTTCCCCAAAGGAAAAGTTTCGCCTCTGCAAGAAAAGCAACTCACCACACTCGGCGGCAACATCACGGCTGTGGAAATCGATGGCACGTTCGATGACTGCCAACGACTGGTGAAATCGGCCTTTCTCGATGCCGAGCTTTCGCAGCGTCTCAATCTGACTTCGGCGAACGAGTTTTTACTACTTTCATAGTAGTCGCATGCTGCCCGAAGGTGTCGAACCGACCTTCGTCGTGCCCTCAGGAAATTTCGGCAATCTCACGGCGGGCTTGTTGGCACAGCGTTTGGGCTTGCGGGTGAAGCATTGGATCGCGGCGACCAATCGCAATGATGTCGTGCCGAGTTATCTGCGCACGGGGCAGTATCAGCCGCGTCCGAGTGTGGCGACGATTTCCAACGCGATGGACGTCGGTGCGCCGTCGAATTTCGTGCGCATGCAGTATCTTTTCGGCGATGACTGGCAGCGCATGGCGTCGACCATTTCCGGCGATGCCTACGATGACGATCAAACCCGCGCGGCGGTG
>RDYF01000099.1 GCA_004293285.1 Verrucomicrobiota bacterium | reverse complement strand
GAGTGTTTGCACCAGAGTTCCGTGCGTGGCAACGCTGTCTTCTTGCTGCCGCTCGAGCTGATCGCACAGCGCCATCAGTTCATCGACTTTGGCGACGATACGGTGCTGTTCGGCGAGTGGTGGGAGGGGGAGTGGATTACCGATAAAGTAATTTGCGGGAACACGCTTTTGACCTGCTGAGCCAGTCATTTTTGGCTTTCCCCTCTCTAAAAACATCGGTGCCTTCAGATAAAGCAGGATGTATCGTGAGCTCACAAACTCTCCAATCAGCCGGGCCACATGGAGCTCTGTAGTCCCAGCCCCGTAGCCGTTTTCTAAGTTTGCAAATATCGCAGCCTTACTGTTCTCAAAACATGGTGTGATTTTGGCAATCGCAATGTCACCGTCGGCGAAATGGGTGTATCCCGTTTTGACTTCTCGCCACGACTTGACCTCTTGGCCGTGGGTTCCATCGTAGTTCGTAAATATGAGGGGCATAGGAACAAAACCAACCTGAAGATCGTCCGCAAGAGTGTTTCTAGGGCCGATCTCAGAAATTTCTCCAAGTTGAGTCCAAGCCCAGTTCATTGGAATCCCGAACGGAAGCGCCTCTTCACTGAAATGGGTCTTTTTCCCCTTATTTATTTTCCCCTCTTTAACGAGCCGCGCCTTCTCAGCAGCTATCTTCTTCAGCAACCTTGATGCTGGTTCATCATTTACATCCTGCGGCACCAGCAATCCCCGCACGGCTAATTCCAGAATCAGCTCGCGCAGTTTTTTGATGCCGTAGCCTTGATGGCGGATGTCCAGGTATCGAGGTGTTCGGTGATGAGGGTGGCTGGTGTCATGGCAGAGTGAAAAGATTTTTTTACCACAGATTTCACGGATGGGCACAGATTCGGGAGTGGGATTCTTGGTATTTCATCTGTGCATTCTGTGTCATCTGTGGTGAAAAGGAGCGGTTAGGATGTTTGATCAGATAGAGATGCGCTTGATGCCGAGTTTCGCGTACTTAAAATTGAGCAATAGCCCGGTTTTGAGGCCGGTGATATTGAGATAGCCAAGCATTTGGGTAATATGGCTTTCCGTGAAGGCAGTGACCACCTTGGTATCGACGACGATGGTGTTTTCCACAATCAGATCAGGGATCAGTGTGCCGATGAGATGAGCATCATAGTGGACATCAAAGCGTTTTTGATTTTCGATCGCCAATCCGTGTTTCTGCAATTCGATGATGAGTGCGCGTTCATAGAGCTTTTCGTCCAGTCCGGGCTTCAGCTTGTTGAGAACGGTATAAGCTGCGCCGATAATGGCTTCGGTGATGTCGGTATTTGGGGGCATAGGAACGGTTGTTTTTCAACCACAGATTTCACGGATGGGCACAGATTTGGGATTCTCTGAAAATATCTGTGCATTCTGTGACATCTGTGGTTCGTGGCTTGGTTGGTGAAGCTTTTTCAACCACAGATTTCACGGATGGGCACAGATGGGGATTCTCTGGAAATATCTGTGCATTCTGTGCATTCTGTGAAATCTGTGGTTCGTGGCTTGGTTGGAGAAGTTTTTTATCGTTGGAGGGCGTCGTTGAGGATGGATTTGAGCTGATCGCGGAGTGCTTGGATATTCGCTTGTTGTTGGTTGTATTGTGCGAGCAATTCCTCGGGGTCGTGCGTGACGGTCTCGCCGACGTGCGGGTTGCTGATATCGAGATTGTAATTCCGCGCGACGATGTCCTCGATGCTGACTTTCCAAGCCTGTTCGGTTTCCTTGCGCGTCTTAAAGCCGTCGGCCTCGGAGCCCCACCAATCGATCTCGGTCTGGAACTCCTCAAAGCGCATGGGCTTGGTTTTGTTGTAGCTAGTGACGCCCTCGGGATAAGGATGCTCATAGAACCAGACCTCCTTGGTGGCGGGATGTTCGCTCTCGGGTTTCTTGGTGAAGAAAAGCACATTCGTCTTAATGCCGGTGTAGGGAGCGAAGACGCCATTGGGTAGACGGACGATGGTGTGGAGGTGGCATTTTTCCAACAGCTCCTGCTTCAGGCGGGTCTTCATGCCCTCGCCGAAGAGGAAGCCATCGGGCAGCACGACAGCGGCGCGTCCGTGGTTTTTCAGTAGCTTGACGATGAGCGCCATGAACAGATCGGCGGTCTCGCGCGTGCGGAAATTGGCAGGGAAATTGTTTTCAATGCCGTCCTCCTCGGTGCCGCCGAAGGGTGGGTTGGTGACGATGACGTGGACGCGATCCTTGTCGCTGTAGTCCTTATAGGGGCGACTGAGGGTGTTGTCGTGGCGGATATTGGTGGGGGTATCGATGCCATGCAAGATCATGTTTGTGGTGCAGAGCATGTGCGGCAGAGCCTTTTTCTCCACACCGTGGATGCTGGCGACGAGGATTTCCTCGTCCTTAGCGGACTTGACGAAATTTTTCCGCTTGTGATCGATGGTGCAAGCGAGGAAGCCGCCCGTGCCACAGGCGGGGTCGAGCACGATTTCATCGAGCTGCGGGTTCACCCGATTGACAATGAACTGAGTGACGGCGCGCGGGGTGTAAAACTCGCCCGCATTGCCGGCGCTTTGCAGGTCCTTGAGAATCTGCTCATAGATGCTGCCGAAAGTGTGGCGATCCTCGGTGTTATTGAAATCGATCTCGCAAATCTTATTGATCACCTGACGGATCAAGGTGCCGGACTTCATGTAATTGTAGGCATCCTCAAAGACATTGCGGATGACCTGGGCGCGCTTGCCGTGCGGACCTTCGAGCACCAGCTTTTCCTTGAGAGTGGGGAAAAGCTGCATGTTGATGAAGTCGCTGAGAGCATCGCCGGTGATGCCTTCCGGATCCGCGGCCCAGTTGCGCCAGCGCAGGTGCTCCGGAAGGGGCGAGGTGTATTTTTCCTCAAGGAGTTCGATCTCCGCCTCGCGGTCATCGTAGATTTTCAGAAAGAACATCCAGACGAGTTGGCTGATGCGCTGGGCGTCGCCGTCGACGCCGACATCCTTACGCATGATGTCTTGAATGGATTTGATGGTGCCGCTAACGTTACTCATGATGCTGGTGAAAGGTAGAAGGATAAAAAAGGTGTTGCATTCCGGAATGGGGTGTGAATTGGTCTTGGCAAGCCTACCGTTACTGAAAGTCGTCTCCATGACGTCGCCACGCGAGTGGCTCAGGTAAGGAGTGGGCTTACTTTTTGCGCTAGATCATCGTGGTGGGCATTTGATTCGATAGGATGGTGTGCAATGACGGACCTCAGGCGCTCTGACGCGGCTCGAAGATTTCCTGTTCCAACTCCTGAAGAGCGGCTTCGTATTTTTCTTTGCCACCAAAAGCGCCATTGATGATCTCGACCGGTGTGCCAAACTGATCAAAAGGAGTGAGTTTCAACACCCTGGGGCTCTCGATAGTAAGAATGCCTTCATCGGCGTATTTATCCAGCAGCGCTTCGAGCACGGCGCGGGCCTTTTCGCCGTATTTGGTGAAGTAATTGCGCTTTTTGACCTTATCGGCGCGTTCCCTTCGGGTCAGCGGTGGCGCGTCATAAGCGATGTGGCAGATCAGATCGAAGTCGCCGTATTCCTTGCCAATTTCCTCGGCCAACTTGGGAAGCTCGATGCCGTACTCCTCCAGCTCCTTGACAATAGCTTCCTTTTTCTTGGCAGAGTTCCACTTCGAAATGAAGTCATCGAGTGAAGCAAACTCCTGGCGGATGTGCTTGCGACTGTAATCGCGGTAGGATTCGGTCACCATCTTGCCACCGCTGACGTGAATTTTTTTCGATCCATAGGGTGCTTCATCTTCATTGGCGGAGCTGTCGTCTGGGTCGGGTTCTGGATCGGGCGGAACGGGATCATCGTCATCTCCCGGTTCATAAATGACAACGGGATCGCCATCGAAGTCAGGATCTTTGAACAGCTCGGTAGCGTTTTTGAAGTCCATGACGGTAAAGAAGAATTTTCCATGTTCCTCTTCGATGCGCGTGCCACGACCGACAATCTGCTTGAAGGTAGTCATCGATTTTACCGTTTTATCAAGCACGATGAGCTTGCAGGTTTTGGCATCCACCCCTGTGGTAAGCAGCTCGGACGTGGTGGCGATGACGGGAAACTTGCATTCAGGGTCGATGAAGTGATCGAGCTCGGCCTTCCCCTCCACGCTATCGCCGGTGATGCGCATCACGTATTTGGGGTTGTCGATCGCGAGTTTTCCCGCGGCATTGACAATCGCCACACGCATGCGCTCGGCATGATCAATGTCCTCGCAGAAGATGATCGTCTTGGAGAAAGGATCGGTGGCATGGAGAAGCTGCATCACGCACTTAGCGACGAGCTTAGTGCGCTGGTTAAGAACCAGAATCCGGTCCATGTCGGCCTGATTGTAGGTACGCTGTTCGATGTCCCTGCCGAGGTCGTCGGTCATGCCCGGTTCGGGTGTCCAGCCGATGAGATCCTTATCGAGGTGATAGCGCACCACCTTGTATGGGGCGAGAAAGCCGTCCTCGATGCCTTGTTTCAATTTGTAGGTATAAACCGGCTCACCGAAATAGGTAATATTAGAAGCGTATTTGGTTTCCCGTGGTGTAGCGGTGAGACCGATCTGAATGGCACCGGAGAAGTATTCGAGAATTTCACGCCATGCGGAATCATCCGAGGCGCTGCCGCGATGGCACTCATCGATGACAATCAGATCAAAAAAATCGCGCGAGACATTCTTGAAAATTTTGTCTTCCTCGTCGGGTCCGGTGAGGGCTTGGTAGAGACCGAGATAAATTTCGTAAGAGGGATCGATCTTGCGGTTTTTGATCTTGGTCATGACCGAGCCGAAGGGCTTGAAATCATTCGTGAAAGTCTGATCGGCGAGCACATTGCGATCGACCAGGAAAAGCGTGCGTTTGGCTTTCTTTGCCTTCCAGAGTCGCCAGATGATTTTGAAAACCGTGTAGGTTTTGCCCGTACCAGTTGCCATCACGAGAAGAAGCCGATTTTGTCCTTTGGCCACCGCTTCAATGATGCGATTGATTGCCTCGCTCTGGTAGTAGCGCGGCTCCTTTCCGTAAGCGTCCAGATAGTATGGCTCAAGAACCAGAGCCTCTTCGGAATCCTCGATCTTGCGATATTTCTTGTATCGTTTCCAAATCACATCGGGAGAAGGGAAGTCATCTAGAGCAATCTCGCTCTCGACTTCTTCCCCCGGTGAGGGGACCTTGTTATGGCTGGCAAAGGCGTCGCCGTTCGAACTGAAGGCGCTGGGAACATCGAGAATGCTGGCGTATCCGAGCGCCTGCTGCATGCCGTGACTCACTGCATGGTTGTTATCCTTCGCTTCGACGATCGCAATCGGAACTCCCGATTCCCGCAGCAAGACATAGTCGGCGAATTTTTTCTTCTTCTTGTTTCGCGAAGACAAGTTGCCGCGAACAATGACCGGCCCGGGAGCTAGGGTGACTTCGCGACGGATTTGGGTCAACTGATCCCAACCAGCGCCCTGAATGGCGGGCGTGATGAACAAATCACAGATATCGATCTCGCTGAGTCGCTGTTTTTCCGCTTTCGTCATGCTTCGCTCGGATCCTAAGATACGTAAAATGCTTAGACAAGCCCGTTTTTTCATGATCAAGTGATAAGGGTCACCCTATCTCGATAGGGCACACTTCACACACTCACTTATTCTAGCGACACACGAGACATTGCTCGCCACCATCAATACTCGCGGACGAGCAGGTAGTCGGCGATTTGGTGGAGGCGCTGGGCTTTTTTGCCGAACACTTCCAAGGCCGCCATCGCTTTTTTGGTGAGTGTGGCGGCTTCTTTGCGGGATTTTTCGAGCCCGACGATCGCGGGATACGTGGCTTTGGCGACATCGACATCTTTGCCTGCCGTTTTTCCGAGCACCTCGGTACTCTGGGTGACGTCGAGGATGTCGTCGATGATCTGAAAGGCCAGACCCAAGCACTCGCCAAAGGTCGTCAGGGCCTCCAGCTTGGCCGGCGTGGCGTTGACGGCCATCGCACCCAGGCGCAGTGAGGTGGTCAGCAGCGCTGCGGTTTTGGCGCGATGGATTTTCACCAATTGTGCTTTCGTGAGAGATTTGCCTTCGCCCTCCAAATCCATGACTTGACCGCCGATCAGATGACGACTGCCACTGGTCAATGCCAGTTCTTGCACCAACACCCCAATCGGATAACGCGGTGTCGGCTTGCTCTGCGTCAGCATCAAAAAGGCCTCGGTCAGCAAGGCGTCGCCACACAACACGGCCATGCCTTCACCGTAGACCTTGTGACAGGTCGGACGCCCGCGACGCAAATCATCGTCGTCCATGCAAGGCAAGTCATCATGCACGAGCGAATAGGTATGCAATACTTCCACCGCGCAGGCCGCGGGCAAGGCGAGTTCGTCCTCACCGCCACAGGCTTCCGCCGCCGCAAGGCAGAGAATGGGGCGCAGGCGTTTGCCACCCGCAAAAACGGCATAGCGCATCGCTTGATGGATCGTCGACGGCGCGACTTTTTCTTTCGGCAAAAATCCATCCAAAGCGCGATCCACCCGCTGGGCGCTCGACTTCAGATACGCGGAAAATTCGGCATCGGGCATACGCAAAGAATTACAAAAGTTCCGCAATCTGCACCGCATTCAAGGCCGCACCTTTGCGCACCTGATCGCCCACCACCCAGAGGTCGAGCGCGTTGTCGAGCACCAGATTTTGGCGAATGCGACCCACCAAGCAATCGTCTTTGCCCGTGGTATCAAGCGGCACCGGGAACACGCCATTCGCGGGGTCGTCCACCAACTGCACGCCTTTCTGACCGGCATACACGGCACGCGCGGCTTCGACCGTAACCGGCTTTTCAAAAACGGCGGTGATCGAGACCGAGTGCGAACGATACACCGGCACGCGGACGCAGGTGCAGGAAACATTCAACTCAGGAAGGCCAAGGATTTTCCGACCTTCATGCAGCATTTTCAGCTCTTCCTTGGTGTAGCCATTGTCCATGAAACGATCGACCTGCGGAATCACGTTGAAAGCAATTTGGCGCGAGTAAACCTTTTGTTCCAGCGGCAAACCGTGCGTCAGAGCGTGCACTTGCTGTTCCAGTTCGGCGATGCCCTGGGCGCCACTGCCTGACACGGCTTGATAGGAAGAAGCGATGATGGCTTTCAAACCAAAAGCGCGATGCAAAGGCGCGAGTGCCATCAGCGAAATGATGGTCGTGCAATTCGGATTGGCGATGATGTTTTTCGGATGATCCAAAGCCGCCTGCGGATTGATTTCAGGGACCACCAAAGGCACGCCGTCGATCATGCGGAAAGCCGAGGAGTTATCGATCACCACACAGCCAGCGGCAGCGGCAGAAGGGCCGAACTCCTCAGAAATCGAGCCCCCGGCACTGAACAGCGCGATGTCCACGCCGGCAAAGGAATCGTGCGTTAGCTCCTCCACCGCGATCTCTTCACCGCGAAACGAAAACGTTTTGCCCACCGAGCGTTTCGAAGCCAACAAGGTCAACTTGCCTACGGGAAAATGACGTTGCTCAAGGCACAAACGCATTTCTTCACCCACGGCACCTGTGGCGCCGACAATTGCTACGTGTTTCAAATCGCTCATAAATCAAGGATTGGAGGGCGGATTCTAGGGGATTTCCGGACTCTGGCAATCCTATTTGCGAAGAAATCCTAAGGCCAGCGCACCGCCACGCGATCGCCGACACTGAGCGCGAGCTCTTCCAATTGCTTGCGCGAAATTTCGGCTTCGACCAAGGAACCATCGCCCAAGCGCAAGGACAAAGACGCCACAGGACCAGCGGAAAACAAGTGCGTCACATCGGCCAAAACATCGCGCGCCGCATCGTATTCGGCGGCGAAGGTGATTTCCATTTCATGGGGTCGGACATAACGCACCTCGCCATTTGCGTGCGGGATTTTGTTCACGTTGCCCAAAAACTCATAGACAAATGGCGTGCGCGGATGATCGAAAATCTCTTGCGGGGGGCCGACTTGTTCGACCCGTGCTTGGCGCATCACCACCACTTGGTCGGCCAGCTCCAAGGCCTCTTCTTGATCGTGCGTGACAAACAGAGTCGTCAATCCAATCTGATCATGAAACACCCGCAGCCAACGCCGCAGATCTTTTCGCACCTGCGCATCCAGCGCGCCGAAGGGCTCATCGAGCAACAACACCTTCGGACGAATCGCGAGCGCACGCGCGAGGGCGACGCGCTGACGCTGACCACCGGAAAGCTCATGCGGACGACGTCGATCTAGGCCATCGAGCCGCACCAAGTGCAGCAACTCCTTTACCCGCTCGTCGATCTCCGCTGCGCTGGGTCGACGATGCCGCGGCATCACATTCAAGCCAAAAGCAACATTCTCCGCCACGGTCATGTGACGAAACAAGGCATAGTGCTGAAAGACAAAACCGACTTGCCTTTCGCCTGCGGGAACATCGGCGACATTTTCGCCATGAAACAAAATTTTCCCGCGTCCTTCATCGGCAAAATCCAATCCGGCGACAATGCGCAGCAAAGTCGTTTTGCCTGATCCCGAGGGTCCCAACAGAGCCGTGAGCGAGCCTTGGGGGACTTCGAGCGAAACATCATCGAGCGCCAGATACGAGCCGAAGGATTTGTGGATGGATTGAATGGAAATGGACATGATGGGAAAAAGGATTAGTGACCACGACCAGAATGGCCGGAAAAATGTTCGATCGCCGACTTCAGACCGAGCGTCAACAAGGCCAGCATGGCGAGCAAGGTGGCACAGGCGAAAGCCGCGCTAAATTGGTATTCATTGTAAAGCACCTCAATGTGCAAAGGCAGCGTATTCGTTTCACCGCGAATGTGTCCCGAGACCACCGAAACCGCACCGAACTCGCCCATCGCGCGCGCATTGCACAGCAACACGCCATACAGCAAACCCCACTTGATGTTGGGCAAGGTCACGCGCCAAAAAATTTGCCAACCGTTCGCGCCAAGGGTCACAGCGGCTTCCTCTTGATCGGTGCCCTGCGATTCCATCAACGGAATCAACTCGCGCGCCACGAAAGGAAAAGTGACAAACAAGGTCGCCAACATGATGCCGGGCCATGCGAAGATGATGGCGATATCGTGCTTCGCCAGAAACGCCCCGAACCAGCCATGGCTGCTGAACAACAAAATCCACACCACACCCGCCACCACCGGCGACACCGCGAAAGGGAGGTCGATCAACGTGATCAACAACGCGCGACCGCGAAAGCGAAATTTCGTCACCGCCCAAGCAGCTGCCAGCCCAAAAAGGGCATTCAAAGGCACCGCCAAGGCCGCCATGGCGATGGTCAAGCCCACAGCAGAACGCGCCGCGTCTTCGTGCAGCGCCGCCCAAAACACCTGCCATCCTTGACGCAGCGCCTCGATAAACACCGCCACCAAAGGCAGCAGCAAAAACAGTCCCAAAATCAGCAGCGTGGCGGCAATCAACAGCCACCTCACCACACGCGTTTCTTGTGTTACCACGGAATGTTTCATCACTTTATCGTTGTTGGTTTTTGTCCAACCAGCGCTGGAGCAGATTGATTACCAGAAGCAGCGTAAACGAAACGATCAGCATCGCCGCCGCAATCACCGAAGCCGCAGGCACGTTGTATTGCTCCAACTGCGCGACAATCAACAAAGGCAGGATTTCGGTTTTCATCGGCAAGTTTCCGGAAATGAAAATCACCGAACCATACTCGCCAATCGCCCGCGCCAAGGCCATGGTGAAACCGGTAATCATCGCCGGCAACAAGGCCGGAAATACCACGCGCCAAAAGGTCACCCATCGCCCCGCACCCAGAGTCGCCGCCGCTTCCTCGGTATCGCGCGAAAGATCTTCTAGCACCGGCTGCACTGTTCGCACCACGAAGGGAAATCCAATGAAGGTGAGGGCCATGAACACACCGATAGGCGTGTAGGCGACCTTGAGCCCGAGCTGCTGCAACGGCGCACCGAGCCAGCCGTTAGGAGCATACAAGGTCGTCAGCGTGATGCCTGCCACGGCCGTGGGCAGTGCGAAGGGGAGATCGATCATGCCATCGAGCAGTCGACGTCCCGGAAAGGTGTATCGCACGAGCACCCACGTCACGATCAAGCCCAGCACCGAACTCAAAGCCGCCGCCGCCGCACTTGCACCAAAGGTCAGTCGCGCGGCCGCAAGCACACGTGGTGAACTCAGCAAATCCCACCACTCGCGCCAGCCGAGGCCTGCGGCTTTGACAAACAAAGCCACGAGGGGGAGGAGGATGATCAAACTCAGATAAACAACACTAAATCCAAGTGATAATCCAAAGCCAGGGATGACGCGAGGGCGAGACATAGATGGGAAAAGAATGCGTTAGGGATTGACGTAGAGCTGATCAAAGGTGCCGCCATCCGCGAAGTGGGTTTTTTGCGCCTTTTCCCAGCCGCCGAATTGTTTTTCCACCGTCGCCAGCTCGAGCGCAGGCAAGGAACTTTTCACCGATGCCAAGCGCGGACGATAGTGATGTTTCGCGGCCAACTCCTGAGCGGCGGGAGTGTAGAGGAATTCGAGATAGGCGCGCGAAAGCTCAACCGTGCCGTGCTTTTGGGCGACTTGGTCGACAACTGCGACTGGTGGCTCGGCAAGAATGCTCAGCGAAGGATAAACAATCTCCGTTTTACCCGGAAATTCTTTTTCGATCAGATAAGCTTCGTTTTCCCATGACAGATAGACATCGCCAATTTCCCGCTGCGCAAAGGTCGTGGTCGCGGCGCGAGCCCCGGTATCCCACACGGGCACTTGCTTGAGCAAGGCTTGCACATACTCACGAACGCGCTGTTGATCGCCCGCAAATTGCTTTTCCGCCCAGGCCCAGGCCGCGAGGTAGTTCCAACGCGCACCGCCCGACACTTTCGGATTGGGCGTGATCACTTGCACGCCTGGCTGCACCAGATCACCCCAGTCTTTGATGCCTTTCGGATTGCCCTTGCGCACGACAAAAACAATCGTCGAGGTGTAAGGAGAACTGTTGTCGGGAAATTTCTGCGCCCAGTCTTTCGCCAGCAAGCCTTTCTCGGCGATGACATCAATGTCGCCCGCCAATGCCAAAGTCACGACATCGGCTTCGAGGCCATCGATCACCGAGCGCGCTTGCTTGCCCGAGCCACCGTGGGATTGTTTGATTTCTAACGAATTGCCTGTTTTCTTCTGCCATTCTTGGACAAAAGCAGCATTGACGTCGACATAAAACTCGCGTGTCGGATCATACGAAACGTTCAGAAGAACGCTTTTCTGCGCCGCAGGAGTTTGCGATTTTTTGCATGCGCTCAGCGGCAAGAAAGCGGCGAGAGCGAGGATGGATACGATTGGTTGTTGGAGATAAGATGCAATTTTCATTTTTCTGCATGGCGTCCTTCTCCTGTGTGTCAGGTGGATGTCAGCAGTGGTGGTGAGACAATGCCTTCTGTGTCAGATCGGCAAATTTTTTTCAGGAAATCGTGTTAGTGATCTTTTTGTGTTAAACCCGCCAAAAATCCATCGGCAGGGTCGGCTTTCGGCTTGGGGTGCTTGCTCGGATCGGCGAGCTCTTCGGGTGTGGAAAAGGGCGGCACGACGCCATCTCGACGCATCTTGCGCATGGTCACTTCCACCACTTGCGCCAAGGTGTAGCGATCGAGAATGTTGGCAATCGCGTTGCGGACGTCGATCATCAACATGCGCAGACCACAATGATCTTCGTCAGGACAAGAACACTGTTGGTAGGCAAACTCACTAGCACAGCAAATCGGAGCAAGCCGACCATCCATCTTGCGGACGATGTCGCCCACTTTGGTGCCCTTTCCCGCTGCTGTCAGCGCATAGCCGCCGAACTTGCCGCGATGCGTTTCAACCCATCCGGCATCGCGCAGCTCTTGAAGAATGCGCTCCACGAATTTCAGCGGCAACCGATTCGCCTCGGCAAGCTCGGAGCCTGGCAACGCCGTGCGACCCATCTCAGAAGCGATTCCTAGATTGATCACGGCTCGTAGCGCGTATTCTGCTTTTTTGGAAAGATGCATTTGTTAATGTAGATCGAATTGTAGCAAATCATGGCGACTTGGCAAGGGGAAAAATTTCGCCCTGCTTCTGCCATCATGTCACTCCTCTTTGGAGCGATGGACAAAACGCGTCTTTTCGTTGCTCTCGACCTGCGTCACACGACCATCATGAACGGTGATCTGCACGGAGCCATAACGCAGTTGTCCGACTTTTTTGCGAACCACGTTCAACCAGTCGAGTTCTTCTTCCGTGAGCGTGGGGATTGGTTTGGTTTCGTTCGACATATCGAATGTAGATTTGTTAATGCGCACCAACTTGTATACATTAAATGATCCTTGTCAAAACTTTTTTCTTTTTCTCGAAAAAAAAGTTTCGTCAGATAACGCAGCGCCTTATGTGACGAAATTGTCACATTGACAGCATCGCGCCGGAGTCACTAGGATTCTACAGCTTCTTGCGCGTTCTATGAAATTGATCCTCGCACTCACTACTGTTCTTGGTCTTAGCACCATGAGTCACGCCCAAAGCATCAGCCTGAAAGGCAGCGATACTCTGGGAGCCAAGCTGATTCCTCAGCTCGCTGAGAAATACAAAGCCGAAGGCCATGCCTCGACGAAATTTGAAATTGCTGCGGAAGGTTCGTCGACCGCATTCCCCGCACTCGCCAACGGCACGGCTGACATTGGCATGTCGTCCCGCAAGGCGAAGGAAGAAGAGCTCACAGAATGCAAAACCAAGGGCATCAACTTGGTCGAGCATCCCGTTTGCTATGACATGCTTTGCGTCATCGTGAACAAAAAATCTCCCGTCACCAATCTGACCAAAGCGCAGGTCGCCAAAATTTTCACCGGTCAAGTGAAGGACTGGTCGGAACTCGGCGGCGCTCCCGGACCGATCTCGATTTACACCCGCAACACTTCTTCCGGCACCTACAAGGATTGGCAGAAGCTCGCCATGGATGGTCGCGATTACCCCGCCAGCTCGCTGAAAATGGCAGGCAATGAGCAAATCGCTCAAGAAGTCGCGAAAAACAAAGGCGGCATCGGCTATGTCGGCCTCGCTTACGCGAAAACTCGCGGCATCAAGGCGGTGAAGATCGACGATGTGGCACCCGTTGCCGCGAATAAGAAAAGTTACGTCTACTCCCGCGAGTGCTACCTTTACACTCCCGAAAAGTCGAGCGATGAAACCAAGGCCTTCCTCGATTTCATCAAGTCGGACGCCGGCAAGAAGGTCGTCGAGAGCACGGGCTTCATCTTGATGGAATAATTTCCCCTCTCCCCTCCATGCCGATGGGATGTCGCGACATTTCGTGTGTGACAATCTCATCACATTGAGGCATAACTCTGGCATTGAGCAATCCGCCGCACGTTTCTACGCTGTCGGCGGTTCTGCTTTTCCACCAATCGCACGCTTTCCATGTCTGACAACTCACCTACCGAGAGCTCCACTCCGTCGTTGCAACGACGAGGCTTTTCGTATGATCGCTTGATTCGCTATTTCTTCGCCTCGAACGCCGGCCTCACGATTGTCATTCTCTTGCTCATCATTGCGTTCTTGCTCAAAGAAGGTCTGGGATTTTTCCCGGGATATCGCCGCGAGTTGGAAATCTACCGCGTCACCGGCATGGAGTTTGTCGACATCTCGCGACAAAATCTCACCTCGCACGAGCAACTAACATCACTGCTGAATCGCGCGTATTTTGCCGAAATCAATGGCCAAGCGAAACGTGAGCTTGATCGCTCGACGGAGGCCGCCGCGCTGGTGAGTGAGGTCGATGACTTTACCGCTGCCGCGCGCGATGCCTATTTCGAGACCACCGAGGAAGAAAATCCCCAGCCAGAAGCCATCGCCCGCTTGCAGGCCGAATACGCCGCGCTCTTGCCGCTGGCGCTGAAAAATCTGCCCGAAACGCCCAGCCTCACTGCCGCGGAGCGTCAGCAAATCCTCGATGCCCTCGCGCAGCGGCCGATTGATGACGAGGACGCCCCAGAACTCGTGGAAACTCTCGCCAGCGAATATGCCGCCATTCGCCAAAAGTTCGCGGAACCACTCGCCCCCGTGCGCGCGCAAATCGATGCCTTTGAAGCCGCGGGCAGTGAACTCAGTGGCCTCGTCAGCGAAATCGGCGCGGCGGCGAAAAAAGCCAAGGAAGATCTGAGTCGCGCCGATGGCATGGCACGCGACCGTAAGACCTTGCTCGAAGCCGCAGAAGCCGCCAGTGATCCCGGTGAGCGCGAACGCTTGCAGGCAGAAGCGGCCCGTTTGGAAGCGGAAAAGATTGATACGAAGGCCGCTCTCGCCACCTTGCTCACTCAGCGCGAGCGATGCACGACCACTCATCAGTCGCTTCTGGAAAAGGTCCAGGCGCTCGCTCCGCAAATGACTTTCGCCTTCACCCAGCCAGAATCGCAACAACTGACGCGCGCGGTGAATGCCGCCTTGCCCGTTTTTCTCGCGGATTTGCAAGCCGCGCCAGAAAAAATCAAGGGCTGGAATGGCGAAAAACCGGTTTCTCTGGGCACCGCCATCTCCTCGTTTCTCACCGGAAAAAACTGGATCACGGGCGGTGAATGGCAGGACTTTTATGGCATTCTCCCCTTGCTCACTGGCTCGCTGATGATCGCCTTGGTCGCCCTTACCATCGCCATCCCCGTGGGCATTGGCGCGGCGATTTACACCAACCAATTCGCCAGCCCGCGCGAACAAAAGGTCATTAAGCCGGTGATTGAGTTCATTCAGGCCATCCCCTCGGTCGTGCTCGGCTTTATCGGCATTTTTATCCTCGGCGAGGCATTGCGCGATTTCTCCTCTCACCCCTCGCTCTCTTGGTTCCCTGGGTTTCCGATGGATGAACGACTGAATATCTTCACCGCCGGATGTCTGCTGGCGTTGATGAGCATCCCGACCATTTTTTCGCTCGCCGAAGATGCCATTAATAACGTGCCAGCGGCCTATTCGGAAGCGTCGGAGGCGCTTGGCGCTTCGAAAATCCAGACGACCTTCCGCGTCGTCGTGCCCGCGGCTTTTTCGGGCATTCTCGCTGCCATTTTGCTGGGCTTCGGACGGGTCATCGGCGAAACCATGGTGGTTCTCCTGGTGGCGGGCAATCGCATCAAGATTCCCGACTTTTCCGCAGGCATCGGCGCTTTTTTCCAACCCGCTCACACGATGACGGGCATCATCGCCCAAGAACTCGGCGAGGTCCCTGTCGGCAGTGTCCATTACCGCGCGCTGTTTGTCGTTGGCATCTTGCTTTTTGCGATTGTCTTGGGCATCAATGCCACGGCTCACCATTTCACCCGCAACATGAAACACTGATATGATTTCTGAGGAAACATTGCTGCGTCCCGCAAACCCCACGGGCAAACGCTGGGACCGAGTCATCCGCTCGTTTTTTGCCGGCGTGACGTATCTGATTTTGTTCATCGCCGTGCTGATGTTTGGCAAAATCTGCTGGGACGGCGCGCCGACGCTGTTCACATCGAAGGCTCCTTTCATCAACTTCTCGTTTTTGCTGGATAAAAATGAGACCCTGCATGTGTTCGATGACGCCCATGGAGTGAAGCAACAACTCCCCGCTTCGGAATACATGGCTTATGTGAAAAAGCATGGTGCCGAAAAGGTGTATCATCATCACAGCTATTCCTACTCCGGCGGCGGCATCGTCGGACCCATCGTCGGCACGCTGCTGCTGACGGTTGGTGCGATCATCATCGCGCTGTTTTTCGGCGTCAGCGCTGCCATTTATCTCTCGGAGTACGCCAAGGATAGCCCGTTCATTCGCTTGGTGCGCTTGGCCATTCTCAACCTCGCCGGTGTGCCATCGATCGTCTTCGGCCTCTTTGGCTTT